>CAUUAD010000130.1:0-4484 GCA_963542785.1 Rothia mucilaginosa
CTACCCCGCAAGGTACACCGCAAACTACATATCGATGCTCTCAGTATCCAGCTGATGAGCACCCGCAATGATGAATTCCTTACGCGGAGCCACCTCAGAACCCATCAGCAGGGAGAATGCACGCTCAGCAGCCTCCGCATCCTCAATACGAATACGGCGCAACATGCGATGACGCGGATCCATCGTCGTCTCAGCAAGCTGGTCAGCGTCCATCTCACCCAGACCCTTATAACGCTGAATGGGTTCCTTATAAGACACACCTTGCTCCTGCAAAGAATCCAGAAGCTCGTGCAGCTGCTTCTCCGAGTAGGTGTACACCATCTCGTTCGGCTTACCGCGGCGCACCACCTCCACACGATGCAGAGGCGGAACCGCAGCGTACACGCGACCAGCCTCAATCAGCGGACGCATGTAACGGTAGAACAGAGTCAGCAGCAGGGTACGAATGTGGGCGCCGTCCACGTCCGCATCGGTCATCATAATGACCTTGCCGTAGCGAGCAGAGTCCAGGTCAAAGGTACGACCCGAGCCCGCACCGATGACCTGAATCAGCGCCGCGCACTCAGCATTCGCGAGCACATCAGTCACCGAAGCACGCTGAGTGTTCAGGATCTTACCGCGAATCGGCAGCAGCGCCTGATACGAGGAAGAACGCGCCAGACGCGCAGTACCCAGCGCCGAGTCACCCTCCACGATGAACAGCTCAGAATGCTCAACATTGGTTGAACGGCAATCCACCAGCTTGGTGGGCATGGACGAAGACTCCAGCGCGGTCTTACGGCGCTGAGTTTCCTTATGGATGCGCGCCGAAACGCGGGTCTTCATCTCAGAGACGACCTTCTCGCACAGAGCGGTCGCCTGAGCCTTCTCCGCACGGGCGGTCGACTCCAGGCGAGCCTTCAGGGCGTCCCCCACAACTTTCGATACGATCTGGCGAACCGCCGGGGTACCCAAAATCTCCTTGGTCTGACCCTCAAACTGCGGCTCGGCAAGACGCACGGTCAGCACGGCGGTTAGGCCGGCGAGCACGTCGTCCTTCTCAATCTTGTCGTTACCCACCTTGTACTTGCGGGCATTATCGGCAAGGTGCTTGCGCATCACGCGCAGCAGACCCTGCTCAAAACCGGTAGTGTGAGTACCACCCTTGGGGGTGGCAATAATGTTCACAAAGCTACGGACCGTCGTCTCGTAGCCAATACCCCAGCGCAGCGCAACGTCCACTTCACAATCGCGCTCCACATCGGTCAGCTGCGAGCGGCCGTCCTCACCCAGCACGGGCACGGTCTCGGTAAAAGAGCCGCTGCCGCTAAAACGCCAGGTGTCGGTAATACGCTCATCGTGCGCCAAGAACTCGACGAACTCGCTAATGCCGCCGTCGTACTGGAAAACTTCCTCGTGGGGCTCCAACTCGCCGGGGGTGCCGGGCAGGCGGCGCTCATCGCGGATGCAAATACGCAGACCCGGAATGAGGAATGCGGTCTGGCGCGCACGAGCCGCCAAGTCATCGTAGCTGAACTTGGCGTCGGGGGTGAAAATCTGCGGGTCAGCCCAATAGCGCACACGGGTGCCGGTCACGCCACGCTTAGCGCGACCCACAATCTGCAGGGCGTCAGTGCCCTCGGTTGCGGGAGTGAACGGATCATCGGGCTTGGGGGTGCGGCCGGACTCGAAGAAGCCGGGAATGCCGTGGCGGAAGGACATCTGATAGGTCTTCGAGCTGCGGTCCACCTGCACATCCAGGCGGGAAGACAGCGCGTTCACCACGGAAGCGCCCACACCGTGCAAACCACCGGAGGCATTATAGGAGCCGCCGCCAAACTTACCGCCGGCGTGCAGCTTAGTGAACACGACCTCCACACCGGACAGGCCGGTGCGCGGCTCAATGTCGGTGGGGATACCGCGGCCATCATCACGCACCTCAACCGAACCGTCACGGTACAGAATGACCTGGATGGACTGGCCGAAACCGGCGAGCGCCTCATCCACCGAGTTGTCGATAATCTCCCAGAGGCAGTGCATCAGGCCGCGCGAGTCAGTGGAGCCAATGTACATGCCCGGGCGTTTGCGTACAGCTTCCAGACCTTCCAGCACGGAGAGGTGACGGGCGGTGTAGTTCGAAGACGCCACGGGATTCCTTTCGGGTGAATATGTCTGCGGTGGTGAACGCGTGCCACCGGGCGGAGTGCGAGTCCGGCTCAAGTGCTACGGGGGCAGAACGACAGCGGGGCACGACGCGTGTCGTGCCCCGCAGAGCGTTCAACGTTCGGAACTCTATTCTAGCGTGGCTTGGGGAAAAGAGTGATTAAGACAGTCACCGCTAATGCGCTGCTCTGTTCCCACGTTCCTTCCCCTAGTGAGCCTCACCCGAGGCGCGCGAGGAGCTCTCGTGACGGTTCGTAACCATGATATTGGACTTGAAGTAGAACTCTTCGGGAAGCTCATTCGTGACCGGGCCGTGCGGGAACTCGCTAAGCTTCGGCACGAAGTACCAGTCCATCAGCTCGCCGCTGCTCTGCTTGAGCACGCGGCGTTCCCTCATGGCGTGGTGCACCTTGCGGCGCAGACGCGGGCTGTCTTTCAGGGTGCTGGTGAAGACCCACGGAGTCTCGTAGCCCTCGGTGACCATGCCGAAGGTGATGCGCAGGTTGCCGTTCATATCGGCGTCCATCGTGAAGTCGCCGTCTGCAATATCAGTGAAGGCAAGCATCCAGCTGTGTCGGCGTTCGTAGCTTTCGCGGGTGGTCTGCAGTGCCGCAATGATGCGGTGGTCGACCAGCAGCTCCACCTTGCGTTCGGTGATTTCACCCAGACGAGCGTAGGAGCCGAAGGCGCGGTTGGCGCCGCTGCGGCGAGGCCACTTCGTCACCGCACCGTGCGGCACCTCCCCCGCAAAGGTGAAGGGGCCCGTCATGGTGCCGGGCAGACGCAGACGCTCGAACGGAGCCGTCGGCAGGAAGGTCGTCAGCAGCTGATCGGAGCTGACCGACTTACCCCAGCGCGCCATCTCAAAAATGGTCGGTTCAGGGCCTACAGGGTAGATATGCGGCATCTTGCGACCGAACTCGTCAAAGCCCTCAATAAACTCGCCGTTGGAGCTGTACCCGGGCATGGTCGCACCGAGCGGGCGAGTCCACGATCCCGAATACGGCTTGGTCAGGTGCGGGTTCTCCACCGGCAGGATGCTGGTGCGAGCACCCAGGTAGGCGGGCATGCGCGAGAGGTTACGCCAGGCGAACTTCGCGGCAACCGCCTCACGCCACCACATCGGGCGCTTGCCGGGGGTTTGGCCGCCCAGGCAGTGCATGAGCAGCCAGAATCCAGCCCAGCCGAGGCACCCTGCGGCAACCACCCAGAAAATAATCGTCAGCACAGTGTGCAGGGTTCCGGTCGCCCAGATATTCGTGGCGATCAGAGCCATGAACGCCACCCACGCCGCCATGACGTACGGGCCGAGCGTAATCATCGGGTCGACCACCTTCACGGCGGCAATGACGCGGCGGTTCAGTCCGCGCCACACGTAGGAGTACGCCCAGCATCCGGCGGCAAGGGCGAGTGCCATCAGCAGAAGAAGGATGAGCATCGGTGTGTCTCTTTCGCTGCAGGTTTTTCTACCGCGGTCGGTGACAGCAAGCGTCGGACAGATGCCCCGCTGAAAGGCTCTTCAATAGCAAAACTCGTCTGCCGAAGGTACCTTCAGCAGACGAGTTTCTTTGGTGTCACTAACCTTGAGGTAAAGCTTCTCACACTATTGTGCCTTTAATTGGTATCCCTGTGGGGGATTTTAGGGGGATGCACGAAAAAATCGTACCCAACCCCCGCGTTTCCACCCAACGGAGCGGCACAGCGAGTATGCTCTGGCACCTCAGAGACGGTTTTAGACAGCGGTTTTAGGAAGCCAGCGCCGCAGCAATCTGAGGAATCAGCGCCTCAAAAGCACGCGCACGGTGGCTAATCGAGTTCTTAATCTCGGCGGGAATCTCAGCGCAAGACTTGCCAGCGTACTGCCCCTCGTACAGGGCGTTCTCACCGTTCAGCTCCACGGGGCGCAGGATCGGGTCGTAGCCGAAGCCGCCCTCCCCCGCCGGTGCGGTCAGCAGCTCGCCGGGCAGCTCGCCGTACTCGACCGCCTCAAAACCGTTCGGGGAGGCAACCGACGCCGCGCAGCAGAACTTCGCGCCGCGGTGCTCGGCAGGAATATCGCTCAGCTGAGCCAGCAGCAGGTTCAGGTTCGCGGTGTCATCGCCGTGGCTACCCGCCCAGCGCGCCGAGAAAATACCGGGAGCACCGTTGAGCACATCCACCGACAGCCCGGAATCGTCAGCAATAGCGACCAGACCGGTTGCCTCGGCAACAGCGCGCGCCTTCAGCAGGGAGTTCTCAGCGAAGGTCACGCCAGTCTCGGGAACATCGGGTGCGTTCACGCTGGAGGCGTCAACCACCTGGGTGTCAACGTCCAGGCCGTCAATGCGTCCGCGCAGAATTTC
>CAUUAD010000131.1:0-4417 GCA_963542785.1 Rothia mucilaginosa
ACCCACCCCGCATGACCTCATGGTGCGGGGTGGGTTTCTTTAACCGCTCTTTCGACAGCTCTTCCAGTCGGGCGCTTCTCGAGCTTGCCCCCCCCTGACACCCCCCTCCTTGTATATGGAGCCTCCTTATATATAGGCAAAAATCAACCCCGCACCGGCTAACGGTACGGGGTCGATTTCTATGCTCTACGTACTACACGTAAAGATTACTCGCCGCGGGAGATGTTGATCATCTCGTCGCGGTCCACAACCTTCACGCGGGCGCGAGGCTCACCGGCAGCGTCCTTAGATGCTGCGCCCAGTGCCTTCTCGTGATCGTCCAGGCGGTGCCAGCCTTCCCAGGTGGTGTACTTGATGCCCTTGGAGTCCAAGTAGGCGCTGAATGCCTCTGCGTCCGGCTCGGTTGCGGTGTAGAGGTTCTCGCGGTCCTCGAGCAGGTGGGTGATGGTCTCGAGTGCGTCAGACTTGGTGGAGCCGATCAGGCCGACGGGGCCGCGCTTGATCCAACCGGATGCGTACAGGCCGGGAACGACCTCGCCGTTCTCGTCCACGACGCGACCCTCAACGTTGGTGATGACGCCGCGCTTGTCGTCGTAACCGATTTCGGGCAGTTCGGAACCAAAGTAGCCGATCGCGCGGTAGACAGCCTGTACGGGGTAGTCCACGTACTCGCCGGTGCCGATGATACCGCCGTTGCCGTCGAGCTTGTTGCGTTCCATGCGCAGGCCCACGACCTTGCCGTCTTCGCCGAGGATCTCGTGCGGGGACTGCAGGAAGTGCAGGTGCAGGCGGCGGGATGCGGTCTGCTCGTTGGTCTTCTGGTCTTCCAGCCAGCCGCGCAGGGTCTTCATCATGACCTTAGTCTGGGCATTCTTCTCCATTGCTTCTTCGGAAGCAGCGTCGAACTGGAAGTCCTCTTCATACAGGACGATGTCCACGTCGCGGGAGTGTGCGAGTTCGCGCAGCTCGAGCGGGGTGAACTTCATCTGTGCGGGGCCGCGGCGACCGAAGACGTGCACGTCGGTCACGGGGGAAGCCTTCAGACCCTGGTAGACGTTGTCGGGGATTTCGGTGACGAGCAGGTCGTCAGCGTGCTTGGAGAGGATGCGGGAGACGTCCAGGGCGACGTTGCCGTTACCGAGCACTGCAACCTGCTCAGCTTCGAGCGGCCAGGTGCGGGGGTAGTCGGGGTGGCCGTCGTACCAGGAGACGAAGTCTGCTGCGCCGTAGGAGCCGTCCAGGTCGATGCCCTTAATGTTCAGGGGTGCATCAAAAATCGCGCCGGTTGCGAAGATGATGGCGTCGTAGTGTTCGCGCAGGTCGGCGAGGGTCAGGTCCTTGCCGTATTCGACGTTGCCGAAGAAACGGATGTCGCCGCGGTCCAAGACCTTGTGCAGCGCGGTGATGATGCCCTTGATACGGGGGTGATCCGGTGCCACACCGTAGCGGATCAGGCCGAAGGGGGCGGGGTAGCGGTCGAAGATGTCGATGGCGACCTCGACGGCGCCGGTGCGGACCTCTTCAGACTTGGTGAGGATGTCGGCGGTGTAAATACCGGCGGGACCTGCACCAATAACGGCGACGCGCAGGGGGCGTGCTGCTTCAGACACGAAAATCTTCCTTTCGAAGTTCACCGTCCGGCGCCCGGTGCGGCGCGAACAGGCGGTGAGCTTAGTGTTCACTTCCTGCCTATTTTACCGGGGATTGACGGGTGTTCGGGGGCTTATATGTCGTCGCCCACTAAATAGGACAATTTTCTGTCACCTAATCCGGGCGGGGTCACCTAATCCGGGGAGGTGCGGCACGGTCGGTTCCGGAACCCTGCGCACGCGGCGGGCGTAAAAACTGCCCCACCCTCCGAGGTGCAGGAGGGCGGGGCAGGGTAACGAAGACTAGAAAGCAGGGACTAGGAGGCGGGTACCGCCTCGAAGGTGACGACCAGTTCGTCACGCTCACCGAAGCGGACCAGGTGGCGGTCCAGCACATCCGCCAGACCAGCAGCCAACTCGTCGCTTTCGGCGCGCACCTCCATGATGAGGGCACCGTCGATTTCGCGCAGGTCACCGTAGCCGCGGAAAATACCGTCGCGGTTGAAGGTGAGGCGGATACCGTCGGGCAGTTCTGCGGTGCCGAGCTTGCGGCCCATGTGCGAGCCGAGCTGCTTGATGTATCGGGCGGGGCGGTCGGTTGCTACGACGGCGCGCTGGCGTACCGGCAGGGATTCCGCGGCGGGGTAATTCTCAGCGGTGTTTTCCTGGGGAGTTTCAGTCACGGTGGGTTCCTTCTCATCTATGCCGAATTCTCATCTATGCCGAAAAAGGCTCACCACACAGAACCTGGCATCCGGCGACGCATGTTTCACCTCGAATATAGCAGAAACTTAGGGTCTACTAACCTAACAAACTATCATTGTTCGCGCAGGGGCGAGAGATAGTTACCGCTATTACGCCTCCCACAAAAGATCTCTGAACGAAAGCTGGGAATTTCCTGGATTAACGCTTAGAGAAACTTTAACCGTAGAATATTGCGGTAACAACAGTGTCACCTCCCCAACACACCGGGAAGTGACACTTTTTTATGCGGGATCGGAACCCCGAACCCCGCCCCTACGAGAGTATCTACGGATTTTCACGAATGTCTTCTGAGAACACCGCGGCTCCCCAGAACCCCAAGGCAGAAGCCAAGGGCGCACTGGACCGTTACTTCAAGATCACTGAGCGAGGCTCCACCATCGCCGCAGAATTCCGCGGCGGCCTCGCCACCTTCTTCGCGATGAGCTACATCGTCGTGCTGAACCCCCTCATCATCGGCCTCGGCAAGGACGCATCCGGCAACGCGCTCGGCGTACCGCAGGTCGCAGCAATGACCGCACTGGTCGCAGGCGTCATGACCATCCTCATGGGCGTCATCGCCAAGCAGCCCTTCGCCATGGCGGCAGGCCTCGGCGTGAACGCACTGCTGGCAACCACCATCGCCTCCACCCCCGGACTGACCTGGCCCGCCATCATGGGCCTCGTCGTATGGGCTGGTGTGCTGATGACCATCCTCGTGCTGACCGGCTTCCGCACCGCAGTGTTCAACGCGGTCCCCGAATCGCTCAAGGTCGCAATCGTCGTCGGTATCGGCTTCTTCATCGCCTTCATCGGCCTCGTCAACGCAGGTATTATCCGCCGCATGCCCGACGCAGCAGGCACCACCGTGCCCGTCTCCTTCGGTGTCAGCGGCCACCTGCTCGGCTGGCCCACCCTCGTCTTCCTCTTCGGCCTGTTCCTCACCATTGCGCTGTTCATCCGCAACGTGAAGGGTGCAATCCTCTACGGCGTGCTCGCCTCCACCGCCCTCTCCATCATCCTGGAGAAGGTCGTGCCCTCCGGCAGGTCGCTCGAGTCCCCCACCGGCTGGTCCCTGAACGTCCCCGTCTGGGACTCCAACACCAGCAAGCTGCCCAACTTCTCCCTGTTCGGCTCCGCTGACCTGTTCGCTGCCTTCGGCACCCTCGGTGGCATGGCAGCTGTTCTGCTGATCTTCACCATCCTCATCTCCGCGTTCTTCGACGCAATGGGCACCTCCGTCGGTCTCGCAACCGAAGCAGGCACCATCAAGGACGGCCAGATCGAGAACGTCGACAAGGTCCTGCTCGTGGACGCCCTCGGCTCCGTAGCCGGCGGTGGCACCTCCTCCTCCGCAAGCCAGATCTTCGTGGAGTCCGCAACCGGTATCGGCGCGGGCGCACGCACCGGCTTCGCGAACGTCGTCACCGGCGCACTGTTCCTCGTCGCGATCTTCCTGTCCCCGCTGGTCACCATCGTGCCCTTCGAAGCTGTTGCACCCGCAATGGTGTTCGTTGGCTTCCTGATGATCCGCCAGGCAGTGAACATCGACTGGAACGACTGGGGTCTGGGTATCCCCGCGTTCATGACCATCATCTTCATGCCGCTGGCATACTCCATCGCGGACGGTATCGGCGCAGGCTTCCTGTCCTACGTCTTCATCCGCTTGGTGCAGGGTCGCGGCAAGGAAGTTCACTGGCTCATGTACGTGGTTTCCGCAGTGTTCCTCATCTTCTTCGCTAACGGCCTGATTACCGGCTGGATGCACTAAATACATCAGGTGCCCCACCCTCCCACGTGGAGGCGCGGGCGCCATCAGGGCGGGGTATCGGCACCTTTGGGGTGCCGGTACCCCGCCCTGCGCTATTCTTCCCTCTACCCCAACTACCCAATTCTGGTTGCAGGGGGTCGGGGAAACACCACATCACCGACTGGACCGCCGCACACAACGCGTTTCAACGGCACAAGCTAGGAGGCGGCGCCTACAATGGTTGAACCATCGTGGCGCCCAACCCGGGATTTACCCGCGAGCTTCACCCGCGAAACCGGCGGCGCAACAGTACACACCGAACAACATCAACGGATCC
>CAUUAD010000132.1:0-4402 GCA_963542785.1 Rothia mucilaginosa
AATTGTTTCGGATGTAAAATTTTCGTAAAAATTGTTAATCCGCCCCTTTTCCCCGGTATTCCGGGGCATTTTTTTACTCAGCTCCCTTTTAGCTTGCGTACAGGCTGTTCTAAGGGGTGAAAGTGCCCAATGTGGGTTTGGTGGAAGTGTTACAGGCTATATAAGATAAAGTAACTATGCTCCTAGTGACAGTCATCACGAAGCAGTGCGCTAGGACAGCATGACACACATGCCTATGACACCGACATCTACACAAGGAGGGGAACCGTCCCATGTTTAGGTACATCCTCCAGCGATCGCTGACGTACCTCGTCATGGTCTTTATTACGACCACGATGGGTTACTTTGCAGCGGTTACT
Organism: Rothia mucilaginosa; assembly: GCA_963542785.1. GTDB lineage: Bacteria > Actinomycetota > Actinomycetes > Actinomycetales > Micrococcaceae > Rothia > Rothia mucilaginosa_G. Next base: position 360 of record CAUUAD010000132.1, read on the forward strand.
GCCCTGAAGCCTGCCCTCTTGGAGCAGGAAAAGGTTCCGAAGCCTAGCCCCGAGCAGGTGAACCGTAACTTCGCATCCCTGGGTCTCGATCCCGAAATGAACCCCTGGGACCGCTACGTTCAGTGGCTGACCAATGTGGTCACCAAGTTCGATTGGGGCCGTAGCCCCAACGGCGCGTACATTAACCAGGAATTTGGCCAGCGCGTGTGGGTTTCTACCCGCCTGCTGCTGGTGGCTACCATTCTCTCGATTGTGATTGGTATTGCCCTGGGTGTGTACTCGGCAGCTCGCCAGTACAAGTTCTCTGACCGTGTTATCACCGGTTACTCCTACCTGGTCTACATCATCCCCGCTCCCGTTGCTTACTTCGTGGTGCAGCAGGGCGCGACCACTATCAACAACATCGCCGTTGCTAATGGTGGAGAGAAGATTTTCTATGTGACCGGTATTTCGACTCCGGGTCTGACCGGATTCTGGGAAATCACCATGGATATGGCGGCGCACTACATCGTGCCGACCTTCTGTATGACCATCTTCGGTTGGGCTGGTTACCAGATTGCACAGCGTCAGTACCTGCTCGATAACGTGAACGCTGACTTCGTGCGTACCGCTCGTGCTAAGGGCCTGACCCGTAACCAGGCGATTACTCGCCACGCACTGCGCGTCTCCTTCATTCCCGTGGCACAGTCTATCGCGTACCAGATTCCGATGATTTTTGCGGGTGCATTCTTCGCCGAGACCGTCTTTGCATGGCCCGGTATCGGTAAGTGGTCGATTGACTCCATTTCCGCGCAGGACGTGAACGCTGCGACCGTGACCCTCGCGTACGGTTCTGCACTGTTCGCTGTCGGTGCGATCATCGCTGATATCGCTACCACCATCGTCGACCCCCGAGTGAGGATCTCATGAGTCAGGTAACTGCAACTTCCTCCGTACCGGTGGTACAGGAGAACGGTGACTTCAAGGTCATCAACAAGAGCGTTATTATTCTGCGCCGCTTCCTGCGTAACAAGGCTGCAGTCTTCGGTCTGTGCGTGTTCATCTGCATGGGTCTGTTCGGTCTGTTCGGTAAGTACCTGACCAAGTACAAGCCCAACGACATTGACTACATGGCGCTGGGTGAAGGCCCCTCGGCCGAGCACTGGTTCGGTACCACCATCGCGGGTAATGACGTGTTCGCCATGATGTCTGAGGCCGTCTGGACCTCTCTCCAAATTGGTGTGGTCGTCGGTTTGGCCACTGTGTTCATCTCCGCAGTTTACGGCTGTGTGATGGCGTACTTCGGTGGCTGGATCGACAAGATTATGCTGTTCATCCTCGAGACCCTGATCATGGTTCCCTCGCTGCTGATTCTGGCTATTCTGATCAACGGTCAGGTTGGTAAGCAGATTCAGAAGAGCGTCCCCACCTGGGTTCTGCTCTCTGCAGTGCTGATTGCCTTCGGCTGGATGGGTAGCGCCCGTGTTATTCGTGCAATGGCGCAGTCCCTCATCAACCGCGACTTCGTGAAGGCTGCACGCTACATGGGTGTGCACCCCTTCAAGATTGTGATGCGCCACCTGGTTCCGAACATTGGCTCCCTGCTGGTTCTGAACTTCACCAGCGGCATCATGGGCGCTGTGCTCTCTGAGGTCGCCTACTCCTTCATCGGCATCGGTATTAAGTACCCCAACTACTCGCTGGGCTCGCTGATTTCGGATGCTTCGCAGCAGATTAACACCCTGCCGCACATGTTCTGGTTCCCGGTTCTGTTCTTCTTCCTGCTGGTTGGTCCGCTGGCCCTCATGAACGACGGTCTGCGTGACGCATTCGACCCGACTTCGATGTCGGTCGGTAAGATCAAGAAGTCCAAGAAGAACGAGAAGGCAGAGGCACCCGCTGCTGCTGCAAAGGAGGCGAAGAACTAATGAGTACCTCTCCCGTTCTGAGCGTTAAGGACCTCAACGTCCGCTTCAACACTGAGAATGGCGTCGTGCACGCTGTTCGCGGTGTGAACTTTGACCTGTACCCCGGTAAGACCCTGGGTATTGTGGGTGAGTCCGGTTCCGGTAAGTCCGTTGCTTCCATGGCGATCATGGGCCTGCACCCGACCACCGCTGACATCACCGGTTCGGTTAAGTACAACGGCACCGAGCTGCTGGGTCTGAGCGATAAGGAAATGTGCGCATACCGCGGCAAGGAGATCTCTATGATCTTCCAGGATCCGCTGTCCTCGCTGACCCCCGTGTACACCATTGGTGATCAGATTGCTGAGGTGCTCAAGGTCCACAACAAGGGCATGAGCAAGCAGGCTATCAAGGACCGTTCCATCGAACTGATGCGTATGGTGGGTATCCCCTCGCCGGCTGACCGCCTGCGTTCCTTCCCGCACGAGTTCTCCGGCGGTATGCGTCAGCGCATTATGATCGCTATGGCGATTGCGAATGACCCCCGCGTGCTCATCGCCGATGAGCCCACCACCGCTCTGGATGTGACCATTCAGGCGCAGGTGCTGGAGGTTATGCAGAAGGCTCAGGAAGAGACCGGCGCAGCGACCATCATGATTACCCACGACCTGGGTGTTGTGGCCGGTATGGCTGACGACATTCTGGTGATGTACGCCGGTAAGCCGGTGGAGATTGCGAAGGCAGAGGACCTGTACAAGCATCCCTCCCACCCGTACACCATCGGTCTGCTGGGTGCGGTTCCGCGTGTGGACCGTTCCGAGAAGATCTCCCTGGTTCCGATTGAGGGTACCCCTCCGAACCTGATCAACCCGGTGACCGCGTGCTCCTTCCGCCCGCGTTGCCCCATCGCTAAGAGTGGTGGCCAGTGTTGCCAGGACTCCAACGGCGAGCCCGATCTGCAGCTGCTGGAAGGCTTTGGCGAGGGTCACTACTCCTCCTGCACCATCTCTCAGGAGCTGGTCGGTAAGACCGCTGATGAGCTGTACCCGGTTCCGGAGCCCCCGGTATCGAAGTACGACGGTATTCCGCGTGAGGAGCGCGCCCCCGTCCTGGAGGTCCGCAACGTCAAGAAGCACTTCCCGCTCATGAAGGGTGCGCTGATTAAGCGCCGCGTGGGCACTGTGAAGGCTGTGAACGGCCTGTCCTTCGACATTCGCGAGGGCGAGTGCTTCTCCATCGTGGGTGAGTCCGGTTGTGGTAAGACCACCACCCTGCTGGAAATCATGGAGTTCAACAAGAACACCGACGGTGAGATTCTGATTAACGGAACCTCCACCAAGGACGGCAAGTCCGCAGGTGAGATTCTTGAGCTGCGTAAGAACCAGCAGATGGTGTTCCAGGACCCCACCGGTGCTCTGGACCCGCGCTTCACCGTTTACGAGGTGCTTGCTGAGCCTCTGGAAAACCAGGGCATGAACAAGGCAGACATCAAGAAGCGCGTCATCGAATTGATGCACATTGTGGGTCTGCAGCCTGACCACGTGAACCGCTTCCCGAACCAGTTCTCTGGCGGTCAGCGTCAGCGTATCGGTATCGCCCGCGCTCTGGCCGTGAACCCCAAGCTCGTGGTTCTGGATGAGCCGGTGTCCGCACTGGACGTGTCCGTCCAGGCTGGCGTGATTAACCTGCTGGAGGAGCTGCGTGCAAACCTGGGCCTGAGCTACCTGATGGTTGCTCACGACCTCGCGGTGATTCGCCACGCATCCGACCGCGTTGCAGTGATGTACCTGGGTCGTATTGTTGAGATTGGTGACGTCGACCAGGTGTTCGACAACCCGATCCACCCGTACACCCGTGCACTGCTCTCGGCAATTCCTGTTCCGGATCCCGAGGTCGAGGCAAAGCGCCACCGCATTATGCTTGAGGGCGACCTGCCCACTCCGGTGAACGCGCCTAAGGGCTGTGGCTTCTCGAGCCGTTGCCCGGTCTTCAAGCTCCTGCCTGAGGACAAGAAGCGTCGTTGCCTGGAGGAGATGCCGGAACTGACCCACGTTGAGGGTGAGGATCACGGTTATGCTTGCTACTTCCCGGAGGCTGAGGCCGCTACGGTGTAGCTCTAGAGTCGGCTGAATAAGTCGCATGTGTGCCGAGGGGCGA
>CAUUAD010000133.1:0-4356 GCA_963542785.1 Rothia mucilaginosa
AGCACCTTACGGCCGCATTCTGCCAGTGCCGCGCCCAGGTTAATGGTGGAGGTGGTCTTACCCACGCCGCCCTTCTGATTCACCATAGAGATAATGCGGGCGGGACCGTGGCTGCTCAGCGGAGCCGGGTCGGGGTATACGCGCAGGGGTCGACCGGTGGGGCCGAGTTCTTGAGCCTGAGCTTCAGTCAATGGTTCACCTTCATCAATGAATTCGAAGTTTTAAAGTTTAAGCGTTGTCTATAAGGTTACCTCAAGAGCGGCTGTTCCGCGGATTGACGGGGTTTTATCCCCGTTCGTGAGCACGCGGATGCGCCATGCGGTACACCTCCATGAGCCCCTCGGGCGTGACCTTGGTGTACACCTGAGTGGTGGCAATGGAGGCGTGCCCGAGCAGTTCTTGCACCACGCGAATATCGGCACCGCCCTGCAGCAGGTGCGTTGCGAAGCTATGGCGCATGGAGTGCGGCGAGAAGTCAGAGCTGAGCCCGGCGGCTTCGGCGGCTTCTTTGAGGATAAGCCAGGCGCCTTGGCGTCCGAGTCTGCCGCCTCGTCCGTTGACGAAGAGCGCGGCGGTGCCTTTACCGTGCGCTACGAGGGAGGGGCGGGCACGCACCAGGTAGTCTTGGATTGCTTTTTGGGCGTAGCTACCGATGGGTACGAGCCGTTCTTTATTTCCCTTACCGAAGAGTCGAACGTAGCCGGGCAGAGTGATCTGGTTGCCGTCTTCATCGGTGAGGGTTCCCTCGAAGTGAACGTCGTCGATATCGGCGTTGAGCATTTCGCTCACGCGCGCGCCGGTGGCGTAGAGGAATTCGAGTATGGCTCGGTTGCGTAGCCCGGTGGCGGTTTCGCGGTCGGGTACGGCAAGTAGCCGCTGAATGTCTTCTACGCTGACTGCTTTGGGTAGGCGCTTAACGTTCTTGGGCGGGGTGACCGGTGCTGCCGGGTCGGTGGGCACGATGAGCGCGGAGACCCAGAAGGCGTGTGCTCCGCGGACTGCCGCCATGGTGCGGGCGATGGAGTTCGGTCCCAAGGGCAGGGGCAGGTTCGGTGCCCCTTCAGCGGTTGGCGTTTCTTTTTCTGGTGCCCCGGCTTTCTCCGGCTGTCCGGCACGACCTTTTCCAGCACGCCCGTTTCCAGCACCTCGCCCCGATTCGGAAGCAATCATCAGCGCCAGCGATTCTGCGGCTTCTTCCTGCGCTTCCTGAGCTTCCTGCGCGTTCTGGTTGTTCTTCTCCCCCGCTTCAAATCCGGCAAGCTGTACGGTGGGGGCGGCGAGCTCCCGCATGAAGGAACGCACCTGCGCGGTGGTGATGCGTTCGGGGTCGATGACGCCGAGGGTCGCCATGTAGGCGCTGTATCGTCGCAAATCGCGCGCGTAGGAGGCGATGGTGTGTTCGCTGCTTCCTCGCTCCACGCGCAGGTGGATGAGGTACTGCTCGATTGCTCTCTGGAGCGGGGTCTGCGCCTCCTGGTGGGAAGCACCCAGGGCAGAAGAACCCCTACTAGAAGAACCCAGCACGGAGGAACCGGCAGAAGAGGGCACGCCGAGCAGACCCGCACCGCGGGGTGTCTTGCTCACCGTGCTTTTTGCCTGCTTCACGCTATCTCCTCTGTCGGTTCTGTTGATGTTTGGGCCTCTTGACGTTTAGGTTTGCCCTAGGCAGGGCTAATCCCCCGCCCTGTGTTCTGCTCTGTGTTCCGTTCTTAGTGGTTGCGGAAGTTCTCCGGCTTTTCGCGGCGCTGTCCCATGTAGGGGTGGAACTCCCAGCCGCCCTCGGCGGGGCGCAGGCCTTCAAAGTTGTTCTGCGCAGCCGTGTAGGTGGCGAGTACCGCCTGGATAGCGAGCGCGTTATGAACCTTTCCGCCCAGCACCAGCTGTACTGCCTCGGCGAGGGGCACCCAGCGGTAGGTCATTTCGGCTTCTTCTTCGGTGCGTTCGCTGCGTTCTTCGGCAGGCAGGTCCGAAAGGTCGCGTGCCAGGTAGACGCGGCCTGCTTCGCTGGTTGCGCCGGGGCTGCTGAAATAGTCGGTCAGAGCGTTCCAGGTGTCTGCCTGCAGGTCTGCCTCTTCGGCGAGTTCGCGCTGCGCGGCGACCAGGGGGTCTTCACCGTCGATGTCGAGCAGTCCGGCGGGTACTTCCCAGAGGTTCATGCGCACCGGGTGGCGGTACTGGTTGAGCATCAGCAGTTCGTTGTTGTCGTTGAGGACCGCCACGGCGACGGCACCGGGCATTTCCACAACGTCGCGGGTCAGCACGGTGTTTTCGTTGAGTTCGTACTCTTCAACGGTCGTTTCAATCACGTAGCCGCTGTACTTCACGGTGCGGGTGCGGATGGTGCGTTCGGAGGGGGCATCAATAATCTGCTGGTTGTTGCTCATTCTTTCATTGTAGGCGGCTTCTTTGCCCAGTTACGTTTGGCGCGTCAGGTACGGGCACGGTTTAAAGCACGTTCAGGTTTAAACGAAAGCATCCCACCCTCCCCTGCGCGGGGTGAGCGGGATGCTGAACGTTTGTGCCTAGATATTAGGCGCCGCGGCGCTCCAGAGCAGCCTTAATCAGGCCTGCGAAGAGCGGGTGCGGGCGGGTCGGACGCGAGCGGTACTCGGGGTGTGCCTGAGTTGCCACGTAGTAGGGGTGTGCCTCTGCGGGCAGTTCCACGTACTCGACCAGCGAGGAGTCCGGGGAGGTACCGGAGATGAGCAGGCCTGCTTCTTCAAGCTGCTCACGGTACTCGTTGTTCACCTCGTAGCGGTGGCGGTGACGCTCTGCAACCTCGGTTGCGCCGTATGCCTTAGCAACCTGAGAACCGGGAACAAGGTTTGCCTTGTACAGGCCCAGGCGCATGGTGCCGCCCAGGTCGCCTGCACCTTCGACGAACTGCTTCTGCTCTTCGATGGTTGCGATGACCGGTACGGAGGTTTCCGGGTCGAACTCGGTGGAGGATGCTTCGCGCAGGCCCAGTACGTTGCGTGCGTACTCGATGACCATGGACTGCAGGCCGAGGCAGATACCCAGGGTCGGGATCTTGTGCTCACGTGCGTACTTGAGGGCGCCAATCTTGCCGTCCAGGCCGCGGATGCCGAAGCCGCCGGGCACGAGGATTGCGTCCATGTCGCGCAGCTGGTGGTCTGCATCTTCGTCGTTTGCGCACAGGTCGGCTGCAACCCACTTGATGTTGACCTTCACGTTGTTTGCGAAGCCGCCGGCGCGCAGAGCCTCGGAGACAGACAGGTATGCGTCGGGCAGGTCGATGTACTTACCGACCAGGCCAACGTTGACCTCTGCTGCGGGGCGGTGCACTGCGTCGAGCAGGCGGTCCCACTGGGTGAAGTCCGGTGCGGGAGCTTCAATGCCGAAGTAGTCGAGGATGTAATCGTCGAGCTTCTGGCTGTGCAGGGTCTTGGGAATGTCGTAGATGCTGGGTGCGTCGGCGCAGGAGATGACTGCGTCGGTGTCCACGTCGCATGCGTTACCGATCTTGGAGCGGTGCGATGCGGGGACCTCACGCTCACAGCGCAGAATCAGGCCGTCAGGCTGGATGCCCAGGCCGCGCAGTGCTGCGACTGAGTGCTGGGTCGGCTTGGTCTTGAGCTCGCCGGAGGGGCCGATGAAGGGCACCAGGGAAACGTGCAGGAAGAAGACGTTCTTGCGGCCAACATCGCGGCGTACCTGGCGTGCTGCTTCCATGAAGGGCAGGGACTCGATATCGCCGACAGTACCACCGATTTCGGTAATGATGATGTCGGGTGCGTTGTCAATTTCCGCTGCGTGACGCATGCGGGCCTTGATTTCGTCGGTAATGTGAGGGATGACCTGGACGGTGTCGCCGAGGTATTCGCCGCGGCGTTCCTTTGCGATAACGGAGGAGTAGACCTGGCCGGTGGTCACGTTAGCGGACTGGTCGAGGTTTTCGTCCAGGAAGCGCTCGTAGTGTCCGATGTCGAGGTCGGTTTCAGCACCATCGTCGGTGACAAAGACTTCACCGTGCTGGAAGGGGTTCATCGTACCGGGGTCGACGTTCAGGTAGGGGTCGAACTTCTGCATGGTCACAGAGAGGCCACGTGCGCGAAGAAGCTGACCGAGGGAAGAGGCCGACAGGCCCTTACCGAGAGAAGATGCAACGCCGCCGGTCACGAAAATCTGGCGGGTTACCTTGTCGTTAGAGGACGCGTTCAGAGCGTTATTTTTTTCATTCACCACGGAATTTAAGCCTACCATTTTCTTGTCTGCTATCCAAGCAGAGGGTTTTGCCGCGAGAGGATTCTCTCAGGCGGCTTTCCCTCCCCTATTTGTCCTTATCACCACTGTAAACGGAGCCGGGGATTTATTATTCCCGCCGCGCCGTGTAGA
>CAUUAD010000134.1:0-4283 GCA_963542785.1 Rothia mucilaginosa
GGAAGATCAAGGCTGTGGCGCACAATGCGCTCGCCGGGCTGAGGAGGCTGACGGAACGGCGAATCGGCCGGAAGCGCCTCGCCACGGTTCAGGGTGAAAACCTCAACCCGCAGCTCGGGATCGAGCTCCAGCATGGCGTGCACCGACCGGGCAATATAGACGTTCATGCCGCCTGCATCTCCGCTACCGGGTTGCGCAAAAGGGTCGGTGTGCATGGAATACACGTGAACCGTCCGAACCGGCGGCAGAGTGCTCATCGATGCTTTCCTCTCTCAAAGGTGTACCTGACCTAGTGTAGCGCGATAGGACTTTCGCACACCGGGAGGTCTAGAATTTAGTAGAAAAGAGGCTGCCCAAGCGCAGCCTGTAGTACCCGCCCGTCAGAAGGACCGTGAAGGACCATGACTCACCCTCAGCAGCCTGCCGAACCGCTCTACTGCCCGCCCTGCACCCCGGCAGAGGCAGAGCGAAGCGCCACCATTGACCTTGATGCGCTAGAACATAATGTGCGCCGACTCAAGGAACTTATTGGCGACCGCGCGCTCATTGCAGTGATTAAGGCGGATGCGTACGGGCACGGCGCATACCCGGTGGCACGTTCGGCTATTGCCGCTGGTGCTGACCTGCTGGGTGTGGTGCACCTGAACGAGGCGCTGGAACTGCGTGCTGACGGTATTGAGGCGCCGCTCATGGCATGGTTGCATACTCCCTCCACCGATTTTGATGCGGCGCTGCAGGAGAAGATTCACCTGGGTGTTTCCGGTTGGGACCTGGAGGCGGTAGCCGCCGCCGCTGAACGCACCGGCGAGCGCGCTATCGTGCATCTGAAGGCTGATACTGGTCTGGGTCGTAACGGTGCTACCGCGGCGGATTGGCCTGCGCTGGTGGCTCGCGCCGCCTTCCTGGAGGAGTCTGGGCTGATTACGGTTGAGGGTATTTTTAGCCACCTGGCGGTTGCTGATGAGCCGACCCGCGCCGAGACTGCACAGCAGCTCGACACCCTGGATACTTTTGTGGCTCAGGCTCGTGAGGCTGGTCTGGACCCGAAGATGGTGCATCTGGCGAACTCCCCGGCGACCCTGACCGCCTCGCTGGAGGGTTGGGACACGGAGGAGCGTCTGCTCGGTGACGGCGTGCGTTGCGGCCTTGCACTCTACGGTCTTTCCCCGCTGCCGGAGGTCACCGCTGAGGAACTGGGCCTAAAGCCCGTCATGACGTTGGGTAGCTACATTGCCGCCGTGAAGGAAGTTCCTGCAGGTCAGGGCGTTTCCTACGGTCTGCGCTACCACACCGAAAAGCCGACTACCCTGGCGCTGGTGCCGCTCGGCTACGCTGACGGCGTGCCGCGCATTGCGGAGAACGCGCCGGTGCGCATCTACCCGGGCGCGCAGAACGCGGAGAACGGCTCCGTGCCTAACAATACGGAAGGTAAGACCTACCGCGTGGTCGGCCGCATCGCCATGGACCAGATGGTCGTTGACCTGGGCGAACCCGGCCTGAGCGACCCCGCCCTGGGCTACCTGGGTGCGCCCGCCATCCTTTTTGGTGCCGGTGAGAACCCGCCCGTGGAAGAGTGGGCGGATGCCGCGCAGACCATTAACTACGAAATCGTGACCCGCATTTCGTCCCGCGTGGAGCGCCTCTACGTTGGCGGCTCCTGGGTTGAAGCTGAGCTGAACGAGCTGTGGGGTACCGGGCAGGAGCAGGAGGGCTAATGAGCGCTGAGTATATTTCTGCCGCACTCGACCTGGATGTGACCGGCCCCGACCATACCCGCCGCCTGGCGCTCACCCTGGCGCAGCACCTGAACGCAGGGGACGTACTGTTGCTTTCGGGCGAGCTCGGTGCGGGCAAGACCACGTTCACCCGCTCCCTGGGTGAAGGCCTGGGCGTGCGCGAAGGCGTTATCTCACCGACCTTCGTGCTCTCGCGCGTGCACCCGAACCTGCCGGACGGACCCCAACCCGGCGGCCCCGACCTGGTGCACGTGGACGCCTATCGCCTCTCCAGTGCCGAAGAGCTCGACGACCTGGACCTGGAGTTCTCCCTGCCGCGCTCGGTGACCGTCATCGAGTGGGGTCGCGATAAGGCTGAGCACCTGAGCGATTCCCGCCTGGAGCTGGACTTCACCCGTCTGACTGGTGCGGATGCGCGCTTTGCCTACTCGGGTGCCGAAGAGTTCAGCTGGGACGACGAAGACGAAAGTGACGAGGACGCGGACACCCCCGAACCTCGCCTGCTGCGGGTGCGCGCCTTCGGCCCCCGCTGGGAGCACGCTTTTGACGCATTGAAAGAGGCCCTGCAGAGCGCCTAGAGCCCGCGCGTTAGAATGATAGGGTGCTAGTACTTGCCCTTGATTCATCCGCCACCGCATCTGTGGCGCTCGCCCGTGTGCACGGCTCCGAAGCCGGTGCGTCCTTCGAAATCCTCGCCCGCTACGAGAGCGAAGATACCCGCTCCCATGCCGAGGTGATGGGACCCTACGCGCGGGCTGCCCTGCAGGACGCTGGCGTGCGCGGCGAAGATTTGGATGCGATTCTGACCGGTACCGGTCCGGGACCTTTTACGGGTCTTCGTGCCGGTATCGTTACTGCGCGCGCTCTGGGTTTTGCCTGGTCGGTGCCGGTGTACGGCATGATGAGCTTGACCGCCCTGGTTGAGCGCGCCGTATCTGGTGCGGCTGCCGGGGAAGCAGGCGCAGTTGCCGAGGAAGAGAACGTAGAACGAGCGTTCGCTTCTGCTGATCTTATCGAAGATGCTGAGCTGCTCGTACTCTCCGATGCGCGCCGCCGCGAAGTCTACTCCGCCCGCTACCGCGTGAACGCCGAAGGCTACAGCCTGGTGGACGGACCGAACGTATGCCCCGCCTCCGAAATTCTGCCCGGTGGGGATCCCTCCTACGCCTACGGCTACGGCGCCGGCCTGTACTCCGAGGCCCTCGAAGAGCACGGCTGGACCATCGTCGATTCTGCCCGTCAGGTTCACCCCCACGCCGAGTACCTGGTTGCCGCCGCGGCACGCCTGGGCGTAGAGAACCTGAGCGAGGACACCTCCGCCCAGTACCTGCGCGACTCGGACGCAAAGGTCCCCGCCGCAATGCTCGCCCGCCAGCAGAAGCAGGGCGCACAGGCAGCTGCACAGACTGCCGCGCAGAAGGAGAACTAAATGAGCGCTACCGAAAATATCGTGCGAGACGACCTAGCACAGGGTGCCCGCCTGCGCATTGCCGAACTTGCCGACGTGCAGACCATGCACCGCATGGAAACCACACTGTTCCCCGCCGACGCCTGGCACATCGACATGTTCCTCGAAGAGCTGACCCACCCGACCCGCACCTACTACATGCTCGAGCTGCCGGGGGAGAACCCGGAAAGCGGCGAGGGCGACTGGCGCGCCATCGGTTACTGCGGAACCATGGTTGTAGCCGACACCGCCGACGTTCAGACCATCGGTGTGCTCCCCGAGTACGAGGGTCACGGCTTCGGCCGCGCCATGCTTGAGCAGATGCACGAGCGTGCCCGCGAGCAGGGTGCCGAGCGCATCCTGCTGGAGGTGCGTGCCGACAACCCGCGCGCCCAGCGCCTCTACGAACGCAACGGCTACCGCGCAATCCATGTGCGCCGCCGCTACTACGATGACGGAACCGACGCAATCATTATGGAATGCACGTTCTAAATATCACGATATTTTCCGGCAGTAGCGGGTAATATTCCGGTAGCCTATCTACCACAGCATCAAGAAGCACTACGCGCAGACAGCGCAACAGAAAGACGAACTATGAGCACTCGCGAACCCCTCGTTCTGGGCATCGAATCCTCCTGCGATGAGACCGGTATCGGCATTGTGCGCGGTGCACAGCTACTCAGCAACACCATCTCCTCCTCCATGGAAGAGCACGTACGCTTTGGTGGCGTGATTCCCGAAATCGCCTCCCGCGCCCACCTGGACGCCATGATCCCCGCCCTCAAGGCGGCACTCGCCGAAGCGGACATCACCCTCGATCAGGTGGACGCTATCGCCGTCACCGCGGGCCCCGGCCTGGCTGGCGCACTCATGGTGGGTGTCTCCGCCGCGAAGGCGCTCGCTATTGCCACCGGCAAGCCCCTCTACGGCATTAACCACCTGGTCGCACACGTTGGCGTTGGCCTGCTTGAGGATAACGGCACCGAAGACGGCTCCGACCTGCTGGCGAATGCCGGCTCCGGTGGCCTGGGCGCGCTGCTGGTTTCTGGCGGTCACACCGAAATCCTGCAGGTGCGCGACATTACCTCCGACGTGCGTCT
>CAUUAD010000135.1:0-4273 GCA_963542785.1 Rothia mucilaginosa
GCTTCAACAGCATCACCACCGACTCCGCCGCCGTCGGCGCAGCCATGATGATCCGTTCCCTCGCCATGGTCCTACCCACCCTCGCATTCGTACTCACCACCGACCCGACCGACCTGGGCGACTCCCTCGCACAAACCTTCAAACTACCCTCCCGGTTCGTGCTCGCCACCGTCGCCGCCCTGCGCCTCGTCGGTATCCTCTTCGCCGAATGGAACGCCCTCGGCCAGGCACGACGCGCCCGCGGACTCGGTGCAGGCCAATCCCTCATTGGGCGTGCACAAACCTTTGGCGGGCAAAGCTTCGCTCTGCTCGTGCAGGCTATCCGCCGCGGCTCACGCCTCGCTATCACCATGGAGGCGCGCGGCTTCGGCGCAGGCGAACGCACCTGGGCGCGCGTACCCTCCTATTCGCCGCGTGATGTGCACGTGAGCATTGCAGCCGCCGTCATTATCGCTGTTGCGTACGGTGCATCTATTGCTGCGGGTACGATCCAGTTCCTCTGGGGATAGTTCGTTCCGTTTCTGGTTTCGCTTTTGTGGCTCCGCTTGGGAGGCGGTATTCGCCCTCGTTCCTACAGAGCTTCTCCAGATATACGAAAAGGGACGGCATCATCCTCGCTCCTACAGGGGCACCCGTCCTCGCTTCGCTTCGGACACCCTGATGTCGCTACGGATAATACCGTCCCTTTTTGTACGTGTTTAGCTCTGCTTGGGAGACGGTATTCGCCCCCGCTTTACTTCGGGCACCCTGAGGGCGCTTGGCGGAAAACGCGGCTACACCCGCTACTACCGAACAGGAAGGTACAGGCACCTCCTGCCCTTGACTATAGACAGCACAAAGGGACGGCATTATCCTCGCTCGGATAATGCCGTCCCTTTTTATATGCGTTTAGCTCTGCTGCGCCAGGTAGTTCAGCAGGGTCGCGGTCAGCTCCGGGTCATGCGCTAGCGCCGTGCCGTTCAGGTGGGTCACCGGCGCAATCAGACGCACCGACGACGCCAACCACACGCCATCCGACTCAAACAAATCCTGCGGGTAGAGCGGACCGAAACCAAGCTCCCAACCGGCCTGGCGTGCCGCTTCGAACACCGCGCCCTGAGTGGTGCCGGGGAGGATGCCGTGGCTCGGCTCAGGCGTGTACAGCACCTTCTTGCCGTCCTCAATCTTGGCGACCAGCACCGAGGAGGTGGCACCCTCCAGCACACGACGCTCGTCGGTAATGAAGATAGCGTCGTCCGCGCCGCGCTCCTGCACATACCGCAGAACCGCCATGTTCACGGCATAGGAGAGGGTCTTCGCACCCGCCAGCAGCCACGGGTAGGCGCTGTTATCCATCGGCTCGTGGCCGCGCGGCAGCAGCATCGCCTTCACGCCCTCGGTGCGACGCTTCACGATGGAGGCGGGCACCGGCGACGCCATAATCAGCGTGTACGGGCCCGGCTGCATGGAAGTCACCGCCTGGGTGGGGCCGCGCGAAATAATGATCTTCACGATGTGCTCTTCGCCCAGCGCAGTCTCGGCACCGGCGGTCGCCTCACGCATGAGGCGCTCCACCGCCGAACGCAGAATCTCGGGTTCCGGGTCGGGCAAATCCAGCATGCGCGCCGACGACTCGAGGCGGGACAGGTGCATGCCGAGCTTACGCACGCGGCGGTTGACGGACAGCATGGTCTCGAAGACGCCGTCGCCGCGGGTGAAGCCCTGATCATCAACGCTGATGAGGGGCACGGACGGGTCAACGAAGATGCCCTGCGGGTTCTGCTCGTTCAGAAGAATTACGGTACTAGACATAGTTTTATTGTACGTTCGCATCCCTAACCGGCGAGGGAAGACGGTATCGCCCGTAGTGACATCAGGGTGCCCGAAGCGAAGCGAGGGCGGGTTCCCTGTAGGAACGAGGGCGAATACCGTATCCCAAGCAGAGCTAAGCGCATCAGAAAAGGGACTGCCGCATATTTCCTCCGCGCCTACGCAGGGGCACCCGTCACCCGGACGCTCCGCCCTCTCCTTGCTCCGCTGCGGAGAGCGTCCGGGCTGACACCCTGAGGGCGCATCCGGAAAACGCGGCAGCCCCTACGCTTCATGTACGGGCACAGCAAAGCCCCGGACGCGCACCCCTTAGCGGGTCGCCCATCCGGGGCTTTAGCTACATAAAAAACAACAACAGGCTAGTGGCCCGCCGCTGGCGCGCCCTGACCTTTACCAGCGCCGTGGCTCTCGCCGTCAGCCGAGTAGTCCGAATCCTTACGCGGGGTAGTCCACAGCACCAGCGCCGTCAGGACCGCGAAACCCAGAATGGAGAAGCCCATCGGCAGGTACTCATGCTCACCGGCAATCGACACCAGCGGTGCAGCCAACGCACCCAGCATCGCCTGAACCGTACCCATCACCGCCGACGCACTACCCGCCATGTGGCGCGCCTCGTTCAACGCCAACGCCGAAGCATTACCAAAAATCAGGCCGCACGAGCTGGTCAGCAGGAACAGCAGAATCAGCGTCGGCACCAGCGAGATACCGATAAGGAAGCTAACCAACAGCAGCGAAGACACCACCAGCAGGCTCACCACGCCGACATTCACAATGCGGCGCTGCGCCACACGACCAACCAGCTTCGTCGCAATCGCGCTGAACAGCACAATGCCGAACGAGTTCACACCGAACACAATCGTGAACTCAGTCTCGGACAAGCCCAGAATCTTCTGCAACACAAACGTCGAACCGGAAATGTACGAGAACAGCGCACCAAACGCGAAGCACATCGTCAGCATGAAACCCATGTAGCGGCGCACCGTGAACACCTTCGGCAGCTCCGAGTACACGCTCAGGGCGCTACCCTGGTAGCGTTCCTCAACCGGCAGGGTCTCCTTCACGACGAAGACCACGCCAAGCATCATAATCGCGGTCACAACGCCGAGCACGTGGAAAATATCGCGCCAGTTACCCCACGACAGCACCCAACCACCAAACAGCGGCGCGAGCACCGGCGCGAAGCCGTTAATCATCATCATGACGCCCATGAGCTTAGCGGTCGCCAGGCCCTGAGTCGTATCAGTCACGATAGAACGCGCCAGCACCGCACCAATCGAACCGGTGAAGCCCATCATGAAACGCGCAAAAATCAGCAGCTCAATATTCGGCGAGAAACCACACGCCACCGTCGCAATAAAGCAGACAACCACACCGAACAGCAGCGGCTTGCGGCGGCCCGTCTTATCCGACAAGGGACCCACAACCAGCTGACCGAGCGCCATACCCACCATGAACGCGCTCAGAGTCAACGAGGCGTTCGTGCTAGTGGTGTTCAGATTCTCAGCGACCGCGGGCAGCGCCGCCAGGTACATGTCCGTGGCGAGCGGTGCGATAGCGGTCAGCAGCGCCAGAACTACGATAAAAATGGGCGATAGCCCGAATGAGGTCTTAGTCGACTTCGAAGACATATGTCTTAGTTTTTCTTTCTGTGTGATGCGCGTGCAACGGCGCCTGCGGCTCTACAAAACATGGATGCGGCGGTACCGCCCCTGGGATGAGCTTGCGCAGGCTAGAAGCACAACTTGTTCACGGTAGCAGAATTGGGCGTGGCTTCGTAAGTTAAATGTTTGATATTTTTTTGAGCTGGGTTGGGAGGAGTCCGCTTGGTTGGTTTGGAAGGTGGCGCTTGCCTTCATTTCTACAGGGATAGACAGGGGAGGGTACGCAGAAGGGGCGGTGTTATCCACGCTCCTACAGGGGCACCCGTCCTCGCTTCGCTTCGGACACCCTGATGTCGCTTACGGATAACACCGCCCCTTTCGCGGTTTTTAGCCTGCCGCTCAGCCCCGGCGCTGAAGAAATATTTGAGAAATATTCTTGTGAAGCATTGCTAGGCCCAACGGCATAACTTACGTTGGTCATACCACGCGATACGACCGGAGGGACACCTCAGATGCGCAATCACTATTACAAATATTTGCTATGCATCCTGCTGCTCATAGCTTGTGTCTTGCTCGTAATCCTCGCTGTGCTTTCTAACAACAACCCGGGTAACGAAAAAGACGGCACTGCCTCCACTCATGCGCCGGACAATACCTCAATCTACTGGGATAAAGACCGCATGGAATCCGCTAGCCCGGCTCCCATGCCCGAATAAAACAGGGCCTCAGTAAAACTGCCGCTAAATAGCCGTAGGGCCCAATGGTTCGAGATACACCAAGCATTGGGCCCTACTGTCTTGTAGGCGGCCGCTACTGCGCCGCGCTGTCGTAGATGAAGTCCACGGTCGCGTAGTCCTCCGGGA
>CAUUAD010000136.1:0-4255 GCA_963542785.1 Rothia mucilaginosa
ATGGCGCTCTACCACTGAGCTATCGGGGCAACAGGTAAAACTATACAGGTCTTCAGGAATGCTCGCAAGCGGAAAAGCTATGGCATACGCCACATTTGATGCTTATTTGTTCTCCACACTGCCGCACGAGAGCCCAGCTTTGACCAGGAGCTCCAGCACTGACCAGGCACCACCGCAACAGCTGATGCAAACACATCAACACACAAATACATAAAGACCGACAGGAGAGCTCATCACTCCCCTGCCGGTCTTTGAATCACATGCGGATGACAAGGCTGCTAGCCGATAGCCTCAGCAAGCCCCCCTACCGCAAATCCAGGCTTAGCTGAAATCTTAGTAGCGCTTGCCGCGGCCGCCGAAGTCACGGCCGCCGTCACGGTTACCGCGGTAGCCGCCCTCGCGGCGGTTATCACGGCCGCCGAAGTCGCGACCGCCAAAGTCACGGCCACCCTCACGGTTGCCACGGTAGCCGCCCTCACGGCGGTTATCGCGACCACCAAAGTCGCGACCACCAAAGTCACGGTCATTGCGCTTGCCACCGAAATCGCGGCCGCCACGCTTGAAGTCGCGGTCGCCACCGAAGTCACGGCCACCCTCACGGTTACCGCGGTAGCCACCCTCGCGACGGTTATCGCGACCGCCAAAGTCGCGGCCACCATCACGGTTGCCACGGAAACCGCCCTCACGACGGCCACCGCCGAAGCCGCGGCCACCACCGCCACCCTTGGGACCGTTGTCCTTGCGGATGTTGATGAACTCGCCAGCGATCTTGGTGTCGCGCAGGCGATCGAAGAAGTCGCGGGGCAGGTCCTCGGGCAGGCCAACAATGGTGAAGTGCTGGCGAATGTCGATGGAGCCAATCTGGGAGCCCTTAATGCCACCCTCGTTAGCCAGCGCACCCACGATAGCGCCTGCAGTCACACGGGAGGAACGGCCAACGTTCAGCTTGTAGTTGACCATGCCCTCGTCGTTGTGCGCGCGCTTAGCCTTGCGGCCGCCGCGGTCCGAATCGTCGTCGGAGAAGGGGCGGGAGTTGCGCGCGATGTCCTCTTCCTCATCCAGGAAGAACGGGCGACCCTGCTGGGCGATAACAGCCAGTGCAGCCGCAATGTCCTCAGCGGTGGTGTCGTGCTCGTTCTCGTAGTCCTCGATAATCTGGCGGAAGAAGCTCAGGTCCTCAGACTCGATGGTCTCGGTAATCTGCTGTGCGAAGCGCTGCTTACGGGTCTCGTTCACTGCCTCTGCGGTGGGCATGTGCATCGGCTCGACCTTCTGGCGGGTTGCCTTCTCGATTTGACGCAGCATGTACTTCTCACGCGGGGTGACGAAGAGGATTGCGGCACCTTCGCGACCTGCACGGCCGGTACGACCGATGCGGTGCACGTAGGACTCGGTGTCGTGGGGGATGTCGTAGTTGACGACCAGGGAGATGCGCTCAACGTCCAGGCCACGTGCCGCCACGTCGGTTGCCACGAGGATGTCGATGCGGCCGTCACGCAGGGCGTCAACGGTGCGCTCACGCAGCTGCTGGGGGATGTCACCGTTAATAGCTGCTGCCGCGAAACCGCGTGCCTTCAACTTGTCGGCAACTTCCTCGGTTTCCTTCTTGGTGCGCACGAAGACGATGATGCCGTCGTAGTTTTCGACCTCGAGCACGCGGGTCATTGCATCCAGCTTGTGGGAGTGCATGACCTGCATGTAGCGCTGGGAGATATTTGCGCTGGTGGTGGTCTTAGCCTTGACGCGGATCTCGGTGGGGTCGTTCAGGTACTGCTGAGCAATCTTGCGGATCGAGTTGGGCATGGTTGCGGAGAAGAGCGCAACCTGCTTGCTGTCGGGGGTGCCTTCGAGGATCTTTTCCACGTCTTCGGCGAAGCCCATGCGCAGCATTTCGTCTGCTTCGTCCAGTACCAGGTACTGCAGGTTGGACAGGTCCAGGGAGCCCTTTTCGAGGTGGTCAATCACACGGCCGGGGGTACCGACGACGACCTGCGCACCGCGGCGCAGACCGGCCAGCTGCGGGCCGTAGGGGGAGCCACCGTAGATGGGCAGGACGGTGAAGTCCTCCATGTGGGTTGCGTAGGAGGAGAAGGCTTCTGCAACCTGCAGAGCCAGCTCGCGGGTGGGTGCCAGGACCAGAACCTGGGTGTCGCGGGAGACGCCGTTGATGTCGGCGAGTTCAGCCATGCGGGACAGTGCCGGCAGCGCGAATGCTGCGGTCTTACCGGTACCGGTCTGTGCCAGACCAACCACGTCGTGGCCGTCAAGCAGCAGGGGGATGGTCTGTTCCTGAATGGGGGACGGCTTCTCGTAGCCTACCTCTTCCAGAGCAGCCAGGACGCGGGCATCCAGGCCCAGGTCGGTGAAGCGTACGCCTTCTTCTTCAGCCTTTTCGGCGGTTTCTTCTACGGCGGGTGCTTCTGCAGTAGCTTCTGCGGTGGTTTCTTCTGCTTCTACAGCAGTGCTCTCAACGGTGTTCTCGGTGATGTTCTCAGTGGTCACAACGGTCTCTGCCTCGGCGTTCAGTTCGGCCGGGGTAGCAGTATTCTCAGTCAATTTTTCCTCTATACGGTAGGGGTGGATAGCGCACGCTTTTCGGCGCTTACCGGGTGTCCCCTTCACGGCCCAGCCACACATCATCCCCTGGGGAGTAGAACGTCCAGGGGTCCTCCGTTACCGACACATTCTGCAGAGGTATTCTACGGATGCTACGGGTAGCGGCTTTTGCTGGGGGTGGTCTTGAATTTCTCGGCACATTATCCGCACATCTGCTCATACTCTACGCTCGGCGCACAGTAGTCCCTGTGTTACAGGGGTGTACAGGGCGGGTAATGCTCACATGCAATGTCACGTATTCCTGGTGGTTCGCCTTCCCGCTTACACGGCGGTGGTGTGTCTGTTACAGCAGACGTAGCAAAGACGCTGGACCAGAGATCGTTAAGAGTGGCCCTCGTGTACGGTATGAACCGCAATTTTGTGGGGCGTATCAATCGGTGATGGTGAGTGCGGCGCACCTACAATTCCAGCACCACCTTGGGTGCCGGGTGCGCACAAGACCTTCATCGGGGGTTCCCGTGTTCTACCTAGTCTACCGTAGCGGCGCCCGTTTATCCCCAAAAGGTGCTTAAAACCTCATCTCTTAACGGCGAGCGCCCACCCTCACAGCCGGAGGGCGGGCGCTTTTCAGGCACACATCGTGCCTATGCAGTCCTCGGATTAATCTACGCGACGCACAATATCAATCGTGCCGACGGTCGCGTACTTCGCGTAGGAGTGGCCGTAGCGGTCGGCCGCGTACTGTGCAGCGTTGGTCGGCGGGTTGCCGCCCCAGGAGTTGCTCATACGGTCGATGACCACGTAGTCGGGCGCAGGCTCACCAGTGTGTCCAATCCAGTAGACGGTACGACCGGGAATCAGCTGAGTCAGAACCGACAGGTCAGATGCGACCGATACCCCTTCAGGTACCTTCTGGACAGCGTCCTGCTTCATCTGGTCAGTCGTAGTCAGCGCGGAGGCGGTGAACTGCGCGTTGCCCAGGGACGCGAGGGGCTGCTGGGAGCCGGGCACGAAAATCGGAGACGCGGCAAGGAAGAGCGCCGCGGCGGGCAGAACCCACACGGGCATGCGGCGTGCCGTGGCGGTGAGGCGGCCGGGGTCGGTGTTGGTCTGAGGTTCCTGTGCGGAGGCGCTATCGGCTGCTCGCGCACCCGAGCGCACCGGAATCGCGGCGGGAACCACGCCGTAGCGTATCCGCATGACGACGTCGAGCAGAGCGAGGAAGACGACGGGCATGAGCACGAGCGAGTAGTGCCAGGTGCTTGCCCAGTAGGATTCCATGGTGGAGAGCAGACGCCATGCAAGGGTCGGCAGGGCAATTACCGCGAGCGGAGAAATCACCCAGAGGACTGCTCCGGTAATGAGCAGCAGGCCGAGAGTTGCCAGTTTGGTGTTGTTGCTGAGCATCTGCAATGCCGAGCCGAAGGGGTCGCCCAGAGCCGCAGAGAAGTTCACCTTGTCGGCGTAGTCGAAGTTACCGCCGCTATTGAAGTAGGGCAGAATCACGTAGATGGCAACGACCGACCAGAATACGCCCCACATCATGACCATGGTGGATTCGGCGACGGCGGGGGTACGCGCCCAAGAGGAGTAGAGCTGCCGCATACGGGTGCGCATGGGGGCGGGAGCACCTGCGGAGAGGCGCGGCATCAGAATGTCTACGGCGGTGCTCAGCCAGCCGGTACGGATAAAGATAATG
>CAUUAD010000137.1:0-4172 GCA_963542785.1 Rothia mucilaginosa
ATCCGAGGAGATATCGGTGGCAAGAATCAACAGTTCGTTGACGCGCGCCGCGAGGGATGCCAGCTCTTCATCAGCGTCTGCCTGCGCCTGTAGTGCGGAGCGGCTTGCATCGAGCAGACTCATGACGCTCTGCTCGTCGCCGGTAGAGTACTCGCTACCGCTGAGCGCCGCGGAGGCAGTTGCCGACGCGATGCGTAGCGCTTCCACGTTCATGAGCTTCACCATTTCGGCTTTGAGCTCTTCTTCTTCCCCGGCCTGCGGGTTGACGGCGCTGATTTCTTCGAGGGCGCCCTGCCGGGTTTGCGCTTCGAGGGCGCGTGCGCGAGAGTTTTCGCGTACTTCCTTGAGTTCTGCTGCGGCGGCTCGGTATCGCTCGTAGTTTTCGCGGTATTTTTCAAGCAGGTTGGCGAGCTCTTCTCCTGCGTACAGGTCGAGGGATTGGCGCTGCTCTGCCGCTGACTTGAGGCGCAACTGATCAGATTGGCCGTGGACTGCAACAAGAGTCTGACCAATCTGAGACAGGGTTCCGATGGGCGCGGAGCAACCGCCGACGTGGGCTCGGGAGCGTCCCGAGGCGTTGACGGTGCGTGCTAGAAGCAGCTCGGATGTCTGTTCGTCGATGTCTTCGGCGGTACCGCCGGCTTCTTCGGCGAGTTCGAGGGCACGGTGCCCGTGGGGCAGGCGAATCACTGCTTCGGCGAGGGCGCTCTTGGCGCCATTGCGAACGCTGGATGCGTCAGATCGGGCGCCCAGGAGCATGCCGAGGGCGGTGACGACCATGGTTTTACCTGCGCCGGTTTCGCCGGTCAGCACGGAGAATCCGGGTTCGAGGGGGAGCCTCGCATCGGTGATGATACCGAGGTCTCGAATATGGATTTCCTCAATCACGAACGTTCATTCCTTTTCTTTAGTGCTTCTCGGCATCCTGCGGGCCGCGCCAGCCACGGATTGGAAGCTCAAATTTACGCACCAGTCGCTCCGAGAAGGGAGCCGGGTGGATACGGGCGAGCAACACTGACTTTTCGGAGCGTCGCACCTCAATACGGGAGCCGGGGTCCAACTCTACGGTTCGGCGACCATCGCACCAGAGCACGCCGGAGGCGCCGTTTCCGGGCATCATTTCTACTGCCAGGGTGGAGGTCGGCGCTGCTACCAGCGGGCGTGCGAAAAGCGCGTGAGCCGAGAGCGGCACCATGAGAATTGCTTCAACTTCGGGCCAGACGACCGGGCCGCCGCCGGAGAAAGCGTAGGCGGTCGAGCCGGTGGGGGTTCCCATGACCACACCGTCACAGCCGAAGCTGCTGAGCGGGCGGCAGTCCACCTCGATAATGACTTCAATCATTTTTTCGCGGTTGCCCTTTTCGACGCTGGCTTCGTTCAGCGCCCAGTCGCTGTGCACTCGCTTGCCGTCATTCCAGACTTCCACGTCGATTGCCATGCGTTCTTCAACGGTGTATTCGTTGTTGACGATGCAGCGAACGGTTTCGGTCAGGTCGCTCTCTTCGGATTCGGCGAGGAAGCCGACGTGTCCCAGGTTCACGCCGATGAGCGGAACGCTGGTTCGGCGTACCATTTCGGCGGCGCGAAGAATCGAACCGTCGCCGCCGAGCACCACACCGAGTTCAATATCGATGAGCGCCACGGATTCGTGGACGACCTGCACGGGGACGGGCTCGTCCCAGTTTTCGCTCAGGGTCTCCAGATCGGAGCGAGTCATGACGGGCGCGAGTCCCTCTTCGTAGAGCTGGGTACATGCCTGTCGGGCAGCATCTCGTGCTTCTTTGCGCCCCACGTGGGCGAAGACGAGAATCTTACGGTGACGTTGTTCCACCGAGTCTTCGGAATCATGGCGCGCGCTAATTGTGGGCAACTGCGAGAGGTCAAAATCTCGCGTTACACGACTTTCCTGTTTTGCCATAACGACTCTCTCCCATCGGGTGTTGAGATGGTGTATCTACACCTATCATACCGAATATGTTCTCGAAGATTTTCTAAATAGCTATATTTTTAGAAAATTATTTCGAATAACGTATAGCTGGGGTATCTCTAAAATACCTGTAAAAATACCTGCAAATAGCGCGGCAGCCTGAGAAAGCCCCGCCTTCAACGCGTCCTGCGTTATCGAGCGGTTTTCTCAGACTGCCTTAGCACTATTTATTTTCGACACTATATTTATTTTCGGCACCAGAGGAAGTACTCTACGTTGCCGTCCTGTCCGGGGAGCGGGCTGGGTTCCATCCCCATCACGCGCAATCCGTGGCTGACCGCAGATGCCTGGACTTTTTCCACTGCTTCACGGCGGGCGGATTCTTCGTGCACCACTCCCCCGCGTCCGATGCGGTGCTTGCCGACCTCGAACTGCGGTTTGACCATGAGCACCAGGTCGCCGCCGGTTTCGGTGGCGTTCGCTAGCGCCTCCATAACCAGGGTCAGTGAGATGAACGAGAGGTCAGAAACCGTCAGTTCGACCTGCCCGCCAATATCTTCGGGCTTCATGTAGCGAACGTTGAGTCCTTCGTACACGCCGACTCGTGGTTCTTCGCGTAGCGTGTCCACGAGCTGCCCGTGTCCTACGTCAACGGCGGCTACGTGGGCGGCTCCTCGACGAAGCAGCACGTCGGTAAAGCCTCCGGTGGATGCTCCCGCGTCCAGGCAACGCTTGCCTTCTACCTCGATTTCGGGGAACGCGTCGAGGGCACCGGCGAGCTTGTGGCCTGCACGGCTGACGTATTCGGTCAGTTCGCTCTGGCGCACGTAGAGGGTATCCTCCGGGCCCACGAGCATGGACGCTTTGCGCGCAACCTTGCCGTTGACTTGCACGTCTCCTGCCGCGATGAGTTTTGCGGCGAGGGTTCGGGAGCTCACGAACCCGGCTTCGACCAGGTATTTATCGAGGCGCACGGTGTCCTTGTCTTCTTTCTGTCGTCTGGTGACGGGTTATCTAGTGCCCCTCAGAGCATTACTGTTCTGAGGGTTCACCGTCGCGAACTAGGAGAGGTTTTCGAGGTCCTTCTCCAGCTGCTCACTCATCGTTTCGAGGCGCTTGACGCGCTCTACGGGGTCCATGGCGAGGGTCGCCGCCAGCTGACGCTCGAATTCTGCGTCAAGCTCAGCGTTCTCCCCTGCCGTGCTGTTAGTGTCCGGTTCTTTAGGCACCGGGAATCCCCTGGATGTTGGGGCGTGCGCCCTGTTCGGGGTTTGCTGCCCACCATGCCGCGCAGGCTACGCGCCATGCTTCGGCTTCGCTCTCACTGCCCGCGAATGCTTCGGCATCTTCAATCTCGGGGCCGGTCAGGCTCAGATTTTCACCGCGAACTCGTGCCTGCCAGGTGGGGCCGGTTGCGATGACTTCGTACCCTTCGTAGAGCACCTCAATTTCGGGGTAGGGCGCGAAGAAGTCCTCGAGCGTGCGCAGAATATAGGTCGGACGCTGGTTCGGCACGGCCTCGATGACGTCCTGGTAGGTCTGTACACCGGTGAGGACGAGGGCACCGTCCATCTTTGCGTTGTTGGCACCGAGAATGTCGGTGTCCAGGCGGTCGCCTACGATGACGGGGCGGCTGGAGTTTACTGCCTGCGCTGCGGTGTGGAAAATCGGTGCTTCGGGTTTACCCGCGACGAGCGGGGTACGGCGCGAGGCAGTTGCTACGGCAGCGACAAGGGTGCCGTTACCGGGTGCCTGGCCTCGTTCCTTGGGGATGGTCTGGTCAGTGTTGGTTGCGATCCACAATACATCGGGGATTGCGAGGGTGTAGGAGGCTTCCGCGAGGTCTTCCCAGCCGATCTTGGGGTCGAAACCCTGGATGACGGCTACGGGGCCTTCTTCTTCCTTGCGTACGGTTTCGAGTCCTACCGCACGAACACAGTCGGCGAGTGCTTCGGTGCCGGTGATGAGTACTTTGGAGCCTGCGGGTACGTGCTGTGCGAGCAGTGCTGCGCCTGCCTGTGCGGAGCTGACGACTCGTTCTGCTCGGGTGTGCACACCCAGTTCGCGCAGGTGCTCTGCTACGGATTCTACGGAGCGCGATGCGTTGTTGGTGACGAAGATGACCGGTACGTTGAGTTCTTCTTCAGCACGGTTGAGCGCTTCGGGTGCGCCTTCGATGGCGAAGGGACCCGCGTAGACTACGCCGTCCAGATCGGAGAGGAGGGCATCGTAGCGGGATAGGAGT
>CAUUAD010000138.1:0-4159 GCA_963542785.1 Rothia mucilaginosa
GCGGACGCCCTCAAGTACGCTGCTGAAGAGCTCGGCTACGACCTGAAGGTTGAGACTCAGGGCTCCTCGGGTAATGAGAAGCTGACTCAGGCTGATATTGACGCCGCAGACGCCGTGATTTTCGCGGTGTCCGTGAACGTGCGTGAGCGTAACCGCTTCGCAGGTAAGCCCTTTATTGAGTCTCCCGTCAAGCGCGGTATTGACGAGCCTAAGGAAATGATTGCGGAGGCTCTGGCTGAGGCCGAGAACCCCAACGGTGCACGCGTTGCCGCTGCCGCATCCAGCGGTGAGGACAGCGCAGGCGCTACCGAAGGCGCTTGGGGCTCGCGCATCTACAAGGCTGTGATGACCGGTATCTCCTACATGATTCCGTTCGTTGCCGCCGGCGGTATTCTGGTCGCCCTGGGCTTCGTTTTCGAGGCAATTACGGTGCCGAACCTTGGCGATGTGAACACCAAGGCGATTCTCGACTCGGCAACCCTGTTCAACCTCGGTGATGTGCACTGGACCCTGTACCTGGGTGCTGTTCTGCAGACCATCGGTGGTTTCGGTCTGAGCCTGATGGTTCCGGCTCTTGCCGCGTACATTGCGTACGGTTTGGCTCAGCGTCCCGGTATTGCTCCGGGCTTCATCGCCGGTTCGGTGGCTCTTGCGGTAAACGCGGGCTTCCTTGGCGGTATTGTTGGCGGTATTCTCGCCGGTCTGATTGCGTACGCTCTGGGTACCCTGAAGCTGCCCCGCTGGCTTGGCTCGATGATGCCCGTGGTCGTGACCCCGCTGGTGACTTCTCTGGTTGCCGGCCTGGCAATGTACCTGCTGCTCGGTGCGCCCCTGGCGTGGGTTATGACCACCCTGCAGGATTGGCTGACCTCCATGTCTGGCGGCTCCGCTCTGGTGCTGGGCCTGATCCTGGGCGCCATGATGGCTTCTGACCTGGGTGGCCCCATCAACAAGGCTGCTTACCTCTTCGCAACCGCTGGCCTGTCCTCGGGTGCGACCGTGAACCAGGAAATCATGGCTGCCGTCATTATCTCCGGTATGGTTCCGCCGCTGGCTATGGCTCTGGCAACCACCCTGCGCCCCAAGCTGTTCAACGAGAATGAGCGTGAGAACGGTAAGGCTGCGTGGCTGCTGGGTGCATCCTTCATCTCTGAGGGTGCTATTCCCTTCGCTTCGGCTGACCCGGCTCGCGTGATTCCTTCGACCATTGTTGGTGGCGCTATTGCCGGTGCAATCTCCATGGGTGCGCACGTGGCTTCCCCGGCTCCGCACGGTGGTATTTGGATTATTGGTCTGGCGCAGAACCCGTTGATGTTCCTGGCGGCTGTTGTTGCCGGTACCGTTGTTTCTGCGCTGCTGTACGTGGTGCTGAAGTCCCTGGGTGCCCGCTCTAAGGCATCCGCGTAAAGGCCGTATAACCTCACCTTCATTTGATCGTCTGTTTGCAGGCGTGAGCGTGAAAAAACACGTTACACTGTAGACAAACCACAGATAGGACATGAATTTATGACTACCTACAAGGGCGTCGGCGTATACGCCGGCCGCGTTATTGGCCCCGTTCTTCAGATGCCTAAGCCCATCGAGGAACCCAAGGACGGTCTGCGTCTGAGCGGCGAGACCGCTGAGGCTGCAGCGCAGCGCATCAAGGACGCATCGGTCCGCGTCAAGGAAGACCTGCTGGCTCGCGCAGAGAACGCAGGCCGTGACGGTAAGGCTGTTCTGAAGTCCACCTCTCAGATGGCTACCGACCGTGCACTCATCAAGAGCGCTATCAAGCTGGTTGAGACTCAGGAGATGGCTCCCGAGCGCGCAATCTGGGAGGCTGCAACCTCCTTCGCTGACCAGATGGCTGCCCTGGGTGGCTACATGGCTGAGCGCGTCACCGACATCCACGACGTGCGTGCCCGCATCGTTGCTGAGCTGACCGGCCAGCAGGCTCCCGGCATCCCCGTTTCTGACGAGCCGTTCATTCTGGCTGCTATTGACCTGGCACCGGCTGATACCGCGACCCTGGACCCCGAGAAGGTTATCGCTCTGATTACCTCTGACGGTGGCCCCCAGGCACACACCGCTATTCTGGCTCGCGGCCTGGGTCTGCCCGCTATTGTGGCGGCTAAGGGCGTGACCGAGATTGCTGACGGCACCGTCGTATACGTGGAGTCCAACGAAGGCATCGTTGACACCGAGCCCACCGACGCTGACCGCGAAGCAGCAATCAAGTACGCAAACCGCAAGCCCGTCGCTGACTTTGACGGTCAGGGCGTGCTGGCTGACGGCACCCGCGTTGAGCTGTACGCAAACGTTGGTGACGGCAAGTCCGCTGAGAAGGCTGCAAGCCTGAAGGCTGAGGGTGTTGGCCTGCTGCGCACCGAGTTCGGCTTCCTGGGCCACGACTCTGAGCCTTCTATCGAGACTCAGGCTAAGACCTACAAGTCCGTGTTTGACGCATTCCCCGGCAAGCACATTGTGGTTCGTACCCTGGACGCTGGCGCTGACAAGCCCCTGCCGTTCCTGAACGTGAACCCCGAGGAGAACCCCGCACTGGGTGTTCGCGGTTTCCGTACTGACTGGACCGTTCCGGGCGTTCTGACCCGCCAGCTGGAGGCTATTAAGGCTGCTTCGGAGGACTCCGACGCTGACATCTGGGTTATGGCTCCGATGATTTCGACCACCTCCGAGGCACGCAACTTCGCGAACATGCTCAAGGAGATCGGCCTGCCCGTTCACGGTGTGATGGTTGAAACCCCCGCAGCTGTGATGAACGCTGAGGCTATCCTGGGCGAGGTCGACTTCGTGTCCATCGGCACCAACGACCTGACCCAGTACACCATGGCAGCTGACCGTCTGCTGGGCGACCTGGCGCACCTGAATAACCCCTGGCAGCCTGCAGTGCTGAAGATGATCAAGATGACCGTTGAGGGTGCTCAGCGTGCATCGGTCACCGCGGGTAAGAAGAAGTACGTGAGCGTCTGTGGTGAGGCTGCGGCTGACCCGGCTCTGGCTGTTGTTCTGATTGGTCTGGGTGTTGACACCCTGTCCATGAACGCTGGCGCTATCCCCGCTGTGGCTGCGGTTCTGAAGTCTGTGACCAAGGAGAAGGCACAGCAGATTGCGGCTATCGCTCTGCAGCAGATTTCTTCTGCTGAGGCGAAGGAGAGCGCACGCAAGGCTCTGCCGATTCTGGATGAGCTGGGCCTCTAAGCCTTAAAACGATTTCGGGGCTGCCTGCCGCGCCTTGATGGGGTGTGCTGGGCGGTGCACGGGTCCATAAAAATGCCGGGTGCGGAGTTTTATTTCTGCATCCGGCATTTTTGTACTTGTTAGCGTACGGCTGAACGGTACAATTTATAGAGTAAGGGCGGGTCCTGAAGCGCCCCGTTCATTTAGAATAGGGACTGATATATTTTTGGTTCCTTGATCAAAGGAGAAACATAATGGCAGAGCGCGAAGCCACTATTGCAAGCCGTGTTGGCCTGCACGCACGTCCGGCAGCTATCTTCGCTGAGGCAGCTGGCGACCTCCCCGTCGAGGTCACCATCGCAGCTAAGGGCGAGCCCGCAGATGAGGCTATGGACGCTGCATCGATTCTGTCCCTGATGTCCCTGGGTGCAAAGCACGGCGACGTTGTTGTCCTGCGCGCTGAGGGTGAAGGTGCTGAAGAGGCTCTGGACTCGCTGGTTAAGATCCTCGAGACCGACCACGACGCTGAGTAATTGACTCTCGCCTCTGAGGTGAACCCCTAAGCGGTGCGCTTCGGATGCTGTGAAGGCTACAGCCTTAAAGCGTGAATATCCCGTCACTTCGGTGGCGGGATATTTTTTGTTATGAATAATTCATTTTTTATTGAGGTGCGAGTGGGGGTAGGTGGGGGATATTTCTCTGCAAATCTTAATGTATATATAACCTTTATTTTTTCCTCGAAAATAGCTCTAGAAATATCTCCCAAAATATCTTCTGTACAGTAGCACCCCAGATTTCTCTACATATCGATGAAGATATTTGCTGTTGGTTCCGCAGGGCGCTTTTTGCGTGCAAAACCACCGGTCAGAAAAGTGATATTTCTACTCTCCAGTGCTACCGCAGAATCGTGCCCTTGTTAGACTAAAAAGGCACTGTCTATCTGGGAGGGACATTGGCAGAATCGAGGAACACCCCCGCG
>CAUUAD010000139.1:0-4155 GCA_963542785.1 Rothia mucilaginosa
TGCCGTTGTGCACGACCACACGGTAGGTGGCGGCGGGCATGCTCACGCTGGTTTCGTAGCTGAAGCTACGGTTACCGTCGAGGCGCTTCCAGCCGGAGCCGTACAGGGTCTGCGGGGAGTTGCCCAGGTAGGTCGCGGCGTACACCCAGGTGCCCGGCTCTGCATTCGGCACGGTCACGGTCACGGTGGAGCCCTCGCGGCTCACCTGCACGCCGTTACCGTCGGTCAGCTCGGAGGCGCTAATCGGCTCGGGTGCATCACCGGGTGCGTACTCGCCGATGGTGAAGGTGGTGTTCACGCCACCCTGGCTGTTGGTGCCGCCGTAGGTTCCGGAGCGGTCACCGTCACGCAGGCTACCGGTCAGCAGTCGCAGGGTGTGCTCACCGGAGGCGTACTTCGCGGCGTCTTCATCATTCTTGAAGGCTGCGTTCTCGCGGGTGGGCAGGTCAATCCAGGTGTCGATGTGGCCGTTTTCATCGGGGGTAACAATAGCCCAGATGGTGCGGTTGTCGTGGACCGCGGTGGCGTCGTTGCGGGACACCTTGCCGTCGTCAATCTTCAGACCGATAACGGACGCCTTCTTGTCCTCGGGGTTGCACCAGCCGTCACCGGTCAGGTGCAGCTTGCCGCCCTGAACAGCCTTCGGGTTCTCGATGGTCAGGCGCGGGGTGAAGGAGCCATCGGCAGGGGCGCAGGTTTTCGAGTCTGCGCTGGGTGCGGGGGTCGGATCCGCGGTAGGCGCGGGGGTCGGTTCTGCAGTTACGCTGGGGTCCGCGGTAGCCGAAGGGTCTGCGGTAGGCTCGGCAGTCGCAGAAGGCTCAGCGGTGGCGCTGGGGTCAGCAGTGGGCTCAGCGGTCGGTGCCGGGCTCGGAGCCGGGTCGCTCAGCGTAATATTCTGCGACACAGATGCACGACGGTCGTAGGTGTTACCGTCCGCATCCGTACCACCCAGGGAGCCGGAAAGCACCTGAATACGGTGGCTGGTACCCTCCACGGTCCAGCCCTTGTTCTTCAGCTGCTCAGCGGTCAGACCGGTGTTTTCGGGGGTCGGCAGGGATACCTCAACCTCGAAAGTGCCGTCCTCGTTCGCGATTGCCATGAAGTTCGCGGGCGAGTTGCCGCCCTCCTTGGTGAGCGGGTTAATCGCCTGGTGAGCCTCATCCGGCAGGGCATCGTAGAACTTCACCGCGAACACTGCGCCGCGGCCGGGAGCGGTGCTGGTGAAGCCGGTGCCGCGTAGCACAAGCTTGCCTTCGCGCCACTTCTCGGTGGAAATGGTCACGGTAGCCTTGTCAGCCTGCTGGGTGGCGGCGGGGGTATCCGCGTAAGCGATGGTGGTACCGGTCAGTGCTGCTCCGGGGGTGATGAGCGCGCCGGCAAGCGCCACGACAGCACCGTAGCGTACTGCGGTGCGTGCGGGTCGAGGTTCGGTCATTGTTGTCCTTGAGGATGGTGTGGTGGGTCGTGCATCCCCTTCCCGCCGCGGGTCTAGGCTGCGGCGGGAAGGGGGTTCAGGAAGCTTCAGCGGGTGATTGCTTCACCGGTTGTTTAGAACGGGGTGTTTAGAGCGGAAGCGCCTTCTTAACGTCTTCGATAATGCCGTTGAGCAGCAGCGGGCCGCCGGTGGAGGTCCACTTGGAGCCGTCCACGAGAATCACGTGGTCGTCCTTGACTGCCTTCAGGTTGGTGAAGCCGGAGGTTTCCTTCGCCTTGTTCAGTGCTTCTTCGGCGCCCTGCAGGCCTGCGGAGCCCTGCGCGTTCGGGTTCTGCTGGCTTGCGCCGCCGAGGGTGCCCAGGAACATGTAGTCCGCGTCGATGGTTGCCAGGTTCTCCAGG
The DNA here is from genome assembly GCA_963542785.1 of Rothia mucilaginosa. Classification (GTDB taxonomy): domain Bacteria; phylum Actinomycetota; class Actinomycetes; order Actinomycetales; family Micrococcaceae; genus Rothia; species Rothia mucilaginosa_G. Next base: position 1,837 of record CAUUAD010000139.1, read on the forward strand.
GAGACGGGCTCGGAGTGGCCCTGGCCGTTGCGGTCCTGCGAGGAGGGGCGCTTGAGGCCCAGATCGTTGAGCACCTGGCCGGCGGGCAGTTCCTTGAGAATCAGCGCGGGGCCGTTACCTGCCCAGCGGACGATGGAGAAGGTCTTGTCGCCGTACTTGGGGGCGAGCTGTTCCTTCAGCGCGGCGGCAGTTGCCTCGTATGCCTTGATGACTTCTTCGCCCTTGTCGACCATGTTCATGGCGTTAGCAACGTTGCGGAAGTTGATGCGCCAGTCGCCGCCCGCGTAGCCGCAGTAGACCACGGGGGCGATCTTCTTGAGGGTTTCGTAGGCGTCGGAGCGCTTGTCCACGCCGGTGGAGTCAACAAGAATCAGGTCGGGGTCAAGGTTGCCGATCTGCTCGTAGTTGACCTGGGCGACGGTACCGATAATCTGCACGTTCTTGGCACGGTCGGCGAGGTAGTTGGGTACGCCGGACTGGCCGCGGCCGGAGACAGAACCGACGGGGGTCACGCCGAGGGCGAGCAGGCCGTCGAGGGTCGGTTCGGAGAGCACGATGACCTTCTTGGGGTTGGCGGGAACTTCTACGTTCTCGTCGTCAATGTCCTTGATGGTGCGGGTGCCGCCGTTGCCGCCGGAGGTGGAACCACCGGAAGTGGTGGTCGTGGTGGTCTCGCTGCTGCAGGCCGCGAGGGCGAGAGCAGCCGATGAGGCGAGCGCCAGGCCAAAGAAGGCGCGGCGGTTAACGCCCGATGCGCCCTGGTTGTCGGTGCCGGTCAGCTCGGTTCGGTTGAAAGACATAGTTCCCCCTAGGTATGACTAAACTATACCTAACCTTACAGATATCTGAGTGCCACATCAAGACGCGTTCAGTTTGCCTTCTCTGACCGTCGGGATGGCCGGTTTTGCCGCGGAATTCCGCGGGGTAACGCATTTCACACCTTGTCACAATTTTGCTGACACTATGTCATTTAAAGCGGGCTTCTCTCCCCTGCAGCTGTCTCGCTATACATCTGCGGTGGCTGAAAAGTAGTGCACGCACAACGCCCCGCCGCGAAGAACCACGACGGGGCGCAAGTCTTCGCAACGGGGCGTTGAAGGTTTTATAGATACGGGGCAATAGATGCTGGTGATAGATACTGAGGTACCGTTACCGGCGAGCACCGCTAGTGGCCGCAACCGCATCCGGTCTTGGAACGCTTGACCGATGTAGCCGCCGCACGTAGGGAGGCGATGGCCGCCTCCGGACCGCCGAGCGCCTCGTCCACGCCGTACACCGAGCTACCGGCAACGAAGCAGGTTGCGCCCGCCTCCGCAGCACGCAGGATGGTCTCTTCGGTGATGCCGCCGTCCACCTGCACGGTCACCGGCAGGTTCGTACCCTCAATCGCCTTGGCGGCGCGGGCGATCTTCGGCAGGGTCACGTCCAGGAACGCCTGGCCGCCGAAGCCGGGTTCCACGGTCATGATCAGCAGCATGTCCAGTTCACTGAGCATGTCCAGGTAGGGTTCCACGGCGGTTGCCGGTCGCAGCGCCATACCTGCCTTTGCGCCCTCAGCACGCAGGGTGCGCGCCAGCTTGATGGGGGCGATAGCCGCCTCCGCGTGGAAGGTCACCGATTCGCAGCCCATGCTGGCGTATTCGGGTGCCCAACGGTCGGCGTCCTCAATCATCAGGTGCACGTCGAACGGCACCGGGGAGATTTCGCGCAGACGCTTGACCACCGGCGGGCCCCAGGTGAGGTTGGGGACGAAGTGGTTGTCCATCACGTCAATATGCGCGGCGTCTGCGGTGGAAATGCGCTCCAGCTCGCGCTGCAGGTTCGCGAAATCCGCCGAGAGAATCGAGGGGTTAATGGCGATACCCATAGGGTTCCTTTCAAATCCGTGCCGTATGGCGGGTGATGCTAGGCGGTGAAGCGGCTAGTTCTTACGCAGCAGAGCGAGGAACATTGCGTCGGTTCCGTGCACGTGCGGCCACAGCTGTGCGGTGGTCGGGTTCTCCGAAGCCTTCACGACCGGGGCGCCCTTCTTGACCTTGATCTCGGGGGTGTGGCCGGGGTCCTTCTCTCCCGCCAACACGCTCACGGGTTCGCCGTTCGCGCCTTCGGTGTGCAGGGCAACTTCACGCAGTGCGGCGGCGGAGTCGAGCAGGCTAACCGCGCCGCTTTCGAGCACCTCAGCCACAATGTTCTGGGTTTCTGCCGCGTGCGGGGAGCAGGTCACGTAGGCGATGACGCCGCCGGGACGGGTCGCCTCAATGGCTGCATCCAGGAGCTGACGCTGCAGGGGCAGCAGCTCGGCAATATCGCGCGGGGACT
>CAUUAD010000140.1:0-4141 GCA_963542785.1 Rothia mucilaginosa
ATAAACCGAGAATAAGCGATGCCGCACACCCACCTTACGGGGATGCACGGCATCGCTTCACGTTTAGCGCGGCATGTGCCGCCTCGCGTTACTTCGAGAGAATGTAGTAATCGCTCTTGTACTGCTCAGACATCTCAGCCGGAACAGTATCCGGAATCTGAACACCCTCGAGAACCGCCATACGGTCGGCAACCTCACGCAGCATCTGGGACATCGGAATGTCCAGAGCCTGGCAAATCCACGCCAGCAGTTCGGAGGATGCTTCCTTCTGACCGCGCTCAACTTCGCTCAGGTAACCGAGGGAAACACGGGCACGCTGGGAAACCTCGCGCAGGGTGCGGCCCTGACGCTGGCGAACGTCGCGAAGAACCTCACCGATTGCCTGTCGCAGGGGAACAACCTTAGCTTCCTCAACGACCGGGGCGACCTGTCGGGGGGTCTCCTCGATTTCCTTCCACTTAGTAATGCCATTAATCGATACGCGCTGCTTAGCCATGAGCTTCTATATCACTTTCCTGAGTAGGTATTCCCGACGCGCGGGACTGTACATAGTTAAGCCTAACTGATTTTTGGAGCGTGAGCTAGGAGCCCCGCCATTTTTGTCTTCTTCTTACGGCTTGTATCTATTCAAACAGACGAACCTATGCCTTTATTCCTGCGGAGCTGAAAAAACCCTGTGAATATATTTGAACCGTAAAATTTTTTCTCAGGTAGGCGCCGCGCAGACGACTACACAGCCACTCCAGGCGCCGCACAGCACAGCACAGTCTAGCCCAGTACGCTACGCCAGCTCATTCTTCAGAACCCCATCGGCGCCGCCGCGCACCGCACGCGCCAGCAGAGCAATCGCATCCGCGCTCGCCGCCGCACGAATCTGCGCCCGGTCCCCCGAATAGTGGCGTTCAAACACCTCAGAACCGCCCGGGGAACACACACCGATATAGACCGTGCCCACCGGCTGACCGTCCGCAGGATCAGGACCGGCAACGCCCGTGGTCGACACCGCATAATCGGCACCGCACACGCGCGCCGCACCGACCGCCATCTGCACCGCCACCGCAGGATGCACCGCACCCTCACGCGCCAGCAGCTGAGCGTCCACGCCCAACACCTGAGCCTTCACCTCGTAGGCATAGGAAATCACGCCGCCGCGGTAATACGCGGATGCGCCCGGCACCGTACAAATCGCGCCGCCAACATCCCCGCCGGTCAGCGACTCAGCCGTCGCCACCTGCACCGGGCCCTCCCGAGAGGCGCGCAACCGCACCGCATCACGCAGCAGTAGCGCCGCCGCCTCCGGGGTACCGGAGAAAACCTCAGCGGAGGAAAGCGCAGTGGCGGAAAGCGCAGTGGACAGAGCATCTTCACGTATGAGGGGAACCATTATTCTCTCCTTTCAGCGGCGAACCGCCGCCCAAAACCTCACGCGGCACACAACGCGCCGCAGGTACAGCGAAGGGGAGCAGCACACGCCACTCCCCTCGCCTCTAATGACCGCCGCCCTGGGAGGCCTGAGCCTGCAACCAGTTACGACGCAAAATATACGCATCACGCACATACACCAGGCCGGTCCACACGGTAATCGCGGTGACCGCGCCCATCAGAACCCAACCAGGAATCAGCCAGCCAAGACCCAGCTGGCCCAGCGGCAGAAGCATCAGCACCAGCGCCACCGTCTGCAGCACGGTCTTAATCTTGCCACCCTTACTAGCGGCCATCACACCGTACTTAATGACGAACAGACGCATGATCGTAATGCCCCACTCGCGCAGCAGAATCACAATCGTGACCCACCACCACAGCTCACCCAGCGCCGACAGCACAATGAACGCCGCACCGGTGAGGAACTTATCGGCAATCGGGTCAGCAATCTTACCGAAGCTCGTAATCAGGTTACGCGAGCGCGCCAGGTAGCCGTCCGCCCAGTCCGTGAGCATGGCAAGGATGAAAATAATCCACGCCAGCCAGCGGTGGGTTGGATCAGCGGCACCAAAAGTACCGCCCGAAACCAGGGCAACAATGAAGAAAGGAACCGCAATAATACGCAGAACCGTCAACACATTCGGCACATTCCAGTTCGAAGGCTTCGCTGTGCTGACCGCACCGGCGGATGCGGAATTGCGAGCTTCACTCATAACGGCTCCTTACGGGTAGATGGCTTTCGACGGTGAGAGACCGCGTACGCACCGACCCCTAAACGTATCGGGGATACGCAAACACCCCGTACCGTCCATTATACGTGTGCCGTAGCAGACATCACAGGGACAATACGGGGTGCATGTCGCGAGTTCACCCAGCCGAGTGGACTCAGCCGAATGGATAGGGCACTGAAAGGCTAACGGCCGGTCAGCTGCCAGGCGTCCTCCGAGCCCTCATCATCAGGCTCATCGAAGTAGTCGGTGACCGCCTCGCCCGGGTCCACCGCATTCGCGTACGGGTCGGCAGCCGGAGGCTCCTCACCGCGAATACGCGCCAGGGTCGCCTGCAGGTCATCCGGGCGGATGAGCACCTCACGTGCCTTCGAACCCTCCGAGGGGCCCACCACGCCCTGCGACTCCAGCAGGTCCATGATGCGGCCAGCCTTCGCGAAGCCCATGCGCAACTTACGCTGCAGCATCGAGGTCGAACCGAACTGGGTCGTAATCACAATCTCCGCCGCCTGCAGCAGATCATCGAGGTCATCACCGATTTCCTCATCAATCTGCTTCTTCGCGGCAGAGACCATCACGTCCTCACGGTAGATGGTCGGCGCCTGTTTCTTCACGTGCTCAACCACGGCGTGAATCTCAGACTCAGACACCCACGCGCCCTGAACACGCATCGGCTTCGAAGCACCCATCGGCAGGAACAGTGCGTCACCCTGACCAATCAGCTTCTCAGCGCCGGGCTGATCCAGCACCACGCGAGAGTCAGTGACCGAGGAGGTCGCAAACGCCATACGAGACGGAACGTTCGCCTTAATCAGACCGGTCACCACATCCACCGAAGGACGCTGGGTCGCCAGCACCAGGTGAATACCCGCCGCACGCGCCAGCTGGGTAATACGAACAATCGCCTCTTCCACGTCACGCGGAGCGACCATCATCAGGTCGGCGAGCTCGTCCACAATCACCAGCAGGTACGGGTACTCGTGCACCGTGCGCTTGCTGCCGGGCTCGGGCTGAACCTTACCCTCACGCACCGCCTTGTTGAAGTCGTCCACATGCTTGTAGCCGTAGTGGGCGAGGTCGTCGTAGCGGGCGTCCATCTCACGAACCACCCACTGCAGGGCCTCAGCAGCCTTCTTCGGGTTCGTGATGATGGGCGTAATCAGGTGCGGAATACCCTCATAAGCGGTGAGCTCCACGCGCTTGGGGTCGACCATCACCAGGCGCACCTGGTCGGGGGTTGCGCGCATCAGAATCGAGGTAATCATCGAGTTCACGAACGACGACTTACCTGCACCGGTCGCACCCGCGACCAGCATGTGCGGCATCTTCGCGAGGTTCGCCAGCACGAAGCCGCCCTCAACGTCCTTACCCACACCCATAACCATCGGGTGGTGGTTCGCGTGAGCCTGCGGGGAACGAAGCACGTCGCCCAGGGCAACGGTCTCACGGTCCGTATTCGGAATCTCAATACCAATCGCGGATTTACCCGGAATCGGGGACAGAATACGAACATCCGGGCTTGCCACGGCGTACGCGATGTTCTTGCTCAGCGCGGTCACACGCTCCACCTTCGTGGCGGGGCCCAGCTCAATCTCGTAGCGGGTCACGGTCGGGCCGCGCGAGAAGCCGGTGACCTGCGCATCCACCTTGAACTGCTCCAGCACGTTCGTCAGAGCCTCAACCACGTGCTCATTGACTTCGGAGGATTCCTTAGCGGGCGGGCCGGAAACCAGCATCTCCTCCGAGGGCAGCACATACGCGCCGCGGGAGGACTGCACAACCTGCTCGCCGCGTGCCTGCTCGGTGGTCGCCACCTGAGTATTGTTCTGCAGCGGGCGGGATGCGCCAGCCTCGGGTGCTCGCGAAGCCGCGGGAGCCGCGTTCTTCGAGTGCGCACCGGGCGAGTGCATGCGGGTCGGAATCGGAGGCTGAGCCGCAGGAGCCTGGGCAGCGGATGCCGGGGCGGCGGGCTGGTTCACCACCTGGTGCGG
>CAUUAD010000141.1:0-4138 GCA_963542785.1 Rothia mucilaginosa
AGCAAACGCCTCATCACAGAGAGTGTGAATGGCGAAAAGCTTCGCCCAGAAACCCCTAATCCTGTGCAGAGGATAGGAAAGACCGTACACCAGGTGGCGGGCATTCACGAGGAACACCGTCAATGCAATCGACGCGATAGAGGCACCACCAGAAATCATGCCCACCATCAAAAACTCCACCGAGCCGGCAAACACCAGTGAAGAAAGTAGCGGTGCCGTCCAAAAAGGCATATGGTGCGCACTCAAAATAACGCCCAAACCCAAACCCAGCACAGCGATACCGAGCATCACCACGGAAGAATCCGCAACAGCCAAGCGGAAATCATTCTGCGTGCTCGTACGCCCAGTGTCGGGACGCCCAGCGCCGGGGGTCTGTGCCATAAAAGAGTTCCTTGTGTATGTTGTGCTCTTCAAAAAATCTACTGTGTGCGTGAGGGACTTCGAAGCTCCGCCGCGGTTTTCCAGTGTATAGGAGCAAGCGGTTGACCGACGAGAAAAAGAGTCCGGGAATAAAATAATGAGAAACACGCTTATAGTGAATGACGCTAAACAACGCGGCGCTGAATAACCTAGCGACCGTGCAGACAAACCGAAAGGAACCTCAATGGCTGAACAGAACAACGCCGAGCAGAACAACGCCGTGCAGACTGTAGAAGAGCAGAAGAAGGTGTACTCGCGTCAGCAGGAACGCCGCGAACTCGACAACTACCGCCAGACCAAGATCGAGCGCATCGACCGCCTGCGTTACCGTGCCTACGGTGCCAACGGTGCAACCCTCGACTTTGGTGTGGGTGAGGGCCTGCTGACCCCCGTCGAGCTGCTGCTCGCCGCGATTGCCGGTTGCTCCTCCGTGGACGTGGACGCGGGCACCTCCCGCCGCTCCACCCCCGAGGTGTTCGAGGTGCTCGCCTCGGCGCTGAAGCAGACCGAAGACGGCGCGGTGCGCCTCGACGACGTTGAGGTGGACTTTGATGTGCGATTCCCCGAGGATGAGCAGGGCGCCAAGGCGCAGAAGATGGTGGACCGTCTGATTCAGCTCAGCGAGCAGAAGGATTGCACTGTTTCTCGTACCGTGGAGCACCCCACGAACGTTTCGTTCCACAACCTGGCTGACTAAAGCCGGGTGAGCTGAATAGATCGGGTGAATTGGCCTGATAGGGAACCCTCCCGTACCGCTTATACATGAGCGGTGCGGGAGGGTTTTTCTGTGTTTTTGTGGTTTTGGGTGGAAAAGAGCCTTAAAAGCGAGTAGGATTGACCCTCAGATTAGGAAAACTTACGGTACGTAAGAAATCCTTAAGATTGAAGAATTTCTTGACCCAGGCACAAACCTTCGGCGGCACCACCCGCAGCAGGACTAGACTGGACACCACAGACTAGACCGCTAGCAAACGCACGAAGCAATAGCCTCAGAAAGAAGACCTGACATGGCACAGCCTACAGAGACTTCCGGCGCTGCATCGGAAGCCACCCCCGCAGAGGGTGAACTGAAGCGAGGCCTCTCCGCCCGCCACATGCAGATGATCGCAATCGGCGGCGCAATCGGCACCGGCCTCTTCGTCGCCTCCGGTAAGACCATCTCCACCGCAGGCCCCGGCGGCGCAATTCTCGCCTACGCCCTCATCGGCATCATGGTGCTGTTCCTCATGCAGTCCCTCGGCGAGATGGCTGCGCACCTGCCCGTCCCCGGCGCATTCCAGACCTACGCGGCACGCTACGTGTCCCCGTCCTTCGGCTTCGCCATGGGTTGGAACTACTGGTTTAACTGGGCGATTACCGTCGCTGCCGAACTCGTCGCCGTCGGCGAGGTGATGAGGTACTGGTTCCCGAACGTCCCATCCTGGGTGTGGGCGGCAGGATTCCTCGTGCTGCTGACCGGCATCAACGCCCTCTCGGCACGCTCCTACGGTGAAAGCGAATTCTGGCTCGCCACCATCAAGGTCGTCACCGTGATTGTCTTCCTCATTGCAGGTATCGCCATGATCTTCGGCATCCTGGGCGGTAGCTCCCCGGGCTTCTCCAACTGGACCGTCGGTGAGGCCCCCTTCGTCGGCGGCGCACCCGCCGTACTCGCCATCTTCATGGTTGCAGGCTTCTCCTTCCAGGGCACCGAAATGATCGGTGTGGCTGCCGGCGAATCTGAGAACCCCCGCCGCGACGTGCCCCGCGCACTGACTAGCGTGTTCTGGCGCATCATGCTCTTCTACATCGGTGCGATGGTCGTCATCGGCTTCCTGATTCCTTACTCCGACCCGAACCTGCTCACCGCAGCGGATGGCAACATCAACATCTCCCCGTTCACCCTCATCTTCGAGCGTGCGGGCATCGCCTTCGCGGCAGCCATCATGAACGCCGTAATCCTCTCCGCAGTGCTCTCTGCTGGTAACTCGGGCCTGTACGTTTCGGCTCGTATGCTCTTCGCGCTCGCCCAGGAGGGTAAGGCACCGAAGATGTTCACCCGCATCAACTCCGGCGGCGTGCCCATGAACGCGCTGCTGGCAACCGCAGCTATCGGCGCGGTCGGCTTCATCGCCGCACTGCTCTCGCCGGATGGGGCGTACCTGTGGCTGGTGAACGTGTCCGGTCTGGCTGGCTTCATCACCTGGGTGGGTATCGCCGTGGCTCATTACCGTTTCCGCCGCGCATACCTGAAGCAGGGCAACAGCCTGAAGGACCTGCCCTACGTGGCGCCGTTCTTCCCCGCGGGCCCGATTATCGCCTTCCTCATGTGCCTGGTCGTTATTGGCGGCCAGAACTACGAGGCGTTCCTGAGCGGCGACTGGGCTGGCGTGCTCAGCTCCTACATTGGTCTGCCCGTGATTATCGCGGTCTGGCTGGTGCACCGCGTGGTCACTCGTGACCGCCTGATTCCGCTGGAGCAGATTGACGTGAGCGGTATCGAGGTTAAGGCTTCGAAGTAACGCGAACGATTGCACCAGCTGGCTGAATTAGCTGATACATGAAGAGCCGCCGGTTCCCCTTTGAATGGGGGAGCCGGCGGCTCTTTGCTATGCGCGGTTTACACCGGGCGGGTGGGCTAGACTATGCACCCTGCAGCTCTTAGGAGCGGCGGCGCGAGCGCAGAACGCTCAACCCCAGACCCGCGCAGATAGCAGCAACGCCAATGCCAACAATCACGCCAACGCTGGATGCACCGGTGTTCGCCAAGGTAGCCTTCTTGGGGCTGCTCTCCTTAGCAAGGCTGTCCTTTGCCGGGGTGTTCTTTGCCAGGGTGTCCTTAGCCGAGCGGGCGGCGGTCACCGGAGCCTCCTGAGCGGGCTTGCTCTGAGCTGGCTTACTCTTGGGATGCGCCACGGTTGCGTCCTCCAGCTTGTCAGCGTTCGGGGTCTTATCGGCAACCGGTGCTTCCGGCAGTGCAGGAACGGTCGGTGCATCAGTGGGGTTCACGCCGACGGTTGCTTCCGGCAGCGCGGGAACCGTCGGTGCATCAGTGGGGTTCACGCCGACGGTTGCTTCCGGCAGAGCGGGAACCGTCGGTGCGTCAGTGGGGTTCACGCCGATGGTTGCTTCCGGCAGGGTGGGGACGGTGGGTGCGTCGGTCGGGTTTACACCGACGGTTGCTTCCGGCAGTGCGGGGACGGTGGGTGCGTCGGTCGGGTTTACACCGACGGTTGCTTCCGGCAGTGCAGGAACGGTCGGTGCGTCGGTGGGGTTCACGCCCACGGTTGCCTCGGGCAGGGGGGCCACGGTCGGTGCGTCAGTGGGGTTAACGCCAACGGTGGCTTCCGGCAGGGGAGCCATGGTGGGCGCGTCCGTCGGGTTTACACCCACGGTTGCCTCGGGCAGGGGTGCTACGGTTGGTGCATCAGTGGGGTTCACGCCAATGGTTGCCTCGGGCAGGGGCGCTACGGTTGGTGCGTCAGTCGGGTTCACACCCACGGTTGCCTCGGGCAGGGGAGCCACAGTCGGGGCGTAGGTCGGAACCGCAGACACCACGGGCTCCTGAGCGAAAAGCTCAAGAGGCTTCTGAGCATCAAACGAGCCGTACTCAGCACCCTGAACGCCAGCCGCCATGGTGCCCGCAATGTACTTGTGGGAGGTATTCAGCGTCGCCGCAACATTCGCCGGAACCTTCACCTCCGTCTCAAAAGCACCGTTGTGAATCTGCGAAGCAGGT
>CAUUAD010000142.1:0-4027 GCA_963542785.1 Rothia mucilaginosa
AATCATATTCTTCGGATCCTCCAGCACCACCAGCTGATTCTGCTCAATTGCGGGGGTGGTCGAGTAGAGGTCCACCACCTGCACGGTGTCATCCAGCAGGGCCTTGACGGTCAGCGCGCCGCCGCCATCCGAGAGGGGCACAAACTCGGCGGGGACGCATCCGTACTTCTCTTTCAGACCCGGGATGCCGTAGGCGCGCTCGGCAAACTCTGGGGCGGCGCCGAGCTTCAGATTCGTACAGCGGGAGGCGAGGTCTTCGATGCTTCGCAGACCGTATTTCTGGGCGGTCTGTGCGGTGACCACGAGCGAGTCCTTATCCTCCGCCTCGGAGGCGTTGAGGGCGCGGATTTCAGCCCCGGAGCCACCCGGGGTGAGGGTGCCGAGGGCGGCGGGTAGCGCCTGCAGAATCTCCTGCGCAGTGTTAGCTGTAGCCTTCGGGTCGAGGTAAAGCAGCAGGTTGCCGGAGTAGTCCGGGATAACGTCCACCGCACCGGAGGCGAGTGCCCCCAGGTACGCCTCGCGGGCGCCGATGCTCAGCTGGGTGCGGGCGTTGAATCCCGCTCGGGCGAGGGCTCCGGCGTAGATTTCGGCGAGGATTTGGGATTCGGCGAAGGCCGCTGAGCCGACGATGATTCCTTCGTGTTCGCCGCTGAAGACTTTGTCGCCGCTGAGCCCGCAGGCGCTGAGAATACCCGCCATGCCGAGCGCTCCGGCGGCGGTTAGGGCAGTGCGACGAGATACGGTAGGGCGCGTGAAGGTTTGATGCGTCTGATTCATCGGGTTCATGCCTTCTTCCGGTTGATGGTGAGTCCCGCGGGGGTGAGCGCACGCTGCACAAGGCCCATGAGCGCGTCCACGGCGAAGGCGAGAAGCGCCACGAGCAGGGTTGCGACGAGCATGCGCGGGTAGTCGCGCACAGCGAGCCCGTCGAAGAGGTATCTGCCGAGGGTTCCGCCGCTCAGGTAGGCGACGATGGTCGCGGTTGCGATGACCTGCACGAGTGCGGAGCGGAGCCCGCCGAGCATCATGTTGGCGGCGAGCGGGATTTCGAGGCGGGTCAGAATCTGCCATTCGGTCAGGCCTTGGGCGCGGGCTGCGTCCACGAGGTCTTCCGGCACGGCGGCGAGGCCTTCAAGAACTCCGGCGAGCAGGGGTGCCGCCGCAATAATAATGAGCACGATGAGGGCGGGCAGGGTTGAGACGCCCAGCCAGAGCGCCAGAATGGTCAGCAGACCAAGCGCGGGTAGCGCACGGGTGGCGGCTACGGCGCTCATGAGCAGGTTGCTGCGGCGGCGGTTAGTGCCGTCGGAGGGTCGGTGGTGTCCAGCCCAGAGGCCGAGGGGCACGACGATGAGTGCCGCGCAGGCGGTGGCGAGGGCGGTGACGCTCAGGTGTTCGAGCAGGCGCACGAGGATTCCGCCGCTTCCCTGCCAGTTGGCGCCGTCCATGAGGTAGGCAAAGGTTCGTTCTATGACGTTCACGGGTTACGCCTTCCTTTCGGGGCTGCGGTGGTTCGCAACCGTAGCCGCCTGCCAGGGCGTAAGTGCCCTTGTCAGAAGGATAAGAAGCAGGTCGAGGACCAGTGCCAGCAGCAGGCTAAGGATTACGCCAGCCAGGATTTCCGAAGGGATATTGCGCGCGAGTCCGTCGGTGAAGAGCGTGCCGAGCGAGGGTACACCGATGAGGGCACCCACGGACACCATCGCAATATTTGCCACGGTTGCCACGCGGATTCCCGCCATAATGACAGGTGTAGCGAGGGGCAGGTAGAGCTCCATCAGCGCCTGTCGGGGCGTGTATCCGAGGGCGCGTGCAGATTCGTGCACGCTATCGGGTACGGAGTCGAAGGCATCCACACCGGAGCGCACCATGAGCGAGAAGGAGTAGACACTCAGGGCGACGAGCACGTTCAGCGGGGAAATAATGGAGGTTCCCAGAATGAGCGGCATCAGCACGAACAGCGCGATCGAGGGGATGGTGTACAGCAGCGAGGAGAGGTGCATGAGGGTTCGCGCACCGATGCGGCGTTCAGAACCGCGGTCACGGCGACGGCTCGCGTAGTAGGCGACCGGCAGCGCAACGAGAGCACCAATCGCGACGGGCACGACGCCCTGGTAGAGGTGGCTGAGGGTCAGCTCGAGGATGCGCTGGCTGTTGGTGGCGACCCATTCCCAGTGCATATCGCTTGCTGCGAGGGGTGATGCCACTAGGGGCTGCGCGGCGAGAGGTGGTGCCGCGAGCACACTGTTTTCTAGAAGGTTCATTCGCTTTTCTCACCTTCTACCGCGCTATCCTGTGCTTCTCGGGAGGCGGCAAGTCGGCGTGCACGCGCCTGGCGCACCGTCTGCTCGTCCAGCAGACCGGCAACGGAGCGGCTCACGAAGGAGCGCACAAAATCATCGGCGGGGCTGTAGAGAATCTCTTCGGGAGTACCGAACTGTGCGAGGCGGCCGCCCTCCGCGAAGACGGCGATTGTATCGCCGAGCAGAAGCGCCTCATCAATGTCGTGGGTGACGAACACGATCGTCTTGGCGAGTTGCCCCTGTAGGCGCAGCAGCTCTTTCTGCAGGTCGGTACGCACCACCGGATCCACCGCGGAGAACGGCTCGTCCATCAGCAGGACGGGCGCATCGGCGGCGAGAGCACGCGCCACACCAACGCGCTGCACCTGACCGCCCGAAAGCTGGGAGGGGTAGCGCTTGGCGTACGAAGAATCCAGACCGACCACGTTGAGCAGTTCGAGGGCACGCGTCTGCGCCTGCATGCGGGAGGCACCGAGCAGGCGCGGTACGGTGGCAATATTCTGCGCGACGGTGCGGTGCGGCATGAGCCCACCCTGCTGCATCACGTAGCCAATGCCGCGGCGCAGCTCGTAGGGGTTCTTCTCATGCACGTTCACGCCGTCAATGGTGATGGTTCCGCTATTGGGCTCCACCATGCGGTTAATCATGCGTAGACTAGTGGTTTTACCGCAGCCGGAGGGGCCGACAAACACGGTAATCTGCCCGGCGGGAATATGCAGGTTCAAGTTCTGCAGCACCGTGGTGGGTTCACCGGTTCGGCTCGGGTAGCTTTTGGTGATGTTCTCGAAGCGGATTCCGCCCGCCTGCGCACTATCGACAGCAGCATTTTTTGCCCACGGAATCTGGGGTGAGCTCTCCGGAGGCTGTGTACTGAAATTCTGGGCAGTCATGGGTGCGGCAATCCTTTCTGCAACCCGTTGTATGCGCTCTTTGAGCAGAAATTATCGAGTAGCTTCCTGCTGGGCGTTTCTACAGTGAGTGTGATGTACCTGTTCTGTACATAGACCGTATATAAAAAGGCGGCATCTCAGGGTTTTATTCCCAAGATGCCGCCTTTTTGACGGTTTTGCAGTATCTGCAACCGCAAAGTTTTTTAAAAACAAAACCCGCCCCACTGTAGAAGCCTGGAGGCGGATTTCGTGGCTCCGACCGGCGTCGATCCGGTGACCTTACGATTTTCAGTCGTACGCTCTACCAACTGAGCTACAGAGCCTTGCGTATTTACTTTTAGATACGCAATGACCGCGTCTTCGGATGAATAATCATCTGAACTTACGCGGCCAGAGCGACCCCGACGGGACTTGAACCCGCGACCTCCGCCGTGACAGGGCGGCGCGCTAACCAACTGCGCTACGGGGCCTTGTTGGAATCAACAGAAGTAAACTCTATATCATCTAACTTGGCTTTGCAAATCGTGAGATTTGCAAGTACCCCCAACGGGATTTGAACCCGTGCTACCGCCGTGAAAGGGCGGCGTCCTAGGCCGCTAGACGATGGGGGCCTAGTCGATCGAACAGGTTCCGTTTTCTTCATCCCGTCGTTCGAACCTCCACTAGTCTATGACAGGTTTGCGGAGGTGTGCAAACCGTTTTGTTCGATTTTGCCCGATTTTGACCCCCATTTTCGACCATTTATTGCCTGGCACATATGCGTTTAAGCTTGTCAATGAGGATTCAGAAAAACTTCAAAAAATTTTAAAATTTCTTCACAACACCCCATATCAG
>CAUUAD010000143.1:0-3985 GCA_963542785.1 Rothia mucilaginosa
TCTAGCTGAGGCGAGCAAACCCCTCCGCAATAGCGACACGCATATCGTCCAGCGTGCGGGACATAGTCTTGGTGTGCGCGATAATCGGCAGGAAATTCGTGTCCCCACTCCAGCGCGGCAGAATGTGCTGATGCAGGTGATCAGCAATGCCCGCACCGCCCACCTTGCCCTGATTAATGCCAATGTTGAAGCCGTCATTATGCGACACCTCGCGCAGAACCTTCATGGCGAGCTGCGTCAGCTGCGCAATCTCCATGGTTTCTGCCTCGGTCGCATCATCATAGAACGGGATGTGGCGATACGGGCAGACCAGCAGGTGCCCGGGGTTGTACGGGTAGAGGTTGAGAATCACGAAGGCATGCTCGCCGCGGTGCACAATCAGCGACTCCTCGTCACTGCGGCTGGGCGCGGTGCAGAAGGGGCAGGTCTTCTCGGTGTAGTCCTTCTGGCCGCCGCTCACGTAGGCGGTGCGGTGAGGGGTCCACAGGCGCTGGAACTGGTCCGGTGCGCCGGGCAGCTCGAAGGAATCCTGCACCGAGGCTGCGGTGCCGTGCTCGGGGGTCGTGTTCTCGCTCATAGTCCCATTCTATAGCCCGCGCGCGGCAACGGGAACGCCCCGCCCGTCATGCGTGCCAGATATGAGATAACTCCCCCGGCAGCGCGCTTAGCTGTGCTGCTTTTCCAAGTGAATGATGCGGGTGGCGCCCTCATAGGTCATGGGGAAGCTCAGCACGCCGTTCTCCATGGTGAATTCCTTGGTGTCCTTGTCGGAGGCGTACGGCGCATGGCTCAGCTTCGCACGGTCCACACGGGAAACGTAGCTAAAGTTGCCGTCTTTTGCCTCGAAGGTGCCAACCCAGAAGGGAGTCGACAGCTCTTCGTGGTTCAGGTGGTAGGTCACCTCAATAACACCGTCATGAATGACGGCGTCCATGTAGTTCTCAAGGTTGGTGGAATCCTGCTGAACCCAGGTGCCGTCCATGATTTTCTGCGAGCGCGCAACGGCTGCCGAGGAAGGCATGGGCGCTGCGGTGTATGCGGCCTGCTCCTGAGCATCCGGCGTATAGCTACCGGCACCCGCCGGCGCGGGGGTCTCAGTGGGCTGGGTCGCGGTCGGATGAATCGACGGGTCATGCGAGACATTAACCGCCGCCTTAATTCCGGTGCTGTCGTCGCCGGGGGCGGAAACAGCACTAGGCTCGACGGTTTCAAAAGCTGCGGGGTCAACAACCGCACTTGCGGAGGCGTTATTCGGTGCGGATGCGCACGCGGTGAGAGAGAGCGCGCCGACGAGTAGAGCGAGCGCGCTCAGAGTGGACTTAGGTGCCACGAACGTGTCCTAACAGAGTATGTGTTTGAGTGAGTTTGTGAGTTGAGTGGTGCCTCCCCGTGAGTGAGGTGGGGATACGACGACACCCCGTAGCGCATTGAGGCTACAGGGCGTTCGATAACCGGCACGGTAGATAGTTTATAGGCTCTGGCTAGGAGTTTCACCAGTAGCGATCATTTTTAAAATGATAGTTTGGTCACATTAGACCTTAAGTTGAGGGGTTTTTCACGCACACGAGCCCCGATTTGCACTCCGCGGGCTAATTTTGCCTCGACAAGGCAAAATATCCCGCACGGTGGCGTGGGCGGTGATTTTCTTGCCTTCATCTTGCCTTCGCGTGGGCTCGGCGCCCAAACCCACCGCTTCAATAGGTGCGCGGTGTGGGTTTGAGCGCCGAACCTCAACTGAGCTGTTATATCTGCACTTATATCCGCGCTACCGCAGCCCAGCTACTGTTTGTAGGCTCCTATTATTTGCGGGAACGTAGCGAGAACTTCTCACGAATAATCGTGAACGTCTGGCGAGTCTCCTCCAGCAGGGCGACCGGCTCCTGCTCACGCACCGCAACCTCATGGGATGTCGAGGAATCGGCGGATTCCTCAGTAGGTGCGGCGTTCGGAGCATCTGCAGAAGCGCTCGGTGCGGCAAAACCGGCGGCGCTGAAACCAGTAACACCGAAACCGCCAGCGCTGAAACCGGCGCGGCGTGCCGCCTCCGCCTCCGAAGGAACCGGGTGCACACCGTCTTCATCTACAACCTCACGCAACGTGCAGTCGTGGGCTTCACGGCGCGCATACTCACGAGCCAGCAGGGCACGCAACTCAGAAATCTCCTGGCGAAGATCGTCCACGTCAGCCTTGGTTGCGGGGTGCTCCTGCTCCTCCCTTCCCCCGATCTTTTCGATAATCCAGCTGGCGAGCGCACCGGTCGCAACCGCAACCATACCCACGCCGTACAGCATGACGACCACGGCAATAACCCTGCCGATACCGGTGACCGGATAAACGTCGCCGTAACCGACCGTGGCGAGGGTCGTGAACGTCCACCAGTAGGCGGTGGGCAGGTCACGAATCATCGCGCCCGGCTCGGAGGACTCCACCGAATAGATCGCCAGGGCGAACATGATGATGAAGATCGCGGTGTATCCGAAGAGTTTCACCGCCAGCTCCGAGAGCCTCTTGTACTGGCGGTTAGTGGTCAAGTGAATCATGGCGAGGAAGCTGACAATACGCCAGGCCGGCAGCAGCACAATCGCCAGGTTCATCAGGTTGTGCGTGATGAAGTAGAGTCGCCGCGGCGCCAGGTACAGGCGAATGCAGTAGTCGGCGGCGAATAGGCCCCACAGAATCATCTGAATGATGTTGAGGTACCCGTCGTACGGCTCCTGGATGCGCGTGCTCATGATGGGCGCGGCGAACGCGAGCAGGTACAGCACGGATGCCACGAACATGGGCCGGGAGGAACGCTCCTCCCAGGCAGCCAGGTTCTTCTCGCCGCGGTACTTGCTGAGCGTGCGGAACAGGCGGGTTCGCGGGGTGTGACGCGGCGGGTCCGTGACAGTGCGGGTGACCGTGCGGATGGTCGTGGTGTGCGTTTCAGGTTCGCCCGCATCAATCACCTCGGCGGCACCATCAGGGCTACCCTGGGTGCCAGCTTTCTGGTCGCCCTGCTTGCCGTGCGGGTGATGCGTGGTGCGGGTGATGCGGCGTTCCTCGCGGTGCGTGCCGTCCGGCTCGTCGGTGGTGGCGTATTCTTCGACGACTTCTTCATAGTCGTCGTCGGGGTCCAGGTCGGTGGAGTAGACGGCGTGGGCGCTGTCTAGGCGGGCGCTATCAATCTGCGCGGCGTCTACGTGCAGGGCGGTTGCCTCTGCCGGATTCGCTGCAGCGGAGCTTGCCTCGGCGGGACTCGCTTCTGCGGGGATTGCTTCAGCGGGAGCAGTTTTAGATGCGGCAGTTTCAGGGCGCACAGACGCACCCGCGAGGCTATCCCCCGAACTATTCGCCGGGCTGTTCCCCGAGGTAGTGCCCGAGGTATTCCCCGCCGACGTATTGGGTTCTGTGCCGTTCTTTACCGTGTTTTCTGCCTGGTTCTGTTCCGCCTTTTCCATAGTGTGAATGATACTCCGCGCCGTTGCGTTTGCGTTTCTATTTCTTTGCACTGTAGCCTTTGCGCGGTCTTTGCACGGTGAGCATTTAACCTGACACAATATGTGGTGTACCTATCACGCCGGTTGCGCTATTCCGCAGTGTTACTGCCCCGTAGCGTTGCCGACCCGCACATCGGAGTGCCTTATGCCTTCACACACCACCGCTTTCTTCTTCCGCCTGCCGAACTTCCGCCAGCCGGGTTTCCGTCAGCCGGGTTTCCGTCAGCTGGGCGCGAGCCTTTGCTTCTCCGGTGCGCTCGCAGCCGCCCTGGGCGGGTGCGCCACCCTGAACTCCTCCCCTTCTGCTTCTGTGGAGGCTTCGTCTGAGCCG
Organism: Rothia mucilaginosa; assembly: GCA_963542785.1. Classification (GTDB taxonomy): domain Bacteria; phylum Actinomycetota; class Actinomycetes; order Actinomycetales; family Micrococcaceae; genus Rothia; species Rothia mucilaginosa_G. The sequence continues at coordinate 3,811 of CAUUAD010000143.1, forward strand.
ACCGTGGCGAGCCACGCAACGGCGCCGGTGATTCAGGATTCTGAGGGTTTCCGCCTGTTTGCCGGTCGCGGCTCTGTTGAGGAGGCGGTCTTTGAGGGCCCGGCGGCGCCCGCCTCCTACTCGTATGTGGAGTTTGAGCGTCGCGGTGAGCCGGAGGGCACCATGAAGGTTTCGG
>CAUUAD010000144.1:0-3982 GCA_963542785.1 Rothia mucilaginosa
AAAAATACCCGCCCGGTGCCGAAGGCTTACACCTTCCGCACCGGGCGGGTACTTTATTTGCGGTCAGGAGCTTAGATGTTGAAGCCCAGCGCGCGCATCATATCGCGGCCGTCCTCAGTAATACGCTCCGGGCCCCACGGCGGCATCCAAACCCAGTTCACACGCCAAGACTCAACCAGGTTATCCAGGTTAGCCTGAACCTGCTCCTCAATAACCTCCTGCAGCGGGCACGCCGCGGTGGTCAGAGTCAGGTCCAGAATGAGGGTTCCATCCTCATCCCAGCGCAGACCGTAGAGCAGACCGAGGTCAACAATATTGACGCCGAGCTCCGGGTCAATGACCTCCTTGAGGGCTTCCTCAATTTCTTCCTGAGGAACACGACCCTGCACAGTCTCAGTCATAGTCCTATCTTTCTGTCAGAATCCGGTAGGAGAAGAAGCTTACTTCTTACCCACGTAAGAAACGTAGCCCTCTTCTTCCAGGCGGTCAGCCAGCTCGGGGCCGCCCTGGTCAACCATCTTGCCGTCCACAAACACGTGCACGAACTGCGGCTTAATGTAGCGCAGGATGCGGGTGTAGTGGGTAATCAGCATGACGCCCATGTCGTTCGCCTCGTGCGCACGGTTCACGCCCTCAGAAACGATCTTCAGTGCGTCAACGTCCAGACCGGAGTCGGTCTCATCCAGGATGCCGAACTTGGGCTTGAGCAGCTCCAGCTGAAGGATCTCGTGGCGCTTCTTCTCACCACCGGAGAAGCCCTCGTTCACGTTACGTGCGATGAAGTCGGGGTCAATCTCCAGGTTCTTCATGGCTTCCTTAACGTCCTTGGTCCAGGTACGCAGGGAGGGAGCCTTGCCATCCACAGCGGTCTTAGCGGAACGCAGGAAGTTGGACATGGTCACACCGGGAATCTCAACCGGGTACTGCATAGCCAGGAACAGGCCTGCGCGTGCACGCTCGTCCACGCTCATCTCGGTGATGTCCTCACCGTCGAGCAGGATCTGACCGGAGTCAACCTGGTACTTGGGGTGGCCAGCAATGGTGGAAGCCAGAGTGGACTTACCGGAACCGTTCGGGCCCATGATTGCGTGGATCTCACCCGAGTTGATGGTCAGGTTAACGCCCTTCAGGATGGGCTTGGTGGTTTCGTCATCGAGGATAACCGAGACGTGAAGGTCCTTGATTTCAAGGGTAGACATTGATTTCTCCTGGTAAAGCTTAGTTGTTGCTGAGGGCGAGCTCTGCCTCAAGGGCCTCGGTGAGCTGCTCTTCAAGTTCGGGAACACGAATCTGCTGAATGATCTCGTTCAGGAAGCCGCGCACGACCAGACGGCGTGCCTCAGCCTCCGGAATACCGCGAGCCTGCAGGTACCACAGGTGCTGCTCATCGAGCTGGCCGGTGGTGGATGCGTGGCCGGCGCCCTCAATCAGGCCGGTCTCAATCTCCAGGTTCGGCACGGAGTCGGCGCGGGGGCCAACTTCCAGCAGCAGGTTACGGTTCAGCTCGTAGGTGTCGGTGCCTTCTGCATCCTTACCAATCAGAACGTCACCAACCCATACGGAGTGCGCACCCTTACCCTGCAGCGCGCCCTTGTAGGTCACGCGGGACTTGCAGTTGGGTACGGAGTGGTCCACGAACAGGCGGGACTCAATGTGCTGACCTGCGTCTACGAAGTACAGGCCGTACATTTCAGTCTCAGCGCCGGGAGCGGTGAACTTAGTGGAGGGGGTCACGCGCACCAGGTCGCCGCCGAGGGACACCACAACGTGCTTGAAGCGTGCGTTGCGGCCCAGCTTAGCGTAGTGTGCGGAGGCGTGGATTGCGTCGTCAGCCCACTGCTGCACGGAAACAACGTTCAGCTCAGCCTCGTCGTTCACCACGAACTCAACGTTCTGTGCCAGGACGGTGGAGCCGGTGTGGCGCAGAACCACGACAGCCTTCGAGAAGGGCTTAGCCTCAATCACGATGTGCTGCGCGGCTGCCTCGTTGCCGGTGCCGGTGATGTCGATTTCCACGTGCTCAGCCAGTTCAGCTTCGGCGGGGATGGTCACCACGGTTGCTTCGGTGAAGCTGGACCACGCGTTCGCTGCCACACGGTCCTCGGGGATACCTGCGGAGCCGATGCGTGCATCCTCACGGGAGACGGTCTCAACCTGAACCTGCTCGGGTGCGGTAATCTGCGGTGCCGGTGCGGTGCCGGTCAGCTTCTCCAGGTGCAGGCCGCCCAGACGCTTCAGCGGGGTGAAGCGCCAGTCCTCTTCACGTCCGGTCAGGGGTGCGAAGTCCTCCACGTTGTAGGAGGTCTTACGCTCTGCACGGGATGCTTCGAGTACCTTCTGGATGTTGTTCGGGTTGGAGCCCTGGTGGTGTGCCTCGGTGGCACGGTACAGGGTGTCATCGTGGGCGAACTCGGTGGCGAGCTTCTCGCCCTCCTGGTCCATGCCGGGGATGATCGGGGAGTGGTAACCCAGGGTTTCTTCGTTGGTCGGCATTAGCCCACAGATCCTTCCATCTGAAGTTCGATCAGGCGGTTCAGTTCAAGTGCGTACTCCATCGGCAGCTCACGTGCGATGGGCTCAACGAAGCCGCGGACAATCATTGCCATTGCTTCTTCTTCGCTCAGGCCGCGCTGCATCAGGTAGAACAGCTGGTCCTCGGAGACGCGGGAAACGGTCGCCTCGTGACCCATGGTCACATCGTCCTCGCGAACATCCACGTAGGGGTAGGTGTCGGAGCGGGAGATGGTGTCCACCAGCAGTGCGTCACAGACCACGGAGGACTTGGAGTGCTTAGCACCCTCACGAACCTGAACCAGGCCGCGGTATGCGCTACGGCCACCGTTACGTGCCACGGACTTGGACACAATGGTCGAGGAGGTGTTCGGTGCAATGTGAACCATCTTCGAGCCGGTGTCCTGGTGCTGACCCTCACCTGCGAATGCGATGGACAGGGTCTCACCCTTAGCGTGCTCGCCGACCATGTAAACAGCCGGGTACTTCTGGGTGACCTTGGAGCCGATGTTGCCGTCCACCCATTCCATGGTGGCGCCCTCGTGCGCAACCGCACGCTTGGTCACCAGGTTGTAGACGTTGTTCGACCAGTTCTGGATGGTGGTGTAGCGAACGCGTGCGTTCTTCTTCAGCACAATCTCAACCACTGCGGAGTGCAGGGAGTCGGACTTGTAGATGGGGGCGGTGCAGCCCTCAATGTAGTGAACGTAGGAGCCTTCGTCCGCGATGATCAGGGTGCGTTCGAACTGGCCCATGTTCTCGGTGTTAATGCGGAAGTACGCCTGCAGCGGGATCTCCACGTGGACTCCCGGGGGAACGTACACGAAGGAGCCACCGGACCATACGGCGGTGTTCAGCGCGGAGAACTTGTTGTCACCAATCGGGATGATGGAGCCGAAGTATTCCTTGAACAGTTCGGGGTATTCGCGCAGACCGGTGTCGGTGTCGACGAAGATCACGCCCTGCTGCTCCAGGTCCTCACGGATCTGGTGGTACACGACCTCAGACTCGTACTGTGCAGCCACACCCGCGACGAGGGAGTTACGCTCCGCCTCGGGAATGCCCAGACGCTCGTAGGTGGTGCGGATGTCCTCGGGCAGTTCCTCCCAAGAAGCCGCCTGACCCTCGGTCGAGCGCACGAAGTACTTGATGTTGTCGAAGTCAATTTCGGAAAGATCCGCGCCCCAGGTGGGCATGGGCTTACGCTCGAAGAACTTCAGCGCCTTCAGACGCATGTCCAGCATCCACTGGGGTTCGTTCTTCTTTGCAGAGATGTCGCGCACGACGTCCTCATCCAGGCCGCGCTTTGCTACCTGGCCTGCTTCGTCGGAGTCTGCCCAACCGTACTCGTAGTTGCCAATGCCCTCGAGTTCGGGGTTCATCTCCAGGATCTCTGAAATGACGGTGTCGTTGGCGTTCTGCCCAACTTTCTCAGTCATTACGGCCTTTCTTCGATGGTTATTACATTTCT
>CAUUAD010000145.1:0-3970 GCA_963542785.1 Rothia mucilaginosa
AGCCACTATCTTCAGCTGCTGTTCTTAGAAGTCAACCCAAGCTAAAACACGCAGGGGCAACCGTACGGTTCAAGGCACCTGCCGAATCTTAGTATCTTAGTCATCGATATAGGGGCTGTTGGGGATGGTGTCAAGCATGTCGAGCATTGACAGGACACGAGCCAGCTCCTCGCGGGTAGCAGTCTTGGTCGGACGGAAATCCTTGCTCTTATAGTGATATCTCGTATCGATATTCACCGACGAGTGCAACCACACCGACTCGGTGTAGAACGGGGCACCCGGCTTCATATCCTGCGGGGTAGTGGGACGGAACCAATAAGAACGACGACCGGGGGTAAGCATAAAGTAACGGTAGAAGAACGCAGCCATCGTAGCGCGGCTAGCCACCGCCTCCGGGTGCATCTTACCGTCAGACCAGCCGGAAGTCAGACCGTTCTGATACGCCCAAATATACGCCGGGTAACGCTCATCCTTCGGGGACAAATCCGGGAAAGGAGAGCGCGCAGGAAGCTTCACCTTCGGCGAGCGGGCGCCTCGGTAGATTGCATCCATCAGGTCGCCGCGGGTCACCGCACGCTTAGGGTAGAAACAACGTTCCTTATCGAGCAGCAGAACCTTTGCCTTACATGACCTGTAGATATCGGGGGCGTACTCGCCATCCATATCAATATCCACAATGAACGGTGCCCACGCGAACTCCGTGTCAATCTTGGGGCGAACTTCAAGAGTGCGCAGAATGGTGTACTGCTGACGGCGCGGACGAAGAGACAAGCGAACCCCGTAGTTTCCATTCGGGCCACCGGTGATCTCAGAATCAATGACGTGATGCCTAATGTAGACATCATTCTCGATGCGCTTCTTCGGCTCAAGAGAGAAGAAATAGAACTGGGTGAAGCCCTTCTCCTTGGTGTAGTAGCCAACCTCAATGTACGGGGTGTACAGACCGGTATCAAGCACAGCCTGCAGGCCGGTAATCTCGTAGCTGAGGTTGAAGCCGCTAATATCAAACGACGCCTCGGTAACCTTGAAGGTCAGCGGGGTGGTCTTAACGTCCAAGGTGGCAGCCTGAGCGCCCTGCTCACCGGCATGGTGTGCGCCCAACGCACCGGCGACTGTTAGTGCTGCCGCACCCTTAAAAAGGGCGCGACGAGAGGAAAAAGTAGACATATCATTGTCCCATCGATGTGTTTCTGAGTGGTTACTTCTACGCTAGCAAACATATAGCCAGGGGAGTGATCCGCTGACTATGTGCTTTACGTATGTGGTGTTTCGTATTCCATGTGCGTTGAGTTGAAAATGTGAATGTTTGTGAGTGAAGTGCCCGCCACCAGTGGCGAGTCATTAAATACTATAAGCACTTTTGTGCATAAAAAGAAGGCGGATAGATAGACACTATCCGCCTTCTGTGAGTGTTAAAACCAGTCCAAAAAATGTGGGAAAAAGTGGTTTTACAGGGGGAAATACATTAAAAAATCCCCGAAAAATAGTTAAAAAATCTTCGTGCTGACACATGAAAATAGTTAGAAATAACAGCAAACAGCCGTTACTGCTCATGCACCAGCAGGGTCAAAACACCCGCCTTACGTGCCGTCGGCAGAGTGCACTCCACCGACCAGTCCTCGCTGACCGCCTCCAAAAATTCGGCAATACCAGCCGTGGAACCGTCAATAGGACGAGCCGCCAAGCCCGACTGAATCAGGTAGCGCGCAAACAGGCCGCGGTAGTGCTTCGCCATGTGCGAGACGACCTTACGCGAACCATCAGCCGCCACACGCTCCACACGAACCGCCAGAGTCTGCGACGGGGGAGTCACCCACGACTTCGCGTAGGCAGCGGAACGGCAATCCAAAATCAGCTGGTCCTTCGCGGTCGCCTCTAGAGCGGTACCCAACGCACCCTTCCAGAAGGAGGCGAGCGCACCCACCGAACCCAGCTTTACGCCCATCGACAGGCGGTAGGCGGGGATCGCATCCTCGGGGCGCAGAATACCCCACAGTGCCGAAGAAATCAGTAGCGACCAGTGCGCGGCATCGCGTTCGGCGGGGGAGAAGCTCGCATAATCCAGTGCCTCGAACAGCACGCCAGTGTAGGTGCGGATCGCGGGCTGCGCCGGTTCGGTCAGCAGGCGCGTATTGCGATCCACTTCTGCTTCGAGGGACGTGCCCACCTTGAGCTCTGCAAGGGCGTCGGGACCCGAGCTGACAGTCGCCAGCTCCTCCAGGACGCTCTCACGCTCAGCGGTCAGTTCGGGGAACGAGAGGTCAGCAAAGCATACGGGCGCGTTGCCTGCGGGGGCGGGGGTTTTACCTTCGGAGGGGGGAAGAAGAATCAGCATCTCTCCAGTGTACCCGTGAGACGCCGGGTAGCTACGAGGCGCAGGGTAGTTGCGAGACGATAGCGCGCCCGCGAGGCCGCTAGTGCGCCTCCGTGTACCCCTAAAGCACCCGCGAAGCGAACCCGGGAAATAGCCACCGCTAGGGGTGTGCGTATAATGGGTTGGGTGAAACGGGCCGTCCGGGCAATCGCGAGGCACACGTGCTTCGAGGAAAGTCCGGGCTCCACAGCACAGGATGGTGGATAACATCCACTCGGGGTAACCCGCAGGCCAGTGCCACAGAAAGTAAACCGCCGCGGTTCTCCGCGGTAAGGGTGAAAGGGTGGTGTAAGAGACCACCAGCGGGCGCGGTGACGTGCCCGGCTAGGTAAACCCCATTCGGAGCAAGGTCAAACAGAATACGCCATGGTAGGGTAGTGCGCCCGATCCCTGTCAGCTTCCCTCGCGGAGGTGGGGTGCGTATTCGGGTAGGCTGCTTGAGACGTGCGGCAACGTACGTCCTAGATAGATGATTGCCTCGAAACGCCCCTTCGGGCGGCGTTTTAGACAGAACCCGGCTCATAGGATGACCCGTTTCACGCTACCATCGGCTGATGGAAAACATCATTGGCTGGTGAAAAACGAAGACCGCGAATGCGCTTGAGAGTGCATTCGCGGTCTTCGTTTAAGTTCTGTAGCTTGTGCCCTGTAGCAGAGCTAAACCAAAAGCTGGAGAGGCTCCAATCGGGTAAGCCAGCGATTAGTGGCCGAACGGATCCGGATCCACACCCGGCATCCACGAGTTGCCGTCGACGGTCCAGCCTTCCTTCTTCACGACCTTCTTCATCTTGCTGGTCCACTTCTTGTTCAGGCGGTTCACGTACAGCTTGCCGTCCAGGTGGTCGGTTTCGTGCTGCATGCAGCGTGCAAACCAGCCGGTCGCCTCAAAGTGGACGGGGTTGCCGTGCTCGTCAAGACCGTTCACGGTCACCCACTCGGCGCGCTTGAGGGGGAAGCCGTAACCGGGGAAGGACAGGCAGCCCTCTTCCTCCTCGTAGGGGTCCGGGTCAGCGGTAGAAATCTTGCCCAGGGTCAGTACCGGGTTGATGATGCAGCCGCGCGGGGGAACGCCGTCCTCATTCTCCATCTTGTAGGTGAAGATGCGCAGGCCCACGCCAATCTGCGGTGCCGCCAGGCCCACACCGTTGGATGCGTCCATGGTCTCGTACATGTCAGCCACGAGCTCCTTGAGCTCATCATTAAACTCGGTGACGGGTGCCGCGGGGCGGTGCAGAACGGGGTTGCCGTGAATAACGATGGGGCGAATAGCCACGGAATTATCCTTTGCTTGTGTTGAACGGGAACTGTTGAGTGGGAACTTACCGGGTGCGCCTGCCTCGTGAAGATGTACCTCGTGAAGATGCGGTGCGCCCTGCTCCCGCTCGCTAGTTTAAAGTGCGGGTGTAAAAGCTCTGTTCCGGTACACCGTGTGCGGGGCAACCGAACAGGGGATAACGCGAACAGAGGGTAAAGCGAAAGGGCCGTTACGGATAACCATAACGACCCTTTCCATCGGGGTGATCGACGGGGGTTGAACCCGCGACCTCCTGGACCACAACCAGGCGCTCTGCCAACTGAGCTACGACCACCATGTGC
>CAUUAD010000146.1:0-3910 GCA_963542785.1 Rothia mucilaginosa
TCGCGGTGGGTTCGTGCTCGCCCAACGGTTCCTCCTTGGTCTGTGGAAACACTCAATCGGTGAGAATCGGTGAGGAGGCGCATTATTGTTAGTTAGCCTCTACTACCTCACTCTATGGTATCCCTTACCCAAACTCCAGCCAAAGGGAAAAACGAAAGAACCAAAAGATGACATTCATGACACTAAGCACAAGCAGCACCCAAAGTGAGGTCAAGCATTGGGGTGGCAAAAACAGCCGGTACGAACCGCTCAATTAAATGAGATGAGGCACCGAGACCGTGCATCAAACCTCTCAAGTCGCAACTTTCAAAGTCTCATGCGGCAGTCTCGGTGCCTCATCTACGGGTTCCCAAAATGGAACCTACCCAGTGCTCGGATCCGTTCATGCGTCAAAGACGGGCGAGCACCGGGTAGGCGCCCTACGCGCAGGGGATCCTGGGTCCCTCAGATCCTAACGTTCGCTGCTCGGCGCAATGCCAAACTTTTCCACCCGTACTGAGACGGTTGGTGCAAACTCCCACGCGGCTTAGGGGCGAAAACTATTCGCTTTCGCGGGCCGCCGAAATAGCGTCAGCGGCAATATGAATTGTTTGGTTCTCCTTCGGAATAACCAAAGGGGTACCAGTGCACGGATCAGGAATAATGACCGATTGCAGGTCAAAAACTTCCTGAATAAGTTCCGGTGTAATTATCGCACGCGGATCACCCTGAGCGATAATCCGACCCTGCTTCATTAACACAACATGAGTAGCATACCTGAAAGCAAGGTTCAGGTCATGCAACACCACGGCTACCGTTCGACCTTCAGAATGCAATTTCTTCGTCAGGTTCAGCACCTCAATCTGGTGCGTGATATCCAGGTAGGTGGTCGGCTCATCGAGCAGAATCAGCGGGGTCTGCTGCGCCAGGGTCATGGCAATCCACACGCGCTGACGCTGACCACCCGAGAGTGCCTCAATGGGACGCTCAGCAAGCTCCAGCACGTTCGCCGCCTGCATCGCCTCCACGCAGGCTCGCTCGTCCTCATCAGACCAGGAACGCAGCAGAGACTGGTGCGGGTAGCGGCCGCGCGCCACCACATCCGCCACGGTCACGCCGCTAGGCGCCTCCGGGGTCTGCGGCAGCATCGCCAGGATCTTGGCGATAGCGCGGGACTTCATCTGCGGCAGCGGGGTGCCGTCCAGGCGAACCTCGCCCTTCTTGAGCGGGTTCACGCGGGCAAGAGCCTTCAGGGTGGTCGACTTACCGCAGGCGTTCGGGCCCAGGATAACGGTCAGCTCCCCCTCCGGCACCTGAAAATCTACCCCGTTGAGCACCGTATGCTCACCGTAGGCAACCACCATGTTCTCGCCTTCAAGGCGGGTCGTCACACTAGTGTTCACTAGCTCTTCTTCCTTTCGAGGTAAATCAGGTAAATCAGGTACAGGCCGCCAATCGCGCCGGTCACTACGCCCACCTGAATGATGCGTCCGGGAACAGCGAATCGGCCAATCAGGTCAGAGCCGAGCACCATGAGCGCACCCATGAGTGCCGCGGAGGTGAAACCCACCCCGCCGCTGCGAGACAGGGTCTTCGCGATGTGCGGTGCCGCCAAGGCGACAAAGGCAATCGGGCCAGTCGTCGCGGTCGCCAGCGACACCAGAAGCACACCGATGAACAGCGCCGCCACACGGTACGCGTTCACGCTCACACCCAAACCGGATGCCACCTGGTCGCCAAAACGAATCGCGCCCAGCGGGCGGACCAGCATCAGCAGCAGCGGAGTCACCACGAGTAGCAGGCCCAGCAGCGCGTAGGTGCGCTCCCAGGTGATGTCATTGAGCGAACCTGCAAGCCAGGACGCCGCGGTCTGCGCCTGAGTCAGCGAGGCACGCACCACCAGCAACGCGTTGAACGCCGCCAGGGTCGAGCCCACACCAATACCGACCAGCACCAGGCGGAAGCCATGCAGGCCCGTGCGGCGCGTCAACAACCACACCAGCACCGAAGTCGCCAAGCCACCAACCACAGCGCCCAGAGCAACCTCAACGGGACCGGAATTGAAGACAATAATCTGCAACAGCGCACCGGTCGCGGCACCATTCGTGAAACCGATAATATCCGGCGAACCCAGGGCATTACCCGAAATCACCTGGAAAATCGCACCCGACAGACCAAGCGCCGCACCCACCAGAAGCGCCGCCACAATACGCGCCGCACGCTGCTGAGCGAAAGTCACAGCAATCTGCTTACCCTCACCCATCAACGCCGGAATGACCTTCTCCGGGGCGAGCTTATAATCACCCTGCAACATGCCCCAAAACGCCAGCGCCGCAATCAGCACCACCAACGCCACATTCAAAATCAGCACACGCCACGGCACCTGAGCACTCAGCGGGCCGCGCACCGTCAGCACCGGGCGGCCACCCAAATCGCGGCCGCGACGACGCGCAGAACGGTTAGCGGGGCTGGCGACAGTCGCCGTCGAAAGAGCGGAAGAATTCGACATTAGAGAGCCTCCACCTTACGACGAGTCATCAAGAACAAGAACACCGGGGCACCGGCAAGAGTCGCCACAATACCCACCTGAGTCTCCTGCGGAGCCACCAGCACACGCGCCAATACGTCAGCACACAGCAGCCACACCGGACCCAACAGCGCCGAACCATAATTCACCCAGCGCACATCATTACCGAGCAGAGCACGCACCACAAACGGCACCGCCAAACCCACAAAACCAATCGGACCCACCGCAGCAGTCGCCGCACCGGCAAGCACCGTCACCGCAAGAAGAGTCAGGTTCTGGGTCGTACGCACGCTCACGCCGAGGCTGGTCGCCGCCTCCTCGCCCATACTCAGAGCATTAATCGCGGGAGCCACAAAGAACGCCACCAGCATACCCAGCACAATCACCGGACCCACCGTCGACGCAATATCCATACCGCGGCCCTCCAGCGAACCGGCAACCCACACACGGAACTCGTTATACGCATCCTGATCAGCCAAAATCAGGCCCTGCGCAATCGCCGACAGCGCCGCAGAAATCGCCACACCCGCCAACGCAAGCTTCACAATCGACCCGTCACGACCACGACCCAGCGTATACACCAGCACCGCAGCCAACGCGCCACCAATCGTCGCAGCAACCATGTACTGCCAAATACCCATCACACCAAAAACCACCACGGAAGCAATCACAGCCACCGCAGCACCGGCATTCACACCCATCAGGCCGGGCTCAGCCAACGGGTTACGGGTCAACGACTGCATCAACGAACCGGCAACCGCCAACGCGGCACCCGCCGCAAGACCCACCAGGGTACGCGGAATACGCTGCTCCATCACAATCGTCTGCGCCTGCTCAGAAGCAGTGCCATTGAAAACAGCCAGAACCTGATCCGGCGGAAGATTATTCGATCCGAACAGCAAAGAAGCAGCCACAGCACCCACCAAAAGCACCGCAAACAAGAACAGAAAAGCCAGGCGCTTACCCAACTTCTGCCCCTGAATCACAGAACCCTGACGGGACGTACTCTCCTGCTGAACATCTCGGGACAATGAGCTCGTGCGGGCCACTATGCTCCTTATGCTCGATACAAGAAAACGGGGAGGCGCACCCGGCACCCCGCCGCAAGAGGGGGCACCCGGCACACCGGTAGATAATGAGAGAAACGCCGGAGCGGGCGGGTCACTCCCCCACCCGCATCCGACGTTAAGTCTTAGCGCTTACGGGTCAGCAGCAGCGCAGCGGCACCCACAATGCTTACGCCCAGAACCACCACGCCAATCCACGGGAACGCAGCACCGTAAGTCACGGTCTGAACGGTGGATGCGGTGTTAGCCGCGCCCGAAGCCGAAGCGCTCGGGCTCGACGCAGTACCGCGCGCAACAGCCGAAGAAGATGCGCTCGCCGAAGCGGTCGCCTTCTTCT
>CAUUAD010000147.1:0-3871 GCA_963542785.1 Rothia mucilaginosa
CTCAACCCGCAGACTCAACCCGCAGACGAGTACCCCGCTCACACCCGGCACCACCTCGCCGGCCAACCCAGTGAAGGGAACCCCATGACCACCCAGAGCACTAGCCAGTCCGGCACCACGCTGTCCAGTTCCAAGCAATCCGGCACTACCAGCCAGCCTGTCACCGCACCCATCCCCGTGGCGGGCACCCAGCGCGAACACCCCGAAGCGCAAGGCTACCTGCGTCAGCTGAACATCGGCGACCTGGAGCTCGAGTCCGGCGTGACCCTGCCGCAGGTCACCATCGGCTACGAAACCTGGGGCACCCTCAACGAGGCTGGCGATAACGCCATCCTGATTCTGCACGCGCTCACCGGTGACACGCATGTCTCCCGCGGCGTACCCACCCCCGACATGCCCGCCCCGCTGATTCGCGCTATCGAATCGGACGGCTGGTGGGAAGGCATCGTGGGCCCCGGCTCGGTCGTAGACACCAACCGCTACTTCGTGATTGCCCCCAATATTTTGGGCGGCTGCTACGGCTCGACCGGTCCGTCGAGCATCGTCCCCGAGGGCTACCCGGGCGCTGGTGAGCACTGGGGTTCCCGCTTCCCGCAGGTGAGCATCCGCGACTCGGTGCGTGCTGAGGCGCGCCTGGCTCGTGCCCTGGGTGTGAACAGCTTCCGCTACGTGATTGGTGGTTCCCTCGGTGGTGCTCGCGCCCTGGAGTGGGCAGCAACTAACCCCGAGCTGGTGCGCGGATGCGCGGTCATCGCCTCCGGTCCTTCGGCTACGGCGGAGCAGATTTCCTGGGCTCACACCCAGAACATTGCGATTCGTTCGGACGCGAACTTCGCCGGTGGCGACTACTACAACGGTCCCGCGCCGACTGCTGGCCTGGCTCTTGCGCGCCGTATTGCGCACACCACCTACCGTAGCCCCGCCGAGCTGGAGCACCGCTTCGGCCGCGAGGAAAACCGCGGCGAAAGCACTGTGGGCGGTTCGCTGGGTGAGCCGCGTGGCCGCTACGCGATTGAAAGCTACCTGGACCACCACGGCGCCAAGCTGGTTGAGCGTTTTGACGCGAACAGCTACCTGGCGGTCAATGAGGCGCTGATTTCGCACGACGTGGCGCGTGGTCGCGGCACCCTGGCGCAGGCGCTGGCGCACACCGATTGCGAGTGGACCATTGCGTCGGTGAATACGGACCGCCTGTTCTTCCCGCATGAGTCGCACCGCCTGGCGGAGGCGCTGCCCACCCCGGTTGCCGTGGACATTATTGAGTCGAACCACGGCCATGACGGCTTCCTGATTGAGGCGAAGCAGGTGGAGAAGATTCTGGCGCGCGCCCTCGGCGTTGAAGATGAATCCGCCGCCCCGAGTGAGGCGCAGCGTGAACGTGAAGCTTTGGAATCGATGACTCGCCTGTACGGCGCTGTTAATCGCTAACTCAACCGGCACCCGAAGGCGTTTCACGCATCCTGCTGAATGTTGTTTTATCCAAACAGTGAGTGTGGGATTGTGAGGGAATGACTGGGTATTCTCAACTGTCCTTCCGCCCGCCGAGAATTAACCTTCACCTTAAAGGTTAGATCAGGAAACGCCGGGTGCTTGCACAATGCGAGCATCCGGCGTTTCTTTGCGCCTTCTCGAAGAGCGTTGTGCCAGGTCAGGGAATATTTTCCGGTTTTTGGGTGCTTTGTGGAACCTCCGCGAGATACCGCGGAAGTAGCCTCCTGTTGCACTGGAAGGTAAAGGTTCTCGGTTTGCTTTAGACCCGCTCTAACCCCATAGCATTAAAGTTGTGGTAAGTATTCAAGAGGTAGCGGAGCAGTTGGGGGTGAGCACCCACGCCCTGCGCTATTACGAAAAAGAGGGGCTCATTGCTGTGCCCCGTGATGCTCACGGAACTCGCGTTTTTGATGCGGAGTCTATCTCCGCTGCACGGTTTATTGCTACCTGCCGTCAGGCCGGAATGAGTCTTGCCGACATTCGCACGATTTTGAGCAATCCGGACGACCACGCCCTATCCATTGATGTGATGGAGCGTGCCCGTCAGAAGATTGAGGATGAGATTGTGGGGTTGCAGCAGAACCTTGAGCACCTGAATCGCCGTATTCAGGAGCACCGCCGTCACCTCGATGGCACCCGCTAGGTAACTAGTCTTCTGCAGATGCGTATAAACGCCCGGTATTCCCGACGTGGGGAATACCGGGCGTTTTTCTGTGCTCAGCTGGCATGCTCGGCTACTCACCCCTAGCTACTGGGTATTTTCAGCCCGTAGGTTTAACCCCAAGCCGCTTTTTCCGGGTCAATACCGTGTGCACGAGCGTTCTCGTAGATGACATCCCGCAACCACTCCGCGAGCCCGGTCGCGAGTTTCTCGTAGTGAGCCTTGAAGCGGGCATCCTCAGCGTAGCCGCGGGCTAGAATAGCGTGCTTAGCCGGGGTGACCTCAAAGAAGAATAGGGAGGCGCGGTGCCGCTCGGCGAGCGCGTTCGCCTCCTCACTACCCGGCTGCACGCCGCGGTTGAACGCCTCGACGAGGGCCTGCTCTACCTCGTCAACCTGCTGTTTGCCGTTCTGCCAGTCGGCACGGTCCATCGAGGCAGTGCGGCGCTGGTATTCAGCCCAGTCGTCAGTTTTTCCGTAACGTTCCTGCGCTTCCTGCTGGTGGGCGAGGCTGAACCCTTCACCCATAATCTCTGCTTTTTCGGCGGCGCTGAGCTGCTCATTTTTAGGTGCCATGGTGTCCTCCAAAAGGTGTTCGATGGTTTCAAGCATGCGCCCGTACGCGGCGATTTTGCGTTGAAGCATATCCCGCTGAGCGAGTAGATGCTCGGTGCTGTTCGCCCAATCCTGCAGTATGTTGCGAATGGCGTCAAGGCTCATGCCGATGGCGCGGTATCCCATAATGACGGTGATTCGTTCAAGGTCTGTATCGGTGTAGTACCGGTACCCGTTGAACTCATCATGTGCCGGGTTGAGTAAGCCCCGCTGCTCCCAGTGGTGAAGCGTGCGGACTGTGAGCCCATGCAATGATGCCGCTTCTCCCACGGTGTATTCGTGCTGCCCGTTAGGTGGTGTTATGTTCGCGTCCATGGTTTCACTCTAAAACCTCACGTTAGGTGAGGGTCAAGCTAGCGGCGGAACCTGCGGTGCAGGTTTGCGGGGGAGTCCTCGCTAAGATGGGTTCATGAGCGAAAACAAATACGTCGTCGAATACACCCGCCCCGAGAACGAACGTGCAGGCACCCACCTGGTGCTCATGCTGCACGGCTACGGCTCCCAGGAGCACGATTTGCTGTCTCTGGCGGCGCACCTTCCGCAGGAGGGCTTCACCTACGCCTCCATGCGTGCACCGCAGCCGGTTGGCACCCAGTTCTCCGCGGACTCGACCGGCGCCTACATTGCCGCAGATGCTATCGGCTACCAGTGGTACCCGCTGAACCAGCAGCTCGAATCTGACCAGCGCGCCATTGAGCAGGCGAGCGACTACGTGCTGGAGTGGGTGCGCGCGAACCGTGAACCGTACGCTTCGGTGACCCTGCTGGGCTTCTCGCAGGGTATGGGTATCGCAACTTCGATGGTGCGTCACGCCCCCGGCGAGTTCGCCGCAGTGGTGGGACTGTCCGGCTACGCGGTGGACTCCGATTCGCCGTACTTCAAGGACGAGGAGCTGAAGAATACCGAACTGCCGGTGTTCTTCGGCCGTGACCAGGAAGACCCCGTCATCCCGCAGGAGATGGTGAACTACACCTACGACTGGATCCGCAAATACACTGACGGCATTAAGGTTCTGTACGCCGGTGCGGGTCACGGCGTGAGCACCATGGAGATTCGCCATGTGAGCGAGTTCCTGGAGGTGAAGGTGCAGGGTAAGGAGCCGCGT
>CAUUAD010000148.1:0-3807 GCA_963542785.1 Rothia mucilaginosa
AATGCGGTCGCCCACAGCCACTGGTCTTCGGGGCAGAGCCACGCGTCGCTCTCTTGGTGGTAGGTGAACCCGAAGGTTCGCGCCGCCACCATGCGCTGGCTGGTGCGCTTGGCGAGAATATCGAAGCCCCAACCCACGGCGACCAGGCCGAGCGCGTACACGCAGGCCAGCCACACGAGGAAAGAAACTCCAGCAATCTGCTCAGGCATGGTTAGCCTCGACGATCGCTACGGTAGGGGCTGGTCTGCTCGGGCAGCTCCTCGGCAGCCTTAGCGCCGGCGAACTCTGCGATGCGAGCGTCCTCAACCACCTCGTACAGCGGCGGTTCGGGCAGCTCCAGGACGGTTTCCTTAGCGTTCTTGGAGAAGATCTCCTTGATACCCAGCAGAGCCAGCTTAATCAGCGGGATAATGCCGACCAGGAAGATGACGTCACCGGGCATACGCATCCAACCCATCACGGCGGAAGCACCGTCGTGAATGAACGCGAAGGAACGAGCCTCGTAGTAGCCTTCACCCACGGACTTGTACAGCTGAGCAATACCCAGCGGCAGCAGCGAGATGAAGGACATCCACAGCAGACCAATGTTCAGAGTCCAGAAGGAGAACTTCAGACCCTTCTCCGGCCACTTGTTCTCCGGGAGCAGGTAGCGCAGACCAAACACCGCGAACGCGATCGCGAGCATACCGTACACACCCATCATGGAGGCGTGTGCGTGGTTTGCGGTCAGTGCCGTACCAATCTCGAAGTAGGACACGATCGGCAGGTTAATCAGGAAGCCGAACACACCTGCGCCGAGGAAGTTCCAGAAGCCCACAGCAATCAGGAACATGACAGCCCAACGGTGCGGGAAAGGCTTGGTGCGGTTGGAGTACTGGCGAGCACCCAGCTGCATGAAGCCCCACGCCTCAACGGTCAGGAAGGTCAGCGGGATAACCTCAGCAGCCGAGAAGAACGCACCGAATGCCATCTGCTCGGAGGGGGTACCGACGAAGTAGGTGTGGTGCAGAGTACCGATCACACCACCGACGGAGTAGAGCACGGCGTCCATCATGATGATGGAGATTGCGATGCGCTCGCGGACCACACCGAGCAGCACGAAGATGTACGCCACCATGACGGTGGTGAACAGTTCGAGGAAGTCCTCCACCCAGAGGTGAACCACCCAGAATCGCCAGAATTCGGCGACGGTCACGTGAGTACGCTGACCTGCGAGCAGGCCGACCGCGTAGAACATGGGGATGGCGAGGCCGGAGAAGAGGAACAGCCACGGCAGGGAGGTCTTCTTCGAGCCCTTCAGGCGAGCGGAGAGGGTACGCCAGACGATGACAATCCAGATGAACATACCCGCGGTGAGCAGGATCTGGAAGAATCGCGGCAGGTCCAGGAACTCCCACTGCTGCGAGAAGAAGCCGGTAAATTCCTTGGGGATGAGGCCCTTCTGAGAGAACCATTCGTTCAGCAGCGAGCCGAGGACCACGAAGACCACGGCGCCGATGAGAACGTAGGTGAGCAGACCCTGCTTCTTGGGTTCGCGGCGGGTAATCAGCGGGGCGATGAAGATACCGCCCGCCAGGAACGCGCCTGCGGTCCAGAAGAGGGAGAGCTGAAGGTGCCAGGTTCGGGATACCGTGTAGGGCAGCAACTGGCCCATGTCGATACCGAAGAATCCGGTGAGTTCTTCACGGTAGTGCTCGGTGAGCGCACCCACCAGAGCCTGCAGCAGGAACAGCACCAGGATGGTTGCGAAGAGCAGGCAGGCTGCCTTCTGCGAGGGGGTCAGGCGAACTTCGTCGGGCTGACGGAAGTCGAGGACGGGTGCCTCTTCCGCGTGCCAGCCGATAGCGCGGGACCAGCGGCCGTAGATGGCGAACATCAGACCGGTACCACCGATGAGGGCAATCAGGGAGAGTGCCGACCAGACCATCAGATCCGCGGTGGGCTTGTTGTCCACGTTGGGTTCGGAGGGCCAGTTGTTGGTGTAGGAGTAGGGCTGGTCGGGGCGGTCTGCCGCCGATGCCCATGCGGTCCAGCCGAAGAAAGCGACGATGTCGTGCAGTTCTTCGTCGTTCTTAATGGCGTTGGGGAACAGGCCCTGCGAGGTGTCACCCTTCATCAGGGTTTCGCGGTAGTGCTTGAGCATGAGCTGGTAGCCCTTGGTCTCACCAGCGGACCAGGTGATGGTCTTAGTCTGCTCGTCGTACTTGTTCTCCTTGCGCCACTCGTTCTTTACGAGTTCGCGGGGGTCCTGCTTGCCCTGTTCACGGTACTCCTTGACGGCAGCATCGGTGGTCAGGCGCAGGTATTCTGCAGTGTAGTCGGGGCCGAGGTAAGCACCGTGACCCAGAACGGATCCGTACTGCTGCAGGCCGCGTCCCTGGAACAGTTCCTGACCGTGCAGAATCTGTTCTTGGGTTGCGATAGTTTTGCCGTCGTTGCCGACGATTTTATCGGGGAGCGGCATGGAGAGTGCGTAGGTGCGCATTGCAAGGACTGCCATGATGGTGAAGCCCAGGAGCATCACAAACGCAACAGCCTGTACCCAGCCTTTTCCGGCATAGGCACCGACCGTGTCTGAGCGGCGGGCAATCTTTGCTGCCTGCGCACGCGAGACGGGTTTTGTAGCCATAGTGTATGTCTCCAGTGTGCGTGGAATTTG
Organism: Rothia mucilaginosa; assembly: GCA_963542785.1. Lineage (GTDB taxonomy): Bacteria > Actinomycetota > Actinomycetes > Actinomycetales > Micrococcaceae > Rothia > Rothia mucilaginosa_G. The sequence goes on from CAUUAD010000148.1 coordinate 2,660, forward strand.
TAGGTGGAGTGGTCCCGACGCACATCCGCTGGAGGGGCGGCTCACTATGTTCAGGGTGAATCGTCCTTGAGGGAGGTGCGACAGCCCACCCTGCTCTCATTTTTGCATATTAAATGCGCATTTACGAAACTTTGCTGACGTAGCGTCATAATGTGACACGGCTATTTGGTGGGGAAATCAGTAATAATCAGGCGGAAAACCTGAAATATTACGTTGAGGTTGAACCCTTAGCTTCCGCGCTACTTCCCCGCCTGTAACGGGGGAGGAGGCGCCGGGGGCGGAAGTCGTGCAGGCTCCCTCAATCGGGGCTTTTACTCAGGCTCCTACTCGAGCTCCCGCCGGGGCACTTACAGGAACCTGGGTGGGAGGCGCATCCCAGCATGTGGAAGGGGAGCGCGGCACCCCTCACGTGCCTACACTCGGGTGTGGAATAATAAAATCCGACGCTACTAAACACAGTACAAATTTTTTGCGGCACAGGTTACCGCAGTACAGATTTTGTGCTCTTTGGCGGCGTATATTCAGAAGGGGTCACTCACCCCGCATCCATGGCGGACCGCCGCCACAGCCCGCAATCTATCGGCACTTCAGGAGAGTTCACGTGCTTCTCTACAAATCTACCCAGAAAGCAATCACCGGAATCCTGCGCACCGTCTTCCGCGCCCGCGTGACCGGACTCGAAAACTTCCCCGCCACCGGCCCGGTGATTGTCGCCTCCAACCACCTGTCCTTCCTGGACTCCATCATTATTTCTGCCATGATGCCGCGCCGCGTGGCGTTCCTCGCCAAAGCTGAGTACGTGAACACCCCCGGCCCGCGCGGCAAGATGATGAAGGCGTTCTTTGAAGCCGTGGACATCATTCCCGTGAACCGCTCCGACCGTTCCGAATCGCTCAAAGCGCTCGACATTGCCCTGGAGAAGCTGCAGGAGGGTAAGGTCTTCGGCATTTACCCCGAGGGCACCCGCTCCCGAGACGGCTACCTGTACCGCGGCAAGATTGGTGTGGCGTGGCTGGCGCACATGACCGGCGCGCCCGTGGTTCCGGTTGGTCTGATTGGCACCGACCGCCTGCAGAAGCCCGGGTCGAACATGATTTACCCGCGCCGCTTCACGATTCGTGTGGGCAAGCCGCTCTACTTTGAGAAGA
>CAUUAD010000149.1:0-3786 GCA_963542785.1 Rothia mucilaginosa
CGGAAGTTAAAAGAAAAATGGCGGGAAGCGAAGAATCCGACAAATATAAGAAAAAGATATTTCAGAAAGTAGGACTCTTCATGATCCGCCATTACCTATAGAGTACTCCCGCCCCGCGACGGTGGTCAAGCCATTTCGTCACGGGGCGGTAACACAGGGCGGTGAGTGGGGTTGGATGCACGAGGTAGAGCTAGGATTCACCGAGCAGGGCGAGCGCGGCCTCGCGGGCGGCAAGCGCCTCCTCGGTCACGCGCGGGGTCACCGCAGCCAGGGCACGCAGGCTCTTCGCCAACACAGTGGAGCCCTTCATCTTTGGCTCCAGCTCGGCGGGAATCTCAACCGGCGTGCCGTACAGTTCGGCAAGCTCCACCGCCAGGCGCACATAGTCGCCGCCCTTCGTCAGCTCACCGACCATCGGCAACAGCAGGCGCAGAACCTGCAGCACACGCCAACCCACCAGCGGACTAATAGCCGACACCTCACGCAGGGTCGCCACCAGGCGGTTCGGAAGGACCATCCCGTCCTCCAGAGCCCACTTCAGGGTCTCCGCGAAGGTTCCTGTATCCAGCAGGCCCGCCTCAAAGAGCGCCGCAATGGCCTCTGCCGCCGCCAGACGGTACTCAGGATTCTTCGCGCTCGCCACATAGCCGAGCAGGGTGCAGGTCGGGGCGCCTACCTGCACGGTGGATTCCCTCAGTGCGCGCATGAGTACGGGAACGGGGGTGACGGTCTTCTCCTCAACGCACTCCGAAGCGGCGAACAAGAAGTATGCAGAGAGCAGGTCCGGGTTATTCTTTAGCAGCCAGGATGCCCACTCGGTAAGCGCCGTCATGAAGTCGCCCTGCCATCCGTATGATTCAGAAGCATTCGGCAAAAAGGTGAAGGGAATGAACGCGGTGTTCAGCACCTCGTAGGCGATGGCCTCCTCGGGGCTCATGCCAGCGGTTGCGTGGCTCAGCGCCTCGCGCGCCTCATCCACGGTATCCACGATATCGCTCTCGACCTGCCACATCGGTTCATGACGAACAAAGTCGGCGGCAACAAATTTTCCGGTGGGTTCTCCCGCTTGGCTAGCTTTACGGTATTCCTCAACCTTGCTGTCATTAAGGCCGGAATAGTAGACGCTCCAGGGGATATCCAGGGCAGAAACAGTGCGATAAGTCCAGTCACTGTAGGTAAGCTGACGGGCAGGTAGTGGTGCGCTCAGCAGACGCACCGTGCGACCTTCTGTGTGGTACTCTTCCCCGGCGGCGACGGCACGCATCTGCTCGCGGAAGATCTTGTAGAGGTCACGGTAGCCTTCTAGCGATGTGTAGCCAGGGTCCCAGAGGTGGTGCTTATTCTGGACGACCAGGCGCACCATCTCTTCTGTAGAAATGAGCTTGCTATGGTCGCTGGAGCGCCGCCATATCAGCTGGCTACGTTCAAAACGCTGCAGGATCGAAGCCATTTCGGAAATTTCCTCAGACTTGTATCCCGCGGCCTCGGCGTTAGCTTCCAACACGGCGCAGAGCGCAGGCATGTACGCGACGTTGTTGTAGCTGTAATGGTCAGCAATTTTGCGCAGAGTGCGAAGCTGCTGCTGATCCACCGGCGCCAGCTTGCCGGTCGCGGCAAAGTGGTAGAGACGTGCCAGGTTCTCTCCTCGGATGCTGGGAGATTCGTCCCCGGTAATTCGACCCGAGGTGGTGTTCGACTCTTCCGTAATGAGGGTGCAGAACTCGTCCAGATCCGCGATGGATACGACGGGTTCTCGGTGCTCAACGCCGGGCAACAGCACCGGCGGTACCTCTACGGAGGCGCCCGCCGCCTCCGCCTCTTCCGTCTGGGGCAGGCGGTCTTCGGGCAGGCAGGCTTCCGCGGCACCGCGCAGTTCCAGGGGTAGCACCTCGTAGGCTTCGAGGACGCGGTCAGCAACATAGTTGGCGAGCGCCACCTGCTCGGCGGTTTGCGCCTTCTTGCGCTTGGCTTTGCTCAAACCGGCGTACTGGGTGGCGATGAGCTTGAGCAGGCGCAGGGCGCCGCGCTGAATCTTCTTTTCGGTGCGGTAGAGGTTCGCGCCGAGTGCGTCGATGAGCTGTTCCAGGTCGAGCTGTTCGAGGGGCTGCAGGTCGGGGGTCTTCTGCAGGGCGGCGGGTGCGCAGGCTTTGAGCACGTTCTGCAGCATGGTCTGGGCGAATCCGACGGAGGCGCTGGGCTCCGCGGTGAGGACAGCCATGAGCTGCCCGAAGCGTGCCCGGTTTTCTGCGTCGGTGGGCTGCAGATCGGTGTAGACGGAGTGGAACGCAGCCGAGTTGAAGGCGCTGAAATCGCTGGTCAGGCCACGTAGCAGGGCGTCCAGAATCTCGTCGCGGATGTCGAAGTATTCGCCCATGAGGCGGCACAGTTCCGCGCTTTCGCCCATGTAGTTGCCGTAGCCCTTGAAGAGCACCCCTTCGGTGCGGAAGATTGCCCAGAATTCCTGGTCGAGCAGGGTCATATCGCGGGTGAAGAAGGTCTTGAGCTGGGCATGGTTGCTGGTGCTTCCCTTCTTCACGCAGGGCAGGGCCTCGTGCAGGAAAAGGACCAGATATTCGGGGGCATCGCAGCTCAGGTTGCGGGCGCGAAGCAGCGTGTAGCAGGTTTCCCAAATTTTCTTCGAGCGTGCCCAGGAGTTAGGCAGGCCCTCAATGAAACGCAGAATCCACTCGTCGGGGCGTTCCGTGGCACCGAGCAGGAACGCGTCAATCAGCTGCTGATCCGGGCGCCCCTCCCAGAGCAGGGTGCGCATGGCGCGACCGGCGGAACGGTGGTATTCCCACGGGTCGCCGTCGGGGGTGCGCACGAGCGCCCCGGCAACGTAGGCGGCGAGCGGGGTGCGGTTAATGTGGTCGCTACCGATCACGCTCCTGGGGGTGAGGGTTCGGGCGAGGGAGGCGCGTTCCTCCTCGGTGGCGCCGGTGATGACGGCGTGGTATTCCTGCACGTCAGTTGATTCTGCCGCGATGAGGGCTTTGAGGGCGGCACGGCGCTCTTCGAGAGTGCGCCTGCTGGGGTTATGCTCACTGGCGCTGTGTTCGCTGGCGTTGTGCGGCTGGGCGGTATCAGTCATTGGTACCTGCTTTCGGAATTGATGGTGAATGGTTGGGAAGAGTTAAACGGGTACGGGTTGAACGGAAGTGTCGAATGGGAGCCGGTTGAGCAGTTAGCCCTGCACCTGGTTGAGGATATTCCGGGCGTACCGCGCCTTCTGCGAAGAGCCCGTCATCGTACCCAACCAGGCACGCAACGGCTCGTCCACCAGCTGCACACGGGTGGCAGGGTCGAGAGTCGCCAACGCCTGGCTGAAAGCGCCCAGCAGCTTACCGAGCGAGTTCGCCCCCGTATCCAGATGCGGTATGAGGCGCGCGAAGAAGCGCACCGCCGCCCGCGCATCCAACTGCGCGAAGTCGGTCAGGGCGAGCGCCCAACGGTTCAGCATCGCCAGCGGCACAAAGTTCACGAAGCCTGCTGTGGCGTCCTCAAGGCTGAGCTGGTCGTCCAGCACGCGGTGCATGATTTCCACGGCAAGGGAACGAATCTCGACGCGCTGCTCCGAGAAGCCCGCGGCAAACACGAACGCGCAGGCGGGACCCCACGCGCCGGGGTGCGCCGCCAACGCCAAATACAGGCTCCGGTCAAAGGCGCTGTGATCCAAGCTGTACCAGTTGCTACTAGCGCAGTAGAAAGCCAGCGGTTCTGCCCGTGAGGGATAGAGCAGGGCGTACTGTCCTTCTTCGTCGTGGTGGGCGGTGGCGAGGCCGCGGA
>CAUUAD010000150.1:0-3773 GCA_963542785.1 Rothia mucilaginosa
GCGGCATCAATGCGGAACTTCGGCTTGGAGGTACGTGCGGGCGCACCGCGGCGCAACCAGGCGAGCTCCTTGCGCATCAGGTTCTGACGCTTCGCCTCCGCTGCGGCTGCCTGACGGTCACGCTCCACACGCTGCAAGATGTACGCCGCGTAGCCGCCCTCGAAGGGCTCGACGATGCGGTCGTGCACTTCCCAGGTGTCGGTACAGATTTCGTCGAGGAACCAGCGGTCGTGGGTGACGACCATGAGTCCGCCAGCATTCTTGGACCAGCGGGACTTCAGGTGGTTAGCGAGCCAGGTGATGGCTTCAACGTCCAGGTGGTTGGTGGGCTCGTCGAGCATCAGCACGTCCCACTCCTGCGCGAGCAGGGAGGCGAGCGCTACGCGTCGGCGCTGACCGCCGGAGAGCGAAGAGACGGGTGCATCCCAGGGCAGATCGGAGACCAGGCCCGAGATGACATCGCGGATGCGGGACTGCGAGGCCCACTCGTATTCGGGGGTGTCGCCCACAATCGCGTAGCCGACGGTGTGGTCGTCGTCGAGAACATCGGACTGGTCAAGGTAGCCGATGCGGGTGCCGCCGCGCACGGTAACGCGGCCGGAGTCCGGTTCGAGCCGGCCGGCAAGGATCTTCATGAGGGTGGACTTGCCGTCGCCGTTGCGACCGACAATGCCGATGCGGTCGCCTTCGTTCAGACCGACCGTGATGCCCTCAAAGATGGTTCGGGTAGGGAATTCGAGGTGCAGCGATTCGCCGCCAAGTAGATGTGCCACGCCTTCTAGAGTACAGGGTGAGTCTTCAGTTCAAGTAGCGCTCCAAGCTTTGATGAGGGGGTACTTGGCGGTGCTGAGAAAAGCTGTGGGGATTGCGGGGCTCGCGGCTAAGTTGAGCACAGATATTTGATAAACTGAGGAAAGCATTTCCTGCATTGCGCTGTTCTATGCCCAAAATGGCGGTCAATGACAATGGGGACCCGTAGCCGGGAACTCATATGAATGTATGGATAATCCGCCATGGTGTAATGGCAGCACAGCGGCCTTTGGAGCCGTTTGTCTAGGTTCGAGTCCTAGTGGCGGAGCGTAAGCACTCAACGGCACCGTTGATAGAGAGTTAGCGGTCCGCGCTCACTCCTCACTCTTACAACCTCGTCTAAGGAGTCTTCCCAGTGAACACTGAACTGGCACCCTCTGCAGTGATCGTTCTCGCCGCAGGCGCTGGTACGCGCATGAAGTCCGCGACCCCCAAGGTCATGCACGGCATTGGTGGTCGATCCATGGTTGAGCACGCTGTCGCTGCTGCACGCGATCTGAACCCTGAGCGCCTCGCTGTTGTGGTACGTCACCAGCGCGATAAGGTTGCTGAGCATGTGCTTGCGTTTGACCCTGAGGTAACCATCGTTGATCAGGATGAGATTCCGGGTACCGGCCGCGCTGTTGAGGTCGGTCTGAACGCTCTGGATGCGCAGGCACCCGTCTCCGGCACCGTCCTGGTGACCTACGGCGATGTTCCTCTGCTGCGCCCCGAGACTCTGCGCGAACTGATTGCCTTCCACGAGGAAGACAAGAACTCCGTAACCGTCCTGACCACTCACGTGGATGAGCCCGGTGCGTACGGTCGTATTGTCCGTAACCAGGCTGGCGAAGTGACCGCCATTGTTGAGGCAAAGGACGCTTCCCCCGAAGAGCTTGAAATCACTGAGATTAACTCCGGTATTTACGCTTTTGACGCTGCTGTTCTGCGCGAGGCACTGCTTGAGGTGACCACCAACAACGCACAGGGTGAGAAGTACATTACCGACGTGCTGTCCATCGCCCGTTCTAAGGGCTACCGCACCTCTGCTCTGGCTATTGACGATCGCTGGGAGGTCGAGGGTGCTAACGACCGTGTGCAGCTGGCTCAGCTGGGTCGTATGCTCAACAACCGCATCCTCGAAGCTCACATGCGTAACGGCGTGACCATCGTCGATCCGCAGAACACCTGGATTGACGTCACCGTCACCATTGAGAACGACGTAACCCTGTTGCCGGGCACCCAGTTGCACGGTTCTACCACCGTTGCTACCGGCGCCACCATTGGCCCGGATACTACCCTGACTGACATGACCGTTGAGGCTGACGCTACCGTCATCCGCGCGCACGGTTATGGCGCTGTCATTGGTGAAGGCGCAACTGTTGGCCCCTTCGCATACCTGCGCCCCGGTACCACCCTGGGCAAGGACGCTAAGCTCGGCACCTTCTGCGAGGCTAAGAACTCGCAGATTGGTGACGGCGCAAAGATCCCGCACCTGTCCTACGTTGGTGACGCTACCATCGGTGAGGGTGCGAACATTGGTGCTGGCTCTATCTTTGCGAACTACAACGGCCTGGTGAAGAACCGCTCCGTTATTGGCGCTCATGCTCGCATGGGCTCCGCAGGCATTTATGTTGCACCTGTTACTGTCGGTGACGGTGCCTACTCCGGCGCGGGCGCGCTGATCCGTAAGGATGTTCCTGCGGGCGCCCTCGCCTACTCTGAGACTTCCCAGCGCACTATCGATGGCTGGGTTCTGAAGAACCGTGCTGGTACCGAACCCGCCGAGGCTGCTAAAGCTGCTGGCGCTCAGGATCCGGCAGAATCCTAATTCGAGGAAAGAACAACACCATGAGTAGCGAGATTACCAACCCCGGTGAGCGCAAGCTTGTAGTGGTCTCCGGCCGAGCACACCCCAAGCTTGCCGAGGAGATTGCGCAGGCACTTGATCACGACCTGCTGCCCACCTCCGCATACACCTTCGCCAACGGCGAGACCTACGTCCGCTTTGAGGAGTCGGTACGCGGTGCGGACGCTTTCGTGATTCAGTCGCACCCGGCACCCATCAACGAGTGGCTCATGGAGCAGATCATTATGATCGATGCGCTCAAGCGTGCATCCGCTCGTTCCATTACCGTGGTGTCTCCTTTCTACCCGTACGCTCGTCAGGACAAGAAGCACAAGGGTCGCGAGCCCATCTCGGCACGTCTGATTTCGGACCTGTACAAGACCGCTGGTGCTGACCGCCTGATGTGCGTGGACCTGCACACTTCGCAGATTCAGGGCTTCTTCGACGGCCCGCTGGATCACCTCTTCGCGATTCCGGTTCTGGCTAAGCACATCCGCGAGCGCGTGGATGACCTGTCCAACGTGACTGTTGTGTCCCCGGATACCGGTCGTGTGCGTGTGGCTGAGCACTGGGCTGACCTGCTGGACGGCGCACCCCTGGCGTTCGTGCACAAGACCCGCGACATTAACGTCCCCAACCATGCTGTTTCTAAGACTGTTGTGGGTGACATTGAGGGTCGTACCTGCGTGCTGATTGACGACATGATTGACACTGGCGGCACCATTGCAGGCGCTGTGAAGGTCCTCATGGACAAGGGCGCGAAGGAAGTTATTATCGCGGCAACCCACCCGGTTCTGTCCAATCCTGCTGCTGAGCGTCTGTCCCAGTGCGGTGCTGTGGAGGTCGTTGTGACCAACACCCTGCCCGTGCCGGAAGAGAAGCAGTTCGATAACCTGACTATTCTCTCCATTGCTCCGTTGATTGCTCGCGCTATCCGTGAGGTCTTCGATGAGGGCTCGGTGACCGAGATTTTCGATCACTAAGCTTTCTTAAAGCATGAAGAAAGTCCCCCGCTGACCGTCGGTCGGTGGGGGACTTTCTGTTGTATGAGGCTAAAGCTAACCCGGCTGGAACAGAAACCTGCTCCAGCCGGGTTAGTGCTGTATTTAGCGTCATGCGTTTAGCGGTGTGCCTG
>CAUUAD010000151.1:0-3771 GCA_963542785.1 Rothia mucilaginosa
TTACGCTTCGCCGCGGCGCTGACGCTCCGGCAGCATGCCGCCAGCCCACAGTGCCGCACCCACAATACCCGCGTTGTTACGCAGGGCAGCCATGACCATGGGGGTACGAATCTGATCCTCAAAGTACGGCATGAACTTCTCCGGGTTCTTGGAGATGCCGCCGCCAATGATGAACAGGTCGGGGGAGAAGAGCATCTGAACGTGCTCGAAGTAGCGGTACAGGCGCTTGCCGTACTTCTTCCAGGACAGCTCGTGCACCTCGCGGGCACGAGCGGAAGCCTGAGACTCGGCGTTGTGGCCGTCAATCTCCAGGTGGCCCAGCTCGGTGTTCGGGATCAGCACGCCGTCGTTGATGAGGGCGGAGCCAATGCCGGTGCCCAGGGTGATGACAGCGATCAGGCCGTCACGGTTACGCCCCTGGCCGTAGGTTGCCTCAGCCAGACCGGCTGCGTCAGCGTCGTTGAGGCCGTAGACGGTGCGGCCGTCCAGCGCCTCGCTCATGACCTGCTCCAGGTCGGTGTTAATCCAGGAGCCGTCCACGTTCGCTGCGGAGAAGACCATGCCGTTCTTCACCACTGCGGGGAAGTCGATGCCGACAGCGGACTCGGGGTCCGGTGCCAGGTCGCGACCCTGCAGCTCATCCACTACGCGGCGTACAACCTCAGCCACAGCCTCGGGGGTTGCAGGCTTGGGGGTGTCAATACGGAAACGGTCGGACACGAGGTTACCGGTGCGCAGGTCAACGATACCGCCCTTAATGCCGGTGCCTCCAATGTCCACACCAATCTGCAGGTCCTTGGGGGTGGGGGCGGGCAGCTCGTTGATGACGCCGGGTTCTGCGTATTCGCTCATGGTTTTCTCTCTCTTTCGCCCCGCCTACTGCCGTGTAATCGGGTAAGTGGGCGGGCTTGTCAGTGGGTGAATTGATATAAAAGTGAGGTGCTGGGCTCGTACCTGCACAATACCTGCACAAGTAGGAAACCCAGAGGGCTGCGCTTAGGGCAGGGTCAGGATGTCTGCGCCGTCAGCGGTCACCACGAGGGTGTGCTCGAACTGTGCGGTGCGCTTGCGGTCGCGGGTGACCACGGTCCAGTCGTCGTCCCACAGGTCCCATTCGATGGTGCCGAGGGTCAGCATGGGCTCGATGGTGAAAATCATGCCCTCACGAATCTCGGTGTCGTAGGCGGGTGCCGCATCGTAGTGGGGGATGATGAGGCCCGAGTGGAACTCACGACCCACACCGTGACCGGTGTAGTCGCGAACCACGCCGTAACCGAAACGTGCCGCATACTTCTCAATGACGCGACCAATCACGTTGATCTGGCGGCCCGGCTTCACAGCCTTAATCGCACGGTTCAGGGACTCTTCGGTGCGTTCAACCAGCAGGCGGGACTCTTCGTCCACGTTGCCGATGAGCAGGGTCTTGTTGGTGTCGCCGTGCATGCCGTCAAGGTACGCGGTGACGTCCAGGTTGAGGATGTCGCCGTCCTCCAGCACGGTGGTGTCCGGGATGCCGTGGCAGATGACCTCGTTCAGGGAGGTGCACACGGACTTGGGGTAGCCGCGGTAATCCACGGTGGAGGGGTACGCGCCGTGGTCGCAAATGTACTCGTGGACCAGCACGTCAATTTCGTCGGTGGTGGTGCCGGGTACGCAAATCTTGGATGCTTCAACGATGGCGCCTGCCGCGATCTTACCGGCTGCGCGAACCCGCTCAACTTCCTCGGGGGTGTACATGTTCGAGTCGTTACCCTCGTTGGCGGTGGGCTTACCTACGTACTCGGGGCGAACAATGTGCGAGGGAACCGGGCGCATGGGGGTGACGCGTCCAGGGGTCAGGCAACCGACGGGTGCTCGACCGGGCTCTGCGGGAAGATTATGCGAAGTATTCGTTTTGGTTGAAGACATAGTTTCATCTTACCGGGCGTGGGCGGGTTGTGTCCCTTGCGGGGGCGCTAAAAAGCGGCGGATACATAAGCCGTACCTTTTTCCCAGATTGTGAATAAAATTCCATACACCCTAGCGGCAAAACCGCGCGGCGGGGAGCGGAGGAGAAGACATGAGAAAAGGGGAGGAACGCCGCGAGAAGCTTCGCCCGCCTCATTGCCACGAACCTGGGCGCGTGAGATGCTAGACATACTGACTCAATACCGTCGAAGGAGAACCCATGAGCGAGAAGAAAAGCCACCTGAGCGAAGCCATCGAATCGGCGGTCGAAAAGACCCTGAACTCCGCGACCGAAGCCACCAGCCCGCACCCCGAAGAGTACTGGTACAACCTCAAAACCGGCGAGGTTGAACGCGGCCAGCAGAGCGCCGTCACCTCACTGTGGGGCCCCTTCAAGACCTACGAAGAAGCCGCCCACGCCATGGACCGCGCCCGCGAACGCAACGAGGCATGGGAGAAGGACGGCGGCCTGCTCTAAAGCCTTGCTCTAAAGCCCAGCGAACGTTCTGCACGTATGCCTCTAATAGAGGCGTCTAACAGAGGCAGAAAAATAGATACAGCAAGACCCCCGAACCCGGAACACCGGATACGGGGGTCTTCGCTTTGTCTCAAGCTGTCTTCTAAACCTAAAGCCTATTCAAAGCTGTGCTCAGCCGCCGGGAACTCACCCGAACGAACCTGCTCACGATAAGCACGCGCAGCGTCCTCCATGACCTGACCGACCTGCGCAAACTGCTTCACAAAACGCGGCACGCGACCGGAACGAACACCCATCATGTCCTGCCACACCAGCACCTGACCGGTGGTCACATTCGAGGCACCAATACCGATGGTCGGCACAGCGCCCACAGCCTCATCCACCAGCTGCGCAGTCTGGGCAGTCACCATCTCCATGAGTACGCAGAACGCGCCAGCCTCAGCCAGCGCCACCGCATCCTCACGGACACGCTCAGACGCATCACCGCGGCCCTGCACACGGAAACCACCCAGGGCATGCTCCGACTGCGGGGTGAAACCAACATGCGCCACCACCGGAATACCGGTACGCACCAGGGCACGAACCCACTCAGCCATCGAAGCATCCGCCTCAATCTTGACCGCGTGTGCACCGCCCTCCTTCATCAGGCGAACAGCGCTCGCCACCGCCTGCTGCGGGGACTGCTCATAAGAACCAAACGGCAGATCGGCAACCACCATGGCGCGGGATGCACCGCGAGAAACCGCCGCAACCAGCGGAATCATCTCATCCAGGGTAATGGTCAGGGTCGATTCGTAACCGAGCACCACATTCGCCGCAGAATCGCCAACCAGCAGCATGTCGATGCCGGCACGGTCAAAAATCTGCGCCGTCAGGGCGTCATAACAGGTCAGCATGGAGAACTTCTGCCCGGTCGCCTTAGCCTGCGCCAGGTGAACGGTACGCACCTTCTTGACGGTGTCCAGGTCAAAAGGCTTCGATGCAGAAGCAGTCGCGGGAGCAGCCGCGGAGGTAGCGGCAGGTTGTGCCGCGTAGGGCGAAGAGATCTCGGAAGAACGCTCAGTAGTCATGCTGACTATTCTAACCCTGCACGGCTCCAACCTGGCGTACCGCTCACCACGAGGGAACAACTATGCCTAGTTCCAGATGAGGTTAATGTAGTAGGTCGGGAACGACGCAGCAGCGTTCTTATTCATCAGCTCCGGAACAGCGGAAGAAGCATCACTAAACTCACGCGGCAAATCGCGCTGAATGAGCGCCTGCTGCACCAGCGCATCCCAGTACAGCTGCATGATCGAATAGGTGCAGACTTCCTTCACGACGTCCTCCGCGTAGGACTCCCACGC
>CAUUAD010000152.1:0-3647 GCA_963542785.1 Rothia mucilaginosa
GCGCTCGCACCGGATCTGGCGACCGCGAAGAGCGAGCTGGCGTCCCTGCAGGTGAAGGAACGCGCGTCGAAGGCTGGCTACTCTCGTGAACAGTTCGGCCCCGCCTGGGATGACGTTGACGGTAACAAGTGCAACACTCGCGACGACATTCTGCGCCGCGACCTGACCAATCTTCGTTTCAAGGTCAGGACCCACGCATGCACCGTAATCAGCGGCACTCTGGATGATCCGTACACCGGCAAGACCATCGAGTTCAAGCGCGGCAAGAAGACCTCCTCGGCAGTGCAGATTGACCACGTGGTGGCCCTTTCGAACGCATGGCAGACCGGCGCGCAGGACCTGACCGCAGAGCAGCGCCGCCAGCTGGCGAACGACCCGGAGAACCTGCTCGCTGCAGACGGCCCGGCAAACCAGCAGAAGTCCGACGCGGACGCCTCCGAATGGTTGCCGAGCAACACCGCCTACCGCTGCACCTACGTGGCACGCCAGGTGCACGTGAAGGCGAAGTACAAGCTGTGGGTCACCGCGGACGAGAAGAAGGTCATGGAGCGTACCCTTAACTCCTGCAAGGACACCAACCCGGCTAAGAAGTAATCCCAGCCAAGAAATAGCCTCCCGGCACCTCGCGGCACACCAACGCAAAAAGCATAAAGAAAACCGCCCCGCACCCTGAGTTTAGGGTGCGGGGCGGTTTTTACATGTGGCGCCCCAGGAGGGAATCGAACCCCCGACCAAGAGATTAGAAGGCTCCTGCTCTATCCTCTGAGCTACTGAGGCCTTCCTCTAGGGTACATGAGAATTTATGCTTCTCATGCACCGCGCCTCTCACGCGGGGGCTGTTCCGTTGGGCAGCGCATCCGGCTGGCGCGGCATCCATCGAGCGCGCCGGGAGCTTACACCGGGAGTTCGCTTCTGGGAGTTCGCGCTGGGAATTCACGCTAGGAGCCTACCTTGCCGGCTTCCCGCTCTGCCTTCTTCACATCGCGGCGGCGTGCACGGCGGCTTGATGCGCCGGGGAACAGCTGCCACCACAGGCGGATGGTGGTGCGGCGAATCTGCGTGGGGTGCAGGCTCACGTACACCAGACGGCGGGTTGCCGGGTCGAGGGCGACCAGGTAGATGATGTAGCCCAGGCAGATGACCGTCGCGATGAGTCGACCCATGTCCTGGTTGAAATCGCGCAGGTAGGGCGACACGTTCAGCTGGTCGCTCACACCGTACGCCATGAAGAACAGCGTGGTGATGAAGTACCACATGAGCTGGAAGTGCGAGCGCAGGCCGGTTGCGGCGAGCATCGGGATGGCCCAGAGCAGGTACCAGGGCTGAATCATGGGGCTGCACAAGAGCATGAACAGGATTGCGAGGCCGGCGTGGCGCACGATGTTGCGGTCGCGTCCAACGAATGCCATTGCCATGGCGCCGAGCATGCCGATGCCCTTGCCGACGGTTTCGATGAGCTTGCGGATGACCTCGAAGGCGTCGCCCTGAACGAACAGGGAGGCGGCGCCGATGACCAGGCCGAAGGGGGTGTACCAGATGTACTGGCCGCCGGTGGTGGACAGTGCCTTGATCCAGCCGAATTCCAGTCCGGTCACCCAGCCCATGAGCGCCATTTCGGCGAGTAGCAGCACGCCGGAGAGGGCCCAGAAGATGAACTTGCGCGGCCAGGAGGCGTTCTTACCCGCCCAGAGCAGACCCACGAAGGGCAACACCACGAGGGCGAGCGGCTTGACGGCAACGCCAAGGGCTACGAAGGTCACGCCGAGCGGGCCGCCCCACCAGGTGTCGCGGTAGCGCTTGGCGTAGTAGAGGCCGCCGAGCATGAACATGGTCATGAGCGAGTCGTTGTGGCCGCTGGCGATGAACGATGCGATGAACAGCGGGTTCGGGCCGATCTGCCAGAGGGCGCGGACCTGGTTGAAGCCGTGTGCCTTAGCGAGTTTTGCCACGTAGAAGAGGATGCCGATGACCGCGAGAACGGAGAGGATGCGGAAGTAGAAGAGGGAGAGGTCGATGTTCTCCCCCGCCAGGCGCACGATCCACTCTTCGAGCTTGAGGGAGACCGGGCCGTACGGGGGCGGGGATTCCGCCCACATGGGGTCCGCACCGTTCTGCATGAAGTTCGAGATTTCGGAGACACCGTGCTTGTACGGGTTGAGGCCGTGCGCCATGACCATGCCCTGACCGTAGTAGGAGAACATGTCGCGGCTGTAGATGGTGAAGGCGAAGACCTGCGGCAGGGACCAGCTGGTGATGACGGCAATCATCCAACGCATGGTGTTGGGTTCGTTCCAGTCGCCCATTTTCTGGTAGATGCGCAGCCATTCGCGGCACATAATCATGGCGCCGAGGGCGAGCATGATAATGCCGGTGATGACCCATGCGGCTTCGAATCGGATGGCGCGGATAATGTCGTAGCGCCAGAAGCTGGAGCTGTCGGCGAGCCAGCCGACGGCATAGGAGCCGAGGGTGACCATGATAGAGCCGATGGTGCCAATAATTACCGTGCGCAGACGGTGATTATTGACGTAGTCCAAGAGTTTGGGTGAGAGAGGTGCGTCGTGTGCGCTGGGGGTGGTGAGCCGGTGTGTTAGCTCCTTTGGTGCGCGCATAACTCCCTTTCTGTCTGCATCGTCGTTCTGGTTTTTATCATACCCGAGCGGCTCTGAGCACCCGGCGGATTCGCTGTTGCGGTAGAACTAGCGGACAGGGCGGCGGACGCATCGGTGGGCGTATCCGTTCCCCTATTTCTGGTCGGCTGAGCATACTGCGTGTGCTTTTATGACAGGCGGGGAGGCTGGTCGGCGGCGTTTAGGGGTAGAGTGGGAGGGTGAGTATTTCTAGTGAACGTATTGTATGGATTGACTGCGAGATGACCGGCCTGGACGTGGAGAATGACGCTCTCGTCGAGGTGGGTGTTCTGGTCACGGATGCCGATTTGAACATTCTGGGTTCTGGCGTTGAGTTCGTCATTAAGCCCGGTGATGAGTCTCCTGCCGGTGCGCTGGAGAACATGAATGATTTTGTGCGTTCGATGCATGAGGCCTCGGGTCTGCTGCCCGATATTGAGCACGGTGTGTCGATGGATTACGCGCAGGAGCAGGTGCTTCGCTACATCAAGAAGTATGTTCCGGTGGCGGGCAAGGCGCAGCTGGGCGGCAACTCGGTGGGTATGGATAAGCGCTTCTTGGAGCGCTACATGCCCGAGGTCATGGCGCATCTGCACTACCGCGTGATTGATGTGTCGACCATTAAGGAGCTGGCGGCGCGCTGGTACCCGGCGGCTCGTCACAGCGCCCCGGCGAAGACCGGTAACCACCGCGCACTGGGTGATATCAAGGACTCGATTGATGAGTTGAAGTATTACCGCCGCGCTATTTTTGTGCCGCAGGGCCCGGATGCGATTGCTTCGGCGCAGATTGCGCGTGAGGTGGAGGCTGAGCGTGCCGCACGCGAGGCGGCTGAGCGTGAGGCTGAGGCATCCGAGGCGTAAGCACGGCATGTAACGAGCATCACGGCTTTTCAACTTGGCAGGTTTCTGAATCTCCTGTACAGTAGTATCCGTTGCATATCGCAAGGGAAACCAAGCGAAGCACATGGTGGTCGTAGCTCAGTTGGCAGAGCGCCTGGTTGTGGTCCAGGAGGTC
>CAUUAD010000153.1:0-3627 GCA_963542785.1 Rothia mucilaginosa
CTTTCCGCGCTGGCTTGCGCGGTGAAGTGGCTGATGATTTTTAGTTGTCGCCGACGCGTGTGTTAGTTGTCGCTGACGCGTGCGGAGGCGAGCTTGACGCGCAGGTCCTGGCGTTCCTGGCGGCGGCGTTCTGCCTTGAGCTTGCGGTATTTGGTGGGCCAGGTGGTCACGAGCAGGAGGGTAATCTGCACTGCCACGAGGACCGCTACGGCGATTGCTGCATCGATCCAGAATTGCGGCGGGTAAAGGCGGATGAGGGAGCTTCGTACGGAGAACTCCCAGTTGCCCTGCGGGAAGAACACCTGGTGGAAGGTGGTGAACAGCCATTCCCAGCCGAAGAAGCCCACAACGCCGAGCACCGCGATGAGTCCCAGGGTAATCCACGCGCCGGTGAAGAGGCTGCGGCGGATGGTTCCGGGGGCGCGCTCACGCAGGGAAATGCTGCTAAAGAGGGTCACCAAGAAGAGCGCGGCAACGGCTACAGTGGCGATGAGCAGTACCCACTTCACGTCGTGCATGTGGTTCACTTCTGCTTCGGTGAAGGCGAGGGTATTATCGGCACCGGTGGTAACGCGGGCGAGGTATTCTCGCGGCGCGAAGTTGTTGATGTAGTCCACGCCGTAGGAGCCCAGGCGCATCCTCTCGACGAGGTAGTAGCCGTAGCTGTCTTCGGGGAATCCGGGGCGGTGGTATTCGAGCCAGAGGAAGGGTGCGGAGGCTACAGCGCGAATCGCGATCATGAGTACGGTCAGCGGTACGGTGAGCGCGATGAGGGTTGCACGGAGCTTGAGGAAACGCGGGGTGTCTTCCACAGCGTCTTCGCGTGCCGCGGCGCGTTCTGCGGCTTCGGGCGAGGCCGCCAGGGAGGACAGCGGCGCGTTGGGGTCTGCGACCGCGTGGGTGTGACCGGTGCGGGTGGTTTCGGTGCGGTACTTGCGTCCGGCGGTGGAGGCGCTTGCCGCCTCCGCGGTAGCGACGGTTTCTGCTTCAGCCGCATTTTCGGCTTCTGCTGCTGCAGCTGCTTCTGCTTCGGCTGCCCTCTGCATGGTTTCGCGGTTGAGGTCGCTGAGGGTCGGATTTTTGGGGGTGCTCTGCGAGTCGCGCACGAGGGGCACGAAGCCGGTGGAGACGTTGGTGCGGGTGCGTACGCGGGTGCCGACGCCCTGTTCGCGGAGTTTGCTGCGTGCGGGGACGACGGGTACGGAGCCGGTAGGCAGGTCGGGTTCTTCGGCGACGGTGGGTACGTCTGCTACGATGCGTCCGAAGGCTCCGGTGTGCGGTGCCGGTTCGCTGGTCACGGTCTCTGCTCGGCGAGCTTTGAGGAGTTCTTCGGCGCTATTTCGGCGGATGGCCGGGCGCAGTGCGCCCCACATTCCTCGGTGTGTTTCTTTGCTCATGGATCTCGCGTTCTTTTCGAGTGAATGGTGTTTGAGTGAGTTGCGGGTGTCTGTACTATCTGCCAGTTTCTCATACGCAAAGAACCTTCCGCATGAATTCACGGAAGGTTCTTTGCATTCGGGTGTTTAAATTCTTGGGTTCGAATTCTAGGATTCGGCGGTGTCCGAACCCTGGACGGGCACCTTGTAGACGACTCGCCAACCTTGCGGTGCCGTCAGTCGTGCAGCGTGATTATCGCAGAGGTCGTAGGCGTGGGGCTCACGAAATTCAGAGAGAGCGCCAATGATGGCCGTGGAGTCTGCGTAGGAGTACTGGAGAGTAACAGTCGCCTCTCGCTGGCAGGTCTGGCGGGAGCACAGTCGTGCGGTCTGCATGTAGATGGTACCTTCCTGGCTTAGCTCGCCTGCTTGCGCAGTCGGCGGCGTTCACGTTCTGACAGCCCGCCCCAGATTCCGAAGCGCTCGTCATTGTCCATTGCATATTGTAGACACTCTTCACGCACGGGGCATACACCGCATACCCTTTTGGCGTCTCGGGTGGAGCCGCCTTTTTCGGGGAAGAAGGCTTCGGGGTCGGTTTGGGCGCAGAGCGCTTCAGCTTGCCAGGCGAGTTCTCCGTCTTCGCCTTCGGTTCCGTAGAGCCCTGCCGCTGCGGTCCACACATCAGTGCAGGCAGGCATGTTTCGTTCTGCGTCTGAGAGAAAGGCGTCGGCGGCTTTTTCGAGAGATTGAGTGGGATTCATGCTACGGTGCTGAGCGCCTGATGCGCGCGCGGCCGCGATGGAGCGGTCCGATGCAATGTAGGAGCCCATGGGTTTTCCTTCCGTGTTCTCATTGTGAGCTTAATGAGTCTGCGGATCCGTCGTGGACGGAATCTTCGTGTGTATGGTGTGGCATGGTTTGCTCTGGCCTCTACGGTCCCTTCCAGAGCAAACACGCTTATATATCTATTAGACGTGCGACACGCCGTTTCGTCAAACTAGACTTAATCAATGTTTAGATGTATGTGTTACAGGCGTCATATTTAATGTGAATTTGACCTTTATATATTTTTCACCCCTTCACTTGCCCCTGGTCACATCTTGAGCCAGCCTCAAATTTCCCCTTTCAGGACCACTTGCCGCCGAATGCAAATTCCGCATCTTGACCGCAAATATAAGGGAAGTCGGCGGTGCAACCCCCTGCAGGAATCTCCCAAACCCCACTCCCAGAAATTTTCAGGAAATTCGAAAAGAAAAGTTTATCTTTTTGACATCCATGTTCTGCATATTTTTCCAGGCTTATTGCGAAACATTTATATTCCCAATTTATCTGCATGCCCTATTTCAAAATAGGACCTTAGTTAGTGCAAAGGTTTTTCATCATTAGGTTTTTTCAAGCACCATCAGAAGTTTTTACTTTACTTCTGTACTTTTCTAGCCCGGCAATCGGCCCTCCCCTCCTCTCCGCTCCCGGAATTGTCCCTGCGCCTCCGCTCCTTCTGAACCGTGAGGTAGAGTGAAACCCATGGTTACTCTCTCCCCCACCGGCGCGTCCGCGCCCACGACTCTGAACCGTTTCTTCGAGAAACTCAGCACTCAACAAACCCCCGCCCTCATCTGGTATTCGGCGGCAGGCGAGCGTATTGAGCTCTCCGGCAGGGTCCTCATGAACTGGGTAGACAAGAGCGCAAACCTGTTGGTTGAAGAATGCGAACTGGCGCCCGATGAAGGTTTTGATCTGCAGGCTCCCCTGCACTGGCGCACTATTGTTCTGGGTCTGGCGGCTCTGCGCGTGGGCGCGATCCTCGATCAGGACGAGCCGCTGGTTGCCGTTGTCTGCACCGAGCAGGAGGCGGGCTACACGAATGACCCCGCGTACCTTCTGGCGGTTGACCGTGCGCCGCTGGCTCTTTCCTACACCGGCGATCTGCAGGCACTGGCTCCGCACGCCGAGGAGGTACTCGATTACTGCGCTCTGGTGCGCAGCTTTGGCGACCAGTACTCGGGTCTACTTCCCGATGATTCGGCAGAAATTATTGAGGGTTTCAGCTATGCGGAAGCCTACGAGCAGGTTCTTGCGCAGGCACAGACCTATCGCACGGCGGGGTACACGCTACCTTCGGGGCAGCGGGCGCTCGCACTGGAGTTGAGCCCCGACTACGGTTTTGATGCTTCGGAGGCGGCTCTGAGTGCTCTGCTGGAGGTGCTAGCTATTTTGGCTTCGGGGCATGCGGTGTTTGTGGCTGACC
>CAUUAD010000154.1:0-3565 GCA_963542785.1 Rothia mucilaginosa
TGTACCGTACCGCCCCGGTGGGTGGCCCGGCGGGTCAGCCGGATTTCGTGAACGCGGTCATTGAGGTGACCACTGACCTGGGTGCCTACGAGCTGCTGAAGCTGTGTAACGCGGTGGAGGCGGCGCATCACCGTGAGCGCCTGGTGCGTTGGGGCCCGCGCACCCTCGATATTGACGTGATTGACTATGACGGCGTGATCTCTGAAGATCCGGTGCTGACTTTGCCGCATCCGCGGGCGCAGGAGCGTGCTTTTGTGCTGGTGCCGTGGGCGCAGATGGACCCGCAGGCGTACCTGACGGTGACCCGGCGTGCGGAGCCTTCGGGGGAGCGACCGGATGAGGTTCCTGCGCCGCTGAGCCGCGAGGTCGTGAACGTTGCGGAGCTGTCCCGCACGCTGCTTGAGGCGGATGAAGACGCTATTAGCTATATGCGTGAGGTGCAGGTACCTGATCAGCCTTAAATGTGGCACTCTGGAAGGTAGAGGAACCTACCGAAAGGAAACACCATGAAGCCCCTGAGCTATCGGGCGATTATTGTGGCGGCGGTGTGTGCTGCCGCTGTCGCTCTTATGGTGAATTCCGTGATGATTGGCGCCGGTTTTGGTGAGCTGAATTTTTCGTGGATGCTCGGCGCGGTGTGCCTGCTGGTTGCGGCGGGTGCCGTGTGGCTGGGTGTGCAGGTGGCTCGTTATCGCCGTATTCAGACGCGTGAGAAGGCGCCGCATATGGGCCCGATTCTTGCGGCGCGTGCGGTGGCGTATGCGCAGGGATCCATCATGACCGGTGCCCTGTTGGCGGGCTGGTGTGGTGCGATTCTTGGCTACCATCTGGCGATGGTGTCGACGCGCGGTTTTTCGGTGCTCTTTTGGGAGGTTCTCGTTAATTGTGTGGGCAGTGTTGCCCTGCTGATTGCTGGCCTGTGGGCGCAGCATTGTTGTCGTATTCCGCCGGAGGATGATGAGGATGCGGCCTCCTCTTCCGGTGCTGTCAAGCCGCGAGAGGGAGGAACCTATGTCGGCTCCTAACCAGAATAGTTATTCGCCGAATGGCCAGTGCGGGCAGGACGCCCAGCAGGGTCAGTATGGTCAGAGCCAGCCTGCTCAGCAGAACCAGTACGGGCAGTACCAGCAGCCTTACGGTCAGCCTGGTGCCCAGTATGACCAGCAGGCGCAGTATGGACAGCAAGCCCAGCACGGTCAGCAGGTTCCGCCCGCTGCCGCGTACCCGAACGCGCCGCAGCCAGTTCCCGCGCAGCCGGCACCTTCTCAGCCGGTAAGCTCCCAGCCGGTTCCCGCGCAAGCCGTGCCGGAGCCGCAGTGGGTGCCCGCCGCCTCCGGCTACCTGACGGTTCGTTTTGTTCACACTATTTCTGCCTTGGCGTTCCCGATTCTTGCGGGTATTGCCCTGTATTGTGCGGGTGTGTTCTTCGGCGGCCCGGAGGCGCTCCGCATCGCGGGCTTGGCTGTGGTCGCGGTGTTTGGCCTGTGGGGTCTGTGGTGGATTCTGACCACTCCGCGCCGTACTCGCGCGCTCGGCTACGCGCTGGAGCCGAATCACCTGATGGCTCGCCGCGGTATCGTGTTCCGTTCGATGAGTTCCATGCCGTACGGCCGCATCCAGTATGTTGATGTGGATTCGGGCCCGCTGGAGCGCATGTGCGGTGTTGCCCGCCTGACGGTGCGCACCGCGGGTACGACCACCGGCACGATGGTGCTGTTCGGTATTCCGCTGAATGTGGCGGAGGAGCTGCGCGCGGACCTGGTGCGCCGCGCCGATGAGCGAATGGCGGCACTCTAATGAGTACCCCGGTTCCGAATAATAACGCCCCGAACTCTCAGGAGCAGAAGTGGTGGCGTGCCGATATCCGCACGTTCATCATGAACCTCTGGTTCATTATTCTGTTGGCGTTTGGTTTCTTCCAGAGCATTATCCTGAATATTTTGACCACCCCGCCGAACGAGTGGGGCGCGCGCCTGACGCAGGTATTCGACGAGAACAACAGCTACTTCAGCGCAACGTACTCGCAGCTTATCGGCTTCGCCGTGCTCGTGCTGATTCTGGTTGCTGGCTCGATTGACTGGTGGTTTACCCGCTATAGCCTGGACGATTTGGCGATTCACCGCCGTAGCGGTTTTCTGTTCAAGAAGAACCGCACGATCCGTCTGGAGAGCGTGCAGAGCGTGGATATTTCGCGTCCTCTGGTGGCGCGCCTGCTGGGTCTGTCGGAGCTTCGTTTTGAGGTGGCTGACGGCTCGTCGGAGGCGCTGCACATCAAGTACGTTTCTGCCCGCAAGGCAGAGGTTCTGCGCCGCACCGCGATGGCGAGTATTAACCTGCTGCGTTCGGAGGCGACTGGCCGCCCGGTCGACGTGCTGCCCGATAGCATGCAGATTTCGGCGGAGCGCATGCCGGATGCGGATCAGCTGCATCAGCCGTTTGAGGCATCTTACGAGGCGTCCTATGGTGCGCCCGCGCAGGACGGCGCCCAGCCCGCTAATCAGCAGGCAACGCCCCAGCAGGGCGGATACTCGCAGCCCGCACCCGAGCAGTCTGCACCCCAGCACCCCGGTACTCAGCAGCCCGCTGTATCCCGCCGCGGTGCTCGCGGTCGTATGCCGATGCCGGTCGCGGCAGACCCCTCGCAGCCGCCGATTTTCCGCATCTCGAATGTGCGTCTGATTGCCTCCATCATACTGGAGCACCTGGTGTGGCTGGTGCCCGCCGTGGGCGTCATGCTCGGTGCCGCCGTCTTCGCCGCGATCTTGGCTGGTGAGAGCCCGTTCCTCATTTTCATGGCGTTGCTACCCGGCACCTTCGTACCGCTGCTCGGTTACTTGGGTACGTTATGGGCACGTTTTGATGGTGCCGCAAACTTCAAAATCACCCCGAGCGGTCAGGGCGGCGTGACCCTGCGGTACGGTTTCACCGGCACGCACACGCAGAACGTGATGGTTGAGCGTATTCAGGCACTCGCCGTGGAGCAGTCCATTCTGTGGCGTGCGTTCGGCTGGTACCGCATCAAGATGACCATTGCCGGTATTGGTATTGAGCAGAACGACAACCAGAAGCTGGTGACCCGCAATGTTGCCCTGCCGGTGGGTAACAGGCAGGAGACGCTGATGGCGCTGCGTCTGCTGCTACCCGCCCTGGACGAGGCGCAGGCGCAGGTGCTGCTGGATACCGCCAACGGTTCGCTGAAGAGTCAGAAGCCGCAGGTTCCGGCAATGATTGTGACGCCCTCTTCGGCGCGCTGGATGGACCTGCTCACCTGGAAGCGTAACGGAGTGACCACGGTCGGTTACACTGCCGGTTCGGTGCAGGCGACCACCCGCATTGATTCTGATGCGGCGCGTTCGAGCGTTGGCGAGCATACGCGAGGCGACCTGCTGCTGATTCGTGGCGGCTACTTTATCCGTACGCTGTCGATTGTTCCGGTCAGCCGTGTGCTGAGCGTGAGCCGAGGTCAGGGCCCGCTGCAGCGTGCCTTCGGATGCGCGAGCGTGCATTTCGGTACGGTGCCCGGCCCGGTGCGCACGCTCATGATGCACCTACCGCCGCGCGTCTG
>CAUUAD010000155.1:0-3530 GCA_963542785.1 Rothia mucilaginosa
CAGACCCCCAGTGAAAATCCGTTCAAGCTACTTGGTTATTATTTCACCATTGGGTTTTACTATTTGCAAGATGAAACCCCACGCCGCGCACGCGGCACGAGAAGAAAGAGCACTACATGAGCTCCCAGCACATTGCGCAGCAGTCCCAGCTGACTGCTGAGTCCCGCGCCAAGGCACTCAAGAGCATGGTCAACGAAGAACTTGACATCCTGGTTGTCGGCGGCGGCATCACCGGTGCAGGCATTGCCCTCGACGCAGCAACCCGCGGTCTGCGCACCGGCATCGTCGAAGCAGGCGACTGGGCTGCAGGCACCAGTGCATGGTCCTCCAAGCTCGTCCACGGCGGTCTGCGCTACCTCTACAACCTCGACTTCAAGCTCGTGACCGAAGCACTGACCGAGCGCGGCCTGCTGCTGAACAAGATCGCACCCCATCTGGTGCACGCACAGCCCTTCCTGTGGCCCCTGAAGATGCCCGTCATCGAGCGCGCATACTCCGCAATCGGCATCGGCATGTACGACACCCTCGCATTCCTCGGTTCCCGCGGCAACAAGGGCGTCCCCTCCCAGCGTCACTTCACCAAGACCGGCACCAAGACCGTCTTCCCCGACATCAAGGACTCCGCATTCAGCGGCGCAATCCAGTTCTACGACGCACGCGTTGACGACGCACGCCTCGTCATCGACGTCGTCCGCACCGCTGCAGGCTACGGCGCACTGGCTGCATCCCGCACCCAGGTTGTCGGCTTCACCAAGGACGCATCCGGCCGCGTCATCGGCGCAGAGCTGGCAGACCTGGAGACCGGCGAGCGCCTGAACGTGCGCGCAAAGCACGTCATCAACGCAACCGGCGTGTGGACCGAAGAGTCCGAGTCCCTCGCTAACCCCGAAGGTGGCCTGGAGGTTCTGGCATCCAAGGGTATTCACATCGTGGTTCCCCGCGACCGCATCAACGCAACCAGCGGTATCTTCACCAAGACCGAGAAGTCCGTTCTCTTCATCATCCCCTGGCAGCGTTACTGGATCATTGGCACCACCGACACCCCCTACACCGAGGACCGCGAGCGCCCCGTCGCAACCAGCAAGGACATCGACTACGTCCTGATGCAGGCGAACAAGCTGATCGCCAACCCGCTGACCCGCGAGGACATCATCGGCACCTACACCGGTCTGCGCCCGCTGCTGCAGCCCAAGGTCAAGGACGGCGCCGCATCCACCAAGGTTTCCCGCGAGCACACCGTGACCGAGGTTGCCCCCGGCATGAGCGCCATTGCGGGCGGTAAGCTGACCACCTACCGCGTCATGGCTGAGGACGCCGTGAACTTCGCACTGGGTGAGCAGGCCAAGCAGAACCCCTCCGTGACCGCAAACATCGGCCTGGTCGGTGCCGACGGCTACCACGCCATCGCTGCCAACCGCGCACGCTACGCCGAGCGTTACGGCTGGGACGAGGACCGCATCACCCACCTGCTCGAGCGTTACGGCGCGCAGATTGAGGACCTCGGCGCCCTCATCGACGCTGACCCCTCCCTCGGCGCTCCCCTGGCTAAGGCACCCCAGTTCCTGCGTGCAGACGTTGTCTTCGCGGTCCGCTACGAGGGCGCCCTACACCTGGAGGACGTGCTGGTCCGCCGCGTACGCCTCGACCTCGAGCAGCGCGACCGCGGCCTGGCTGCCGCCGATGAAATCCTTGAGATTCTGCGCTCCGAGCTCGGCTGGGACGATCAGAAGGTCAAGGAAGAGCGTGACCTCTACGCCGCACGCGTGCAGGCTATCCGCGAGGCGGAATCCACTTCCACCGACGCCGAGGCTTCGGCCAAGATTGAGGCCGTCCCCGCGGTTGATCCCCGCATCAAGCTCTAATCGCTAGAGATTCCACACCCCTCGTAACCGGTGATCCGGTACGAACCTGCCGCCCGCCCCTCACAGGGCATGGACTAGTCCAAATCCTGTGAGGGGCGGACGAAAGGTGAGGTAACCGTTACGATATTCCCCTTACTAAAACCCCAACTCAAGAAGTAGAAACCCATCAACGGGTCCGTTCCCCAGGTGCGGTCTGCTTCTTACCCCATTTTTACCAACTTGTTCGTAGCAATCCGCTACGTATATCAGCACAGCGTTGTACCCCGACCCGTTACAACGGCAAAGGTTGCACTGGATACGGCACGCAACGGTTCGCGAGTCCTTCCGAACGCTTCACCCCTAGGAGCACCAATGTCTCTTCTTGCCTCCGCAGGAACTGCACTTGCAGCCGGTTCATCCTCCCTCGTGGATGCCTCCGGCAATCCCACCACCCTCGGAATCTTCGCATCCGAGTTCTTCGGCACCTTCATCCTGATTCTGCTCGGTGCCGGCGTATGTGCCGCTGTGACCCTGAAGAAGTCCTACGCTAAGGACGCGGGCTGGGTTGTTATCACCTTCGGTTGGGGTCTGGCAGTGTTCACCGCCGTGTACCTCTCCTTCCTCTCCGGTGCACACCTGAACCCCGCAGTGACCGTTGGCCTGGCAACCGCAGGCAAGGACCTGGCAACCGGCATTCCCGCAACCCCCGGCAACATTGCCCTGTACATCGTCGCTCAGATGCTCGGCGCAATGGCCGGCGCAACCGGAGCGTACCTCACCTACAAGAAGCACTTCGATGAGGACCCGGGCGACCGCCTCGGCATCTTCTCCACCGGCCCCGCCATCAAGTCCTACGGCTGGAACGTCATCACCGAGATTTTCGGTACCTTCGTCCTGATCGGCTGGATCATCGCATCCGGTAAGACCCCCAGCGAGCTCGGCCCTCTGGCTGTTGCCCTGGTCGTTGTTTCTATCGGTATGAGCCTCGGTGGCGCAACCGGTTACGCTATCAACCCCGCACGTGACCTTGGCCCCCGTATCGCCTACACCTTCCTGCCCATCCCCGGTAAGACCGGCTCCAACTGGGCTTACGCATGGGTTCCGGTTGTTGGCCCGATCATCGGCGCTATCCTCGCCGGCCTGATCGTTCCGGCAGTTCTGCCCCTCTAAACCTCTCACATAACCCCCATTCTTTTGTTCTAAGGAAAAATCAATGACGACTTCTCTGCACTCCGCAACCCTCAACGTCGAGCGCAAGTACATCCTCTCCATCGACCAGGGCACCACCAGCTCCCGCGCGATTCTGTTCAACAAGGCAGGCGAGAACGTAGCGCACGGTCAGCTCGAGCACGAGCAGATCTTCCCCAAGGCAGGCTGGGTCGAGCACAACGCAACCGAGATTTGGCAGAACGTCCGCAAGGTCGTAGCAACCGCCATGGCAAACGGCGAAGTCAACCACCACGAAATCGCTGCAGTCGGTATCACCAACCAG
This sequence comes from Rothia mucilaginosa, assembly GCA_963542785.1. Lineage (GTDB taxonomy): Bacteria > Actinomycetota > Actinomycetes > Actinomycetales > Micrococcaceae > Rothia > Rothia mucilaginosa_G. Next base: position 3,334 of record CAUUAD010000155.1, read on the forward strand.
CGCGAGACCACCGTCGTGTGGGACAAGAACACCGGTGAGCCCGTCTACAACGCAATCGTCTGGCAGGACACCCGCACCCAGGAAATCGTTGAAGAGCTCGCAGGCGAAGAGGGCGTTGGCAAGTACCACGACATCGTCGGCCTGAACCTCTCCACCTACTTCTCCGGCCCCAAGATCAAGTGGATTCTGGACAACGT
>CAUUAD010000156.1:0-3520 GCA_963542785.1 Rothia mucilaginosa
CCCGCCTTCGGCGCGCTCATCGCCGAACCCATCTTCGTGCTCACCGACTCCGCCCTCATCGGCCAACTCGGCAAGGCAGAACTCGCCGGCATGAGCATCGCCGCCACGCTCGTCACCACGGTCGTGGGCCTCATGAACTTCCTCGCCTACTCCGTCACGCCCGCCGTGGCGCGCGCCTTCGGCGAGAAGAACCTGCGCCGCGCCTGGCAGATCGGTGTGGACGGCGTGTGGGTCGCCTTCGGCCTCGGCATGCTCCTCATGATCGCCGGATACGCCTTCGCAGACCCGCTTCTGCGCGGCCTCGGTGCGACCGACGAAACCATGAGCTACGCCCTCGACTACTTGCACCACTCACTCTGGGGCATTCCGCCGATGATGATTATCCTTGCGCAGGTCGGCACGCTCCGCGGGCTGCAAGACACCGTCACCCCGCTCAAAGTCGCCACGGTCGGCACACTCGTGAACATTGTGCTGAACTGGCTGCTCATCTACCCGGTCGGCTGGGGTGTTGCCGGTTCGGCGACCGGCACCTCCCTCACCCAGTGGGGCATGGCTGCCGCGCTCGGTGTGGTCATGATGCGCGGCACCCGCGAGCACGCCGTCCGCTGGGCACCTGACGTCGCCGGCATGCGTTCGGTGCTCTCGCTCGGCTCCTGGCTCATGCTGCGCACCCTGTCCATGCGCATCGCCTCCCTGCTGACCGTGTTCGTCGTGGCACGATTCGGCACCGAACACACCGCCGCCTACCAGCTCGGCATGGGCGTATTTAACCTCTTCCTCTACGCCCTGGACTCCCTCGCCATCGCCGCCCAGGCGCTACTCGGCAAGGAACTCGGCGAACGCGACCTGAACGTAGAATCTGAGCGTGCGAAGGTGCGCCAGCTGAAAAACCGGCTGCTCCGCATGAGCCTCATCTACGGCGTCATCACCGGCCTGATCTGCCCGCTCATCGGCTTCTTCGGTTCCTGGCTATTCACTAAGGATGCGCAGGTGGCGTTCCTCTTCACCATCGCCACCGTCATCATTGCGCTCGGCCAGCCCATCGCCGCGTACGTGTTCACCCTGGATGGCATCCTCATGGGCGCGCAGGACGTGAAATACCTGGCAATCGGCTGCTTCATCATGCTCGTCATGTACGTGCCCGTCATGCTCGGGCTGCACTGGGCGGTCGGCAACGGCACCATGGATGCGCTGACCGGGTATTGCGGCTTGTGGGCGGCGTATATTCTGTACTTCCAAGGAATCCGCGCGGTCATTTTCGGTCGCCGCGCCTCCTCGGATGTGTGGATGAAAGCAGGCGCCTAAGCCCTGCGCGCCTGGCTGCTTCGAGCATGCGTGCTTTGGGCGTAATGGCTCACAATTAGACCGCCCGCGCCCTCCGCGGGTGTAGCATGACAGGGTATTGAAACCCTCATGCAAAGGATGAAACCGTGACCGTAACCCGCGAAGAAGCCCTCGAAATTTTCGCCCGCCGCCGCGCAACCCGCGCCTACGACCCCGACCGCCGCGTCAGCGACGAAGACTTCGCCGCAATCCTCGAATTTGCGCGCCTGTCGCCCAGCTCCGTCGGCACCGAGCCGTGGAAGTTCCTGGTCATCCAGGACCCCGAACTGCGCGAAAAGCTCAAGCCGATCGCCTGGGGCATGGCGGGCGCCCTCGACGACGCAAGCCACCTGGTCGTACTGCTGGCGAAGAAGGGCCTGCGCTACGACACCCCGTGGATGCGCCGCACCCTCGAAAGCCGCAATCTCACCGAGGAGCAGATGGAGGCCGCACTCGAACGCTACGGTAACTTCCAGAAGAACGACATGAAGGTCCTGGAAAGCGACCGCGCGCTCTTCGACTGGGCATCCAAGCAGACCTACATCGCCCTGGGCAACATGATGACCGGCGCCGCAATGCTCGGCATCGACTCCTGCCCCATTGAGGGTATGAACTACGAAGCAGTGAACGAGCTGCTCGTCTCTGCCGGCCTGTTCGACCCGGAGGAATACGGCGTGTCCGTGGCTGTGACCTTCGGTTACCGTGCCCGCGAGATTGCCCCGAAGAGCCGCCGCTCCATCGAGGACCTGGTCACCTGGGCGTAAGGTTTTTGCCGGACTCACGGCAAGGTTTTCTGACCGGGCCTCTCGGGAGAGGTCTTTGAACCGAGGTTTTCGCGCCGAGGCTTCAGTTCGCCGCCGAACCGCCGCCCGTGAAAACTGAATATAAAGAAATGCACCGCCTTTACACGGACGGTGCATTTCTTTATAGCTTTTACCGCGCGAAAAGCGCGGCCAGCTATTCTTTTGAAATTTTCGTTTAGGCTATTTGACTAGCTAATGTTCGGACAATTGTGCGTTATTTTTTTGCTACTTCCTAAACGCCGTCAGACGCATAGAATTCAGCACCACAAACACCGAACTAAACGCCATTGCCGCACCCGCAATCATCGGGTTCAGCAGGCCCGCCACGGCGATCGGAACAGCCACCGAATTGTAGGCGAACGCCCAGAACAGGTTCGACTTGATGGTGCGCAGCGTAGCCCGGGAGAGGCGTAGCGCCGTTACCACTGAGGCGATATCCGAACGGGTCAGCACAATATCGGCGGCCTCCGCGGCAACGTCCGTGCCCGAGCCCATCGCAATGCCCAGCTCCGCAAGAGCCAGCGCCGGGGCGTCATTCACGCCGTCGCCGACCATCGCCACGCGGTGACCGGCGGCCTGCAACTTCTCCACCACCTGCGACTTACCCTCCGGGGTCACGCCGGCGTACACGTTCTCAGCCGAAATGCCGACCTGCGAGGCGACCGCCTGCGCAACCTGCGGGGCGTCACCGGTGAGCAGGATGGGCTCCAGGCCGAGCTCACGCAGCTGCGTCATGGTTTCTGCTGCCTCCGGCTTGGGGGTATCGGCAACCGAAATCATGCCGACCGGCTGCGGGTCGGGGGTGCTGTTCGGGGCTTCACCGTTCGGAGCCTCGCCGCGGGCGACGACCACGGTCGTCAGACCCGCCCGGCGAGCCTGATCCAGCAGCGCCAACTGGCCCTCGCTCAGCTGCGCACCCGCCGCCTGCAGGTACTCGGGAGTACCCACAACAACCAGTCGGGAGGCGCCATTCTCGGTGCTTTCCTTGGCATCGTCACCCGCGCCGCTCAGCACGCCGCGCACGCCTCCGGGAACACCCTCAAAGCCGCTCACACTCGGCGCCGAAGCACCCTCAGCCAGCACACCCTGCTCACGGGCAAAACCGGCAATCGCGCGGGCAATCGGGTGCTCACTCAGCGCCTCCACGGCGGCGGCATCACGCAGAACAGACAGAGAACGCTCATTCTTGGAATCTGCGGATTCCGGCGAAATACCGGCAAAGTCACCCGCCGACTCATAGTCATCAAAAGTGCCGTAGAACGCCACAGACATCTCACCAGTCGTCACGGTACCGGTCTTATCCAGAACCACACGATCAACCGTGCTCGTCGCCTCCAGCACCTGCGCATTACGAATCAAAATGCCCAACTGCCAGCCGCGACCCGTACCCGCCA
>CAUUAD010000157.1:0-3386 GCA_963542785.1 Rothia mucilaginosa
TGGCGTTCACCGCCGACCACCTCGACGCCATAGCCAACGGCGGCAACCTGCTCGGCGACCTGGCACCGGCACACAGGCGGTGCAACAGCCAGCGCGGACGTAAACGGCTCGCACACCAAGTGCGAGCGCCGAAGACCACGCAAGCATGGTGAGTGTCTCAAATAGTTTTTTATTCGACGACGAAACGGAATTGGTTTTCAGATGATGACGAAATGGGAAACGAACCCCCGGGGGTTACCCCCTATGGGGTCAAGTTTCCCCCTTCGGTCATAGTGACATCCCCCCGCGGGCTCTGGAACCCAAAAATTCCCGTTGAGAGGGGGTTCTGTGGCTGAGAAAAAAAGCCGCAGCCTGGCTCCCTGCGGGACTACGGCGGCTGCTAAGCGCCACCGTCGCCGGGGTGAGCCTCCTTGCCCGGAATGCCGGGCGGCTGAGCGTGCCGCGTCGAAGGCGGCGCGTGACCGTAAGGCTGCGGAGCGGCCGCCGGAACCTGTAGTTGGTGCTCCTTCTCCTGCGCCTGTTGTCCAAGCCGTTGGACACAGTGATGTGGTTGTCATTGAGCAGGTCGGAGCTTATGGATCTGTCCGTGAGGTGCCGGTGCCGACGCATGAGGACCCGTTGGAGTCCGCGCGGTGGCGTCTTCACCGGACTCGTGCCGCGCTCATGGTTGCTGCGCCGCGTGATATTGCTGGGCTAATGGCTGCTGAACGTGATGACATTGCTGAAATTGCCCGGTTGAAGGAGACGGTACAGCCGAAGGTGAGCAAGCTGGATGAGCTGGCGGCTCGTAGGAAGCGCCGCATCGAGGAAGCGCAAGCCGCCGGGTAGGGAGGTGAGGCTCTGTGGTTGAGACAGCTCAGCTGATGGGGTCTCAGACTCCACGCATCGACGTGACCCCGCTATATTTCACCTCAGCAGGTGATGACGCAGTCGACTTGGCGGCTGTTGCGGGCCTGCATTTGGACCCTTGGCAGCAGCATGTGCTCCGTGGTGCGCTCGGTGAGCGTGTTGATGGGCACTGGAAGGCGTTTGAAGTCGGTCTTATTGTTCCTCGACAGAACGGTAAGGGGTCCATCCTTGAAGCTCGTGAGCTTGCTGGCATGTTTTTGTTCGGCGAGCGGCTGATTCTTCACTCGGCGCATCTGTTCGGTACGGCTGTTGAGCATCAGCAGCGTTTGGAGTCGCTGATTCGCGGGTCCGAGCTGGTCGAGTACATGGCTGGCTACGCGGGCGACCCTCAAGGGAAGATGTCAGGCATCAAAACTGGTAACAGTGGCATGTCTTTGACGACTGCGAGCGGTAACCGTGTCCTGTTTAAGGCGCGTAGCCGCGGTTCGGCGCGTGGTTTTACCGCCGACATGGTTGTTTTTGACGAGGCTTACGATTTGCCGCGTTCTGTGCAGGCTTCGATGCTGCCGACGCTGGCCTCGAAGAGTTTTGAGTCTCCGCAAATCTGGTACGCCTCATCTGCTGGCATGCCTGACTCTGAGGTGCTGAAAAGCATCCGTGATAGGGCTTTGGCGCCTGCTGAGGAGACGAAGCTGGCGTTTTACGAATGGTCCGCGTTTGAGGATGCTGACCCGGCTGACCCGGCGAACTGGGCGCTGGCAAATCCTGCGCTTGGTCGGCGCATTTCGGCTGAGTATGTGGATTCGGAGCGCCGCGCGATGAGTGATGAGCATTTCAAGCGTGAGCGCCTCGGCATCTGGTCGAAGGTTGGCTCTTCGTCGGCGATTCCTGCTGATTTTTGGGCTCAGTGCCTTGATCCGGAGTCCCGTTCCGGTGTTGAGGTCGCGTTCGGTGTGGATGTGACGCCTCTGCGTGACGTGGCAACGATTGCCGCAGCGTCTCGCCGGGCTGACGGGAACATCCATATTGAGGTTGTTGATAGGCGTGTTGGTACGGATTGGGTGCCGGCACGTTTGGAGGAGCTGAAGCGTAAGTGGAAGCCTGTGGCGATGGTTTATACGGGTGCTTCGCAGTCGTCTGAGGTGATTGCGAAGTCTCCAAAGTTAAAGCGGATGACTATGGGCCTTGACCACCGCACTTATATGCAGTCATGCGGCGTTTTCTTTGAGGCGTTGGGTCGTGGCTCGGCTCGGCATACCGGTCAGGAGGAGTTGGATGCGGCTGTTCAAGCTTGTCGACGTTCTAAGGGCGGCAGCGAGTTATGGTATTGGACTCGTGATGATCGAGCTGAAGATATTTCTCCTTTGGTGGCGTGCACTTTGGCGTTCCATGGACTGACTGAGAAGGACAAGAAGGGAGGTAGCCAGTGGGCCGTGTTGTAAAGAACCCCCGCAAATGGGAGAACTACTATAACGGCGAATCGAGGTTGGACGCGATCGGCGTGTCCCTGCCTCCTGACGTCCGCATTCTCGAAATGCAGGTGGGCTGGCCGAAGCTGGCTGTAGACGTGCTGGTCGAGTCTTTGGTGCTTGAAGGTTTCTCCATTTCCCGTCACGGCGGTCAGGATGAGGCTCCTGAGCAGCTGAACCGTGTCCTGCAGGCGAATAATTTCCGCACGAAGCTGACTTTGGCGCTGACGGAGGCTCTTGTCTCCGGCGCTGCGTTCATGGTCGTTGGTGGCGGCTCTGACCCCTCTATCCCTCACATCTCGGTACACAAGGGCGACGAATTTGAGCTGCGGAAGGATGCTACGGGCCGCTTGGTGCAGGCGGTGCAGACGTACCGCGACGGTCTGAACACGTCACGGGCTGTTTACGAACCCGGCGTGACCCGATTCTATGAGGTCCGCGACGGCTTCGAAGTTCTCACCCAGATTGATGAGCATGGCTTCGATGGGATCCCCGTGATTCCCTTTGTGAACCAGATTCGCCTTGGTGAAGAGGGGCGGAGTGAGATTGAAGAGATCCACAAGTTGTGTGATGCGGCGGCGCGAACGCTGACGAATCTGCAGGTGGCTCAGGAGCTCCTGTCCATGCCTGTCAGGTTTTTGTTCGGCGATGGCGTCGAGGAAATGTTTGTAGACGAGGACGGGAACCCGCGGCGGAACCGCTTGGAAGCCTATTTCGGGCGTTTCCTGGTTGGTCCGAGCGGGTCGCAGACCGGCTCGGTGCCGGGTGCTGACCTGACCCAGCTGCTGAATACGTTCAAAGTCTACGCACAGCAAGTGTCCTCGCAGACTGGTATCCCGCCGTTCATGCTGGGTGTCTCTACGGAGTCGAACCCGGCAAGCGCGGAGGCAATGCGAAGCGCCAAAGACCGTTTGATTACTAAGGCTGAGCTGAAACAGTCGATTTTTGGTGACGCGGTGGAGGATTTGGCTCGCTGCGTCCTGGCAGTCGCCGGGGTGGACATTGAGGGGCTCGAAACTCTTGAAGCGCGTTGGCGTGACCCCGCAGTGATTTCGCTGAGCTCTCGCA
>CAUUAD010000158.1:0-3378 GCA_963542785.1 Rothia mucilaginosa
GCCGGGTGCACCGGGCGCGTTTCCGGCGGGCACCGCGGGGTCGATCCCGTAGCTTCCGTAGTCAGCACCGTAGGGCGCGCCGGCGTTTATAGCAGCGCCCGCGGCGGGGTCGTAGCCGTAGCCGCCCGCCCCATGGCCAGCAGCTCCGTTATCGTAACCGTAGCCACCGTACGCGCTGTCGTAGCCGTACCCTGCATCGTATCCGTAGCCTGCGTCCTGACCGTAGGCGGCGTGCGCCTCCGGCTGATGCACCGCCTGCGCGGGAGCCTGATTCGGGGTCTGTGCGGGCACGCCGTAGCCTGCGTTGGGTCGGGCGAGCGCCGCATCCACAGCTTGTTCGAGCGAGCCCAGAATCTCGTCGAGGGCAGCTTCGGGGCGGATACGGTGAGCCTGCGTGGGCAGATGCAGGTTGTCCGGGGCGATGACCGCCAGGAGCACCTCGGAGGCGGCGAGCGCATCCACGGTGGAGGCGCTTATTTCGGCGGGCACGTGGGCACAGAGCAGCACGCGGGCAATGCCGGTGTGCGCCATTCCGACGGCTTCGCTGAAGTCCTGCACGGTGCGCGCCACGGAGACGCGGCCGCGTTGGGATTCGATGCGGTTCAGGAGCGAGCCGTCATCGCCGTAGAGGATGACGGGGATGTTCACTGACCCTCCCCATAGGTGCCGGGGATGAGGCTGATCTTGGAGTCGCTATTGCTTTCCTTGACGAGGGCGGCGAGGGCTTCTTCCTTGACCCACAGCTGCACGGTTGCCTTGCCGTTGGCGCCAAGCACGCCTTCGTCGACCGTTACAGCAACGATTTCAGCGTTGGTGACGATGGCGCGGGCGCCGTTTTCAGTGCGGTTATCGCTCTTGGTGTCGGGGTTGCGCGGGCCGGAGGTCCACACGTCCACGCGCTCGCCCGCCTTCAGCGCGGAGGCTGCCGCACGGTCAATGCTGACGGTGGCGAGACGGCGGCCCGGGGAGGTTTCGGTGCCTACGGATTCCTTGCTGATGAGGTTACCGGCGGGGATGCGCTGAATCGCGATTTTGCCGTTCATCTGGGCGGCGTCGGCGCGGGTAAAGTACTTATCGTTGGCGGAGTCGATGTTCGCTTCGACTCGGGCTAGTTTGTCTTCGGTGATCTTCTCGCCGAGGCGAATCTCGCTTTTGGCGGTGTAGTACTCGGTTTTGCTGTTGTTGGCTTGCACGTAGAGCTGCACGCCGGTGATGGAGACGAGCACGAGAAGTACACCGAGGATGAATCGCCAGTCCTTGACGGTGGGCCTTTTGAGGCGCCTGGCGTGGGGCTCGGTGAGGGTGGAACGCTTCGTCGCGTTCTGTCGTATGCGCATGATGTGGTTGTGCCTTTCGGTGCGGAAGCCGGCGGTGATTCCGGGTGTTGTTCAACTGACCGATGAGCGAGTGGTGTGTTTTCGATAGTGCTTTGACTGGATTCTGGCACTAACCCTAACAGCATATTTCATTTAGTACTCGCTCTCAACAAGAGTCGCGTTTATGAAATATTTTTGAGTCTTGCCCCTTTTGAATGGGTAATTAGATAACTTTTCAGCTCATATAAGGCTTTTTGTGCGCAAATTTCATGGTGATGACATATACTGAAAGTACTCAATAGATGTTCCGTATGGACTCTATGTATAAGGCCGCTAACGGTGGCTAAGGGGCCCAGGATTTCACTCACGGAAAGGAATAATTCGATGACTGCACCTCGTTTCCTCACTCTGAGCGACGTTGCCGAGGAGCTGCAGGTTTCGCTTTCGCAGGTGCGTGCTCTGGTGCGTAGCGGCGAACTTCCCGCCATTCAGATTGGTGGACGTAACCAGTGGCGCATTGAACGCTCTCGTTTTGAAGAGTACATTACCGAGCGCCACGAGCAGACTCTGGAGGCAATTGCTTCCGGCAAGCTCACTGCAAAGGCTAAGGCTGAGTAGCATTCGACATGCACCTCGCGGGCGCAACGCTCGAGTGGTTTTAGAAAGGTCCGCTCCTCTCATTGAGATTTCAATGGAGAGGGGCGGACCTTTTTGTGTTTATTGTTGCTTTTATAAGGGAATTTATACTTGTCGAGGCGTTTTTATGGGCGTTCCCACAAATTGAACTGCCCACTATTTACCCCGTGCTTTTAGCGTGAGATACGGGCGATAACTGCGCTAATACGAGCCAGCGGAATGGTGCGCACGCCAGCGCCGCGAGGTGCACGGGAGTAGCCGGAGGCGCCCTGACCATAACCAGCCTGCCCGTAACCTCCCTGCGCACCGTAGGCTGCACGCGCGTACTGGTCGCGTTCGTGGATGCGCGGGTACTGTCCACCGTTGAGCAGGCGCAATTCGAGGAAGTCGGCGCCAACTCGCTCAATCACGCCATCGTAACTGACGGTGCCGCCTTCGAGGGAGAGGCGGACGGGCTCGCGTGCCATGGCGAGGGAGCGCAGGGCGAGCTGGATTTTCATGCGGTAGCGTTCGGGGCGAACATCAGCGCGTCCGGGAGCTATGCCGCCTTCCCACCAAAGCATTCCGCGCAGGGGGATGATGATGTTCTCGCCGCGCGCTTCGATGCTGACCCATTCTTCGCCGACCATTTCGAGCTTACCTTCGTAGGTTTGCATGTCGGTGGCGCAGATACGGATGGGGCCGCCAACTTGTGCGAGGAGGCGGTCGTCGAGGGTGATGGTTGAATAGTGGACGCGGGCGACTTGGCGGGCATCCTGTTCCATATCCCAGGCGCGTTCGGAGGCGAGGCGCGCCTCAATGTCTCGTAGGAACTTTTCCATGCTCATACTATGACCCTACCCGAGGAGGGGTGCGGATACGAACCGGGACGTTTTCTGGTCGGATGGTGATTCTCGAGCCTGATTTTTGAAGCAAATTCTATCAAATTACATGTTTTTCATATATTTTGATGCGTTTTGCTTCATTTTTGGCGCAACCTCCTGTATAAATGAAGAAACACCAAAAGCTATCAAATACACCATTTGGAGGTCATTGTGGACCATCTTTCCACTCCGGGCTCAGCTCCCGCAACCTTCGCTTCACGCCCTGTCACCGTCGCTTCACGCCCCGCAGCCGCGCCTCGTACCGTCAGTGCAGAGGTAGCCGTAGCCGACTCTGTAACCGAGTCCGGTGCTAAGGCAAACTATCAGGACGCACTGCTCTTCATCGCCCCTCCCCTGCTTTCGGCGGCGGTCTTGGGCGCGTTGAGCGTGAACCTGCACCGCATCCCTTCGGCGCACCCTCTTGCTGACGCTTCGTTGCTCTGCGCTGGCGCGGCGGCAATCCTCATTACCGCCTGGTGGTTCATCAGTTTTATCTACGCGCTCTTCTACGCTTGGTCTTTGCGCGTTTCGAGCCACAACGCTGACCGCGCGGTGCTGAAGGT
>CAUUAD010000159.1:0-3371 GCA_963542785.1 Rothia mucilaginosa
TTGCCTGCGGCTGCGCTCATGCGGGAGGCGGCGCTCGCCACGGCGGAGTCAAAGTTCAGGATGGACAGCAGGTAGGTTTCGAGGACGCACGCTTCGGCGAAGGTGCCTTCGACCTGCATGACGGGGGAGTGGGGGAAGAACGCTTCGCCTTCTGCGTAGCCGCGGATATTGCCGCTGAAGGTGAAGGATTCGAGGTAGGAGAGGGTTTCTTTGTTGACGATGTTGCGGGAGGAGAGGAAGGAGAGTTCTTCGTCGTTGAAGCGGAAGTCTGCGAGGCCTTCGAGGAATCGGCCGGTGCCTGCGAGGACGCCGTAGCGGCGGCCCGCGGGCAGGCGGCGGGTGAAGACTTCGAAGGTGCACTTACGGTTGGCTGCGCCGGAGGCGAGTGCCGCCTGGAGCATGGTCAGTTCGTAGTGGTCGGTGAGAAGGGAAGTAGTAGCCATGTGTTTATTGTAGTGGGGGATTAGGGTATTTTTCCTCTTGAGTCGGCGTGTCAATCACTACATAAAGTATTCTTGACTCTAAGTGCTGTAGTATGACAAATTACCAGCACTCTGTGCGGGAGCAATACCTGACAAACACCGCGGTGGCGCAGGGCGAACACAGGTGTAACACGGGAGCGGCACGGGGGCAACACACACCCGCCCGTATAATCAAAGGGAACCGGCCGCAAAGGAAACCAATGAACACTACCGCCGTGACCCTCTCCACCGGAACCCTCGAGGACACCGACCTCGACACCGCCCTGGAGAACATCCTCGCCACAGACACCCCCTGGAAAGTCATCGTCTGGAACGATCCCGTCAACCTCATGACCTACGTGTCCTACGTCTTCCGCAGCCACTTTGGCTACTCCCGCGCCCGCGCAGAAGAGCTCATGCTGCAGGTGCACAACAACGGCAAGGCAATCGTCTTCACCGGCTCGCGCGAAGACGCCGAAAAACACACCCAGGCAATGCACGCCTGGGGTCTGCTGGCAACCTTCGAGAAAGTAGAAAACTAATGGCGCGACCCTTCCGCCGCACCCCCGGAGGCTACACCGCCTCCTTCGAACCCGCCGAACGCGACCTGATCCGCGAACTCGCCGAAGACGTGCGCGCGCTGTTGCGCCCGGCAGATACCACCGCCGACGGCGGCACCGTCGACCCGTTGGAGGCGCTGGTCGGCATCACCGAAAACCCCACCATTCCCGCCGACAGTGCCGTAGCACGCCTGCTACCCGCCGCAAGCAGCGACGACGAGGCCGCCACCGAATACCGCCGCTACACCGAACGCGACCTGCGCGAAACCAAACGCGCGAACCTCGCCATGCTCGCCTTCGACATTGAATCCAGCGACCTGCGCCTGAACGAAGAACACGCCCGCGCCTGGGCTGCTGCGCTCGGCGATATTCGCCTGGTGCTCGCCGACCGCATCTACATCGTGGACGAAGACACCGCAGAATATATTGCGGCGTTCACCGACCCTTCCAAGATTGAGACTCAGGAAGAGTACATGGCTGTGGTGTACAACTTCGTCTCCTGGGTTCAGGATTCGCTCATGCTCGCCATGCTCGACGGGCTGGACGACGAAGAAGGCGAAGAGCCCGGCGGAGCACCTGGCGGGGGAAATGGCGGGGCAAACGAGCAAGAATAGAACGAATTTTTCGAATTCCCCCTCGAACTACCGTCATATACAACCACATAATGGTGGTTCTCGACTCATCTAACCGCCGAACGAACTAAAAGGGTAACCTTAGCGAGTTAGCATAGAACGTGGTACCCGACCGATAACGAAGTGTAGGTGACACATGAGTGAAAGCATTGACGCGACCAATCCCTACCGTGCCCGCACCCCCTGGGGTAGCCCCGCGCCCGTAGGCCCCACCGCCGCGGCACCCATCGGCGTCTTCGACTCCGGTGTCGGCGGACTCACCGTGGCACGCGCCATCATGGACCAGCTGCCTCACGAACGCATCATCTACGTCGGCGACACCGCCCACGGCCCCTACGGCCCCCTCAAAATCGCAGAAGTACGCGCCAACGCGCTACGCATCATGGACGAACTCGTCGACTCCGGCGTGAAAATGCTCGTCATCGCCTGCAACACCGCCTCTGCAGCGGTGCTCCGCGACGCCCGCGAACGCTACACCCGCCAGTACGGCATCCCCGTCATCGAGGTGATTCAGCCCGCCGCCCGCCGTGCGCTCGCCGCAACCCGCAACCGCAAGATCGGCGTGATTGCGACGGAGGCGACCGTCACCTCTCGCGCCTACGAGGACACTTTCGCGATTACCCCGAACCTTGAGGTGCACTCGGTGGCGTGCCCGCGCTTCGTGGAGTTCGTGGAGAAGGGCATTACCTCCGGCCCCGAGCTGCTGGAGACCGCCCGCGAGTACCTGCAGCCGCTCAAGGACGCCGGCGTGGACACCCTCGTGCTCGGCTGTACCCACTACCCGCTGCTGGCCGGCGTGATTTCCTACATTATGGGTGAGGACGTCACCCTGGTTTCCTCCGCGGATGAGACCGCGAAGGACGTGTACCGCGAACTGCTCAACCACGCCATTGAAAGCCCGGTCCCCGAGGAAAACCCGCACCACGAATTCCTCGCCACCGGCGAATCTGAGACGTTCTCGCAGCTGGCACGCCGCTTCCTCGGCCCCGAGGTCACCAACGTGCGCCACACCAGCTCCGTGGCGGAACGCTATCCGACCGGCTCGCTGGCGGCACTCACCCCCGAAATGCTTGCGGCACACCGCAACATCACCCTCGACGAATCGGCAGATCCTGCAGAGGAAGCACACACCTCGGCGGGCACCGAATTTTCTGGCACCACCCCTAAGGACGACACCTCATGCGTCTAACCGTTATCGGTTGCACGGGCTCCTTTCCCGGCCCCGTCTCACCGGCTAGTTGCTACATGCTCACCGCCACGGACTTCGCGGGTCGAACCTGGCGCATCATCATGGACATGGGCAACGGCTCCCTCGGCATGCTCCAGCGCCACATCGACCTGAGCGATATCGACGCGATTCTGATTTCGCACCTGCACCCGGACCACTGCATCGACCTGTCCGGTCTGCACGTGGCGGTCAAGTGGGATCCGCGCGGCTGGCCCAAGGGCCGCATTCCGCTGTACGGTCCCGCCGCGATTAACGAGTACCTTTCGGCGACTCACGGCCTGGACCCGGAGCCGGGCATGAGCACCGAGTTCGAGTACCACACCTGGACTGAGGGTGAGCCCGTACAGATTGGTCCCTTCCGCGTGGAGCCGTTCCGTGTGGTTCACCCCTCGAAGGACCCGTACGCGCTGCGCATCACCTGCAATGACCGCGAGGGCCACACCGTGTTCTCGTACTCGGGCGATACCGACCTGTGCGAGGGCCTGGTCAA
>CAUUAD010000160.1:0-3356 GCA_963542785.1 Rothia mucilaginosa
TCCGTCATCTACCCGGACGAAAACTCCTACCTGTGGGTCATGGCAGAAAACGAACGAGCGCTCTCCTTCTACGAGCGCCTCGGCTACCGTAACGAAGGCGTGTACTTCCAAGCACGCGGCTCCTGGACACCCGGCCGCAGCGTACGATACACCCGCATCCTCAACCCCTAAACGGCACACCACACCAGGAGGCGGCACGCAAAACACCCCAGCCCTAACAAGCTGCGCATCCGCCCCACATGACGCAACGCATGACACAGCGCACCGCACACCCTGTTAGGCACCACCCCCACAACGCCTTAAGATAGAAGATGACCTATAAGCTCGACGCACCCGCGCACAGGAGCACATACACCCCTGCGCAACCGCGGGACCCAGCGCCGAACATCGCATAGAAGGACAGTAAAACAATGACCACCGGTCTTTACCTCTCCGCTATGTCCCAGAACTCGGGCAAGTCCCTCGTAGCACTGGGTCTAGCAGACTCCCTCATCAAGCGCGCAGACCGCGTCGGCTTCTTCCGCCCCGTCTTCGACGGCGCAACCATCGCCGACGACCCCATGGCACGCCTCATCCGTGAGCACTTCGGCCTGACCGAAGAGCAGGTCGGCGGCGCAGTCTCCATGACCGACGCACTCGCACTCATCGCAGAAGGCGACACCGAAGAAATCTCCGCACGCGCAGTCTCCGCCTACGAAAAGGTCGCAGCAAACAGCGACGTCGTAATCGTTGACGGCGTCTACCTGCCCGCCAACGCGCTCTCAGTCGAATTCGACCTGAACGTCCAGATTGCACGCGACCTGGGCCTGCCCGTCGTCGCTATCGTCGGCGCACAGGAAGCAACCGTTGAGGAAGCAGTCACCGCCGTTGACGTGGCACGCACCGAACTGCTCGCCTCCAAGGCAGACCTGCTCGCCATCATCGTCGGCCGTGCAGAACCCGAACTGCGCGACGAAATCGAAAAGTCCGTCAAGCGCGGCGACGCAAACCTGCCCGTCTACGTACTGCCCGAAATCCCCGAACTGAACGCACCCACCGTCGGTGAAGTTGCCGAAGCCCTCAAGCTCGACACCGAAGGCATCAAGGCAGAAGACCTCAGCCGCGACATCCACGGCATCAAGGTCGCAGCAATGAACGTCTCCAACTTCCTCAACCAGTTCGTCGACGGCGACTTCGTCATCGTCCCCGGCGACCGTGCAGACATCGTCGCAGCAACCCTCGCATCCGCACTGGCACCGACCTTCCCCGCACCCTCCGGCGTGCTGCTCACCGGCGGCCTGGACGCGCTGCCCGGCAAGAACACCGCAGTCGGCTCCCTCATCGACAACGCGCCGTTCCCCGTGCTGTCCACCACCAAGGACACCTTCAAGTCTGCACGCGCAGTCTCCCGCGTCCGCGGCACCCTCGAAAGCGGCCACCAGCGCAAGCTCGCAGCGGCAATGGGCGGCTGGGACGAGCACGTCAACAAGGACGAACTGCTGGCACGCCTCGAAATTGAGCGCCCCGCATCCATGACCCCGCTGCGCTTCCTGCACAACCTCATCGAGACCGCACGCGCAAACCGCCGCTCCGTGGTCCTGCCCGAGGGTTACGACGTGCGAATCCTGCGTGCATCCGAAATCATTGCACGCCGCGACTTCTGCGACCTGATCCTGCTCGGCAACCCCGCCAAGATTGCAGAAATCTGCCAGGCTGAGGGTATCGAACTGCCCAGCTCGATTCGCATCATCGACATCGAGAACAACGAGTACACCGAGGACTTCGCAGCAACCTACGCTGAGCTGCGTGCACACAAGGGCGTCACCATCGAGGCTGCTCGCGAGCGCATGACCGACCCCTCGTACTTCGGCACCATGCTCGTCTACAAGGGCATCGCCGACGGCATGGTTTCCGGTGCAGTGAACACCACCGCGAACACCATCCGCCCCTCGCTCGAGTTCATCAAGACCCGCCCCGGCACCAAGATCGTCTCCTCCGTCTTCCTGATGCTGATGGAAGACCGCGTTCTGGTCTACGGCGACTGCGCAGTGAACCCGAACCCCAACGCAGAGCAGCTCGCCGACATTGCGAAGGCATCCGCTGAGACTGCACGCCAGTTCGGCGTCACCCCCAAGGTTGCTATGCTGTCCTACTCGACCGGCACCTCCGGCGCTGGCGCAGACGTGGACGTTGTGCGTGAGGCAACCGAGCTCGTGCGCGCATCGAACCCCGACTTCGCGGTCGAGGGCCCGATCCAGTACGACGCTGCTTCGAACATGTCCATTGCGTCGACCAAGCTGCCCGGCAGCGAGGTCGCTGGTCAGGCTACCGTGTTCATCTTCCCCGACCTGAACACCGGTAACAACACCTACAAGGCTGTTCAGCAGTCTTCGGGTGCTGCCGCTGTGGGCCCGGTTCTGCAGGGTCTGCGTAAGCCCGTGAACGACCTGTCCCGCGGCACCACCGTTGAGGACATCATCAACACCGTTGCGATCACCGCAATTCAGGCACAGAGCCTGTAAGCCGGTCATTGACCGTTGAATGAGGCCGCCCCGGCCGTTGCACCCCCGTGTGGGTGCGGTGGACGGGGCGGTTTCTTGTGCTGTTTTTATTGCACCGAATTTATGCGCCGAGAAGCCACATGTGTTTCGAAAAGCAACATATTACGTGGCTTCTCGAAACACATGTGGCTTTTCAAGGAGGGGTTTTGGTGCAGCTCCCCCCCCCCGGTTAGTCCTTACGGGTGCGGTCAAGGCGCACATAGTTGATCACGCCAAGAACAGCCATACCCACGGCGACCAGCACCGGGTCGAGGGCGGGCGGGAAGAGCCAGGTGAGCCCCGCCTCCACGGTGTAGGCGATGAGGCGGCAGACAAGGTAGGTACACACCGCCACGAAGAGCGCGTAGGCGACGATGATGCCGACCGGGCGGGGCTCGTAGCCTTCTCGCCGGGCGCGCAGAGCGGCACCCAGGGCGTTACCCAGGTACAGGGCGAGAGCACCGACGACGACAGCCGCGGTGAGGGCACCGTCGAAGAATGTGCGCGGGGTCAGCGGTGCGGTGCCTGCCTCAGAGAAGAGGTTGAGGATGCGCACTGCGGTGTAGGCGTAGCAGAAGATGACTGCCGCGCGGATGGTGAGGGGTAGGTTAGTCCAGAAGGTTTTCATGCGGCCCCTTTCGAGGTGGAGGGCGGGCTTCTGTCTGAGTGTTACCCCAAGGATACCTAAAAACACCGACGTGTGATGCGAATCAATAGCGTTTGGGCTGGTGAAAGTTGTGCATGCGGGGGGGCTGAGTTTATGCGCCGAGAAGCCACATGTGTTTCGAAAAGCAACATGTTACGTGGCTTCTCGAAACACATGTGGCTTTTCGAGGA
>CAUUAD010000161.1:0-3352 GCA_963542785.1 Rothia mucilaginosa
CCAGTTATGCGTATAAGCGTTCTGGTAATTTCCATGCGTACGCGACCGTGCACTATACGGCTCGTTTCCGTGTGGACGGTGGCCCGTGGCAGATGATGATGGTGACCCCGCAGGCGACCAGCGACCCGCTGCTGGTGCGTGTGTGGTGGGTTGATGTGGGCCGCGTGGCAGGTGACTGCAGCTACGACGACACCCGTTGGGGCTGCAAGAACGATCCGACGATGGGTAAGAAGGACAACCCGAACCCGCGCCTGCGTAAGGCCGACATCCGCACCGGCCAGCGCTGGCACCTGAATGATAACGGTGACGGGGATACGGAGTATTCGCTGCACCGCGACTGGCCCGACATGTAAACCAACTCTGACCCAACCTATAAATAACCGCAGCAGGCGGCCCCCGGACATATAAACGTCCGGGGGCCGCCTGCTTTTTAGACAGAGGTTTTCGATAGGTTAGTGTCTTCGCCGTGGGTCTTTAACCCGCATTAAAGTCACTAACCTATCGACAGGACCGTAACCTATCGAAGAATCCCCCTATCAACGAGCCCCCGCACCCATACCGTATAACAACCCGTAACACCCCCTTGCAAGATACCCCCCTAGGGTATAGACTGGAGCCATGGAAACCACCAGCAACCAGTGCTGCCACAGCACATCCGCCCAGGTCGGCGCCGCATCCGGCGCACCCAATGATGAGCCTACCGAGGCGCACACCGGCGCATGTTGCAGCGGCGAGGCCCCCGAAACCCAGTACGGTTACGCCTCCAACAAAGAGGCGCACCTCAAGCGCCTGCGCCGCATCGAAGGTCAGGTCCGTGGCATCGCCCGCATGGTCGACGAAGATAAGTACTGCATCGACATCCTCACCCAGGTTGCCGCGGTCTCCAAGGCGCTCCACGCCGTCTCCCTGAACCTGCTCGAAGAGCACATCGGCCACTGCGTGACCGGTGCCGCCGTCGAATCCGAACGCACCGGCGACCCGACCATCGCAGAGGCCAAGGTCAAAGAGGCAACCGCCGCGATCTCCCGCCTCATGCGCAGCTAAACGCCCCGCGCCTAAACACCGGGCGGACCCAAGTTTTCAACCCATTACCGAAAGGAAATCATCATGAGCACCACCACCGTTAAGGCAACCGGCCTGACCTGCAACCACTGCGCTATGAGCGTCAGCGAAGAGGTCAGCGAAGTTCCCGGCGTGACCGGCGTGAGCGTGGACGTCGTCAAGGACGGCGTTTCCACCGTGACCATTGAGCACGAGGGCACCCTCAACACCCAGGCCGTCGCAGACGCTATTGTGGAGGCCGGCTTCACCCCCGCCGTCTAGTACGGCAGCCGGCTCGATTAGGAGTCATCATGGCTTACCCTCCGCAGTACATTGCGATGGTTATTGGCGCGGTCCGCACCCTTGTCGGCACCGAAAACATACACCTGCGCGACGCAATCACCCGCGTGGCCAGGCAGATGAATCTGGATGCGGCGCTGGTCGATTCGTGGGTGAAGCAGAGCCCCGAATATACGGCGCGTGAAGATGCGCCCGGTGCGGCGCGGCGTAGCGGCACGAGCGCGAATAAGCGTTCCGCCGAGCACGAGCAGGGCGTGAAGGCGCGTGAGAAGGCGAACGCTTCGCCGTTCCCGCGGGCTACCGTGAAACGTGCGTACGGTGTGTCTGATCGTGGCGCGAAGGTGACCGGTATTCGCCCGCATACGAGCAGGCCGGATGGGCTGCCCGGCGACCACTGAGCCGCCGCTTTCACAGCCGCAACCCTACGCTCGCCGCCGCGTTTACCGCCTCGCGGTTTTACCCGTGGCTTCACCCTCGCGCGCTCTCGACGCTGCACCCCTGATACTGCACCAAACACCGCCCGGGGCGGGGTCCTTCGGGGCCCCTCCCCCGGCTTGGTGTGTACCTTTTTCTACCCTCCCGTTTTTGAGTTTTGAGGAAGTATTGTGTCTTCTACACAGCCTTCACTAACCACCCGTGAGCCCTCATTACAGAGTGAGCGCTCTCTTTTTAATTCCGCCGGAACGACCGTAAAATCAACAGAGTCCACCCGAATCATTCACGTGGATATTCAGGGTATGACCTGCGCATCCTGCGTGGGTCGCGTGGAGCGTAAGCTCCGCAAAATCCCCGGCGTTGACCCGGCGGTGAACCTGCCGCTGGAGTCGGCGCGCGTCATCGTGCCCGAGGGTGTGAGCGACGAGCAGATTGTTGAGACCATCAACAATGCCGGCTACACGGCGCACCTCAAAAACGGCCCGCGCGCGGGCGCTGGAACGAACGCGAGCGCATCCGGCGGCGGCAACCAGCACAGCACCCCGAGCATGAACGGCGGCTTCACTGACCGCATTATCTACGCGACGATTCTGGGTGTGCCGATTTTCTTGATTTCCATGTTCCCGGCGTTCCAGTTCCCGAACTGGGGCTGGGTCGTGGCGATTCTGACCGCGCCGGTCGCGTTCTGGTGCGCCGCGCCGTTCCACCGCGCCGCGCTCATCAATGCCCGTCACGGCTCCTCCACGATGGATACGCTCGTGTCCCTCGGCGTGGTCGTGGCGTACTTCTATTCGCTGGCGCAGCTGCTCATGAACCCGGCGTTGACGGCGCACGTGCACCATGCGGGCGGCAGCTTCTGGTCGATGTTTACCGGCCACCATGCGCCGCTGTACTTCGATTCGGCGTCCATGGTGACGCTGTTCCTGCTGATTGGCCGCGCAATTGAGCACCGCACCCGCCACCGCTCCTCGGATGCGCTGCGCACCCTGCTGAGCATGGGCGCGAAGGAGGCGACCCTGCTGCGCACCGATAAGCAGGGCGTGACCAAGCAGGTGCAGGTTCCGGTGGAGGATCTCATGCCGGACGACCTGTTCCTGGTGCGCCCGGGCGAGAAGATCGCCACGGACGGCGTGGTGGTCGAGGGTACCTCCGCGGTGGATGCGTCCCTGCTGACCGGCGAGTCTGTGCCGGTTGAGGTGCATCCGGGCGACACGGTTACGGGTGCCACGGTGAACACTTCGGGTTCGTTGACGGTGCGCGCCACCCGCGTGGGCACTGAGACGACTCTGGCGAAGATGGGTGAGCTGGTGGCCAGCGCCCAGGAGACGAAGGCTCCGATTGCTCGTCTGGCAGACCGTGTTTCTGCAGTGTTTGTGCCGGTGATTTTGGCGATTTCGGCGCTGACTCTGGTCGGTTGGTGGCTGGTGTCTGGTGATGGTGCTGCGGCGTTTAATGCGGCGGTGTCGGTGCTGGTGGTGGCGTGCCCGTGCGCCTTGGGTTTGGCGACTCCGACGGCTCTGTTGGCGGGTACGGGTCGCGGCTGGCAGTTGGGCATTTTGATTCGTAATGCGCAGGT
>CAUUAD010000162.1:0-3339 GCA_963542785.1 Rothia mucilaginosa
TACGCTTCCGAGGGCTTCGCGCCGGTCAGGCGGTACGCCTTGTACACGCCCGTCACGTTACGGACCACGTTCAGCACGTGCTCCAGCATGAAGCGGTCACCCAGCTCCAGGGCGAAGCGGTCCACCACGGTACGATCCTCCGAAGTGTGCACGCGCGCATCCAGAATGTTCACGCCCGACTCAGAAATCGCGCGAATCAGGTCGCTCAGCAGGCCCTTACGGTCCAGCGCCTCCACCTGAATCTGCACACGGTACGTAGCGGTCGGCGAAGACGCCCACTCGACCGTCGTCACGCGCGGCTCCTCGTCAGCGTTACGCATGTTCGGGCAGTCGCGGCGGTGCACCGAAATGCCGTTGTAACGGGTCACGATGCCGATAATGTCATCCGGCGGGACCGGGGTGCAGCAGCGCGCAATCTTCGTCAGCACACCCTCAGCACCCGGCACAATCACGCCGTTATCGCCAATCGCCTTGCGGGTCGACTTCAGCAGCGTCTCGTCAAAGTCGCTGACCTCAACCTCGGGTGCCGGCTCGTCGCCGCGGTGCACCTCAATGAGGGTGTCAATGACCTGCTTCGGCGCGATCTCGTGCTCACCAATCGCACGGTACAGCGACGCCACATCGTTCTTGTGCAGCAGCTGAGCCACCTGAGTCATGATCTCCGGGCTCATCATCTTCTGCAGCGGCAGCTCACTATTGCGCATGCTCTTGGTAAGCATCTCGCGGCCGGCGAGCAGCGCCTCCAGGCGGCGTTCCTTCGCGAAGTACTGGCGAATCTTCGTGCGAGCGCGTGAGGAGCGAACGAACTTCAGCCAGTCCTCGCTGGGTCCGGCGTCCTCGTTCTTCGTGGTCATAATCTCCACGGTCGCGCCGGTGGGCAGGACCGTGTGCAGCGGCACCAGGCGGCCGTTGACCTTCGCGCCCACGGTGCGGTCGCCGACCTCACTGTGGATGGCGTAGGCGAAGTCCACGGGGGTGGAGCCGTTGGGCAGGGCGATTGCCTCACCGTTGGGGGTGAGCACCACGATTTCGTCGGTGTCGAGGGTGTCAGCGAGCGACTCGTAGAACTTCTCCGACTCCGGGTTGGAGTTCGAAATCTCGGCAATAGACTGCAGGATGCCGACGTTCATCATCGCCGAGGTCTGGGTGCCCGGCTCCTTCGGGTCCTTCGCGGGCGCACCTGCGCGAGGCGCAACCTTCTCGCCGCGCGACGCCGCCTTGTAGCGCCAGTGCGCCGCCACGCCATACTCAGCCTCTTCGTGCATCTTGTAGGTGCGGATCTGAATCTCAAGCGGCAGGTTGCCCGGGCCGTACACGGTCAGGTGCAGCGACTGGTAGTTGTTGTTCTTCGGGTTCTTAATGTAGTCCTTGAAACGGCCAGTCATCGACGGCCACAGGGACAGCACGTGGCCGAGCACGGTGTAGCATTCCGCCTCTTCCTCGACCATGATGCGCACGGCAAGGATGTCGTTAATCTCGTCGAAGCTGCGGCCCTTCGTCTTCATCTTCTGATGAATCGAGTAGTAGTGCTTCGGGCGGCCCGTCACGGTCGCGTCGATGCCCACCTCTTTCAGACGCTCCGTAATCTTGGTGCGCGCCTCATTCAGGAACTTTTCGAGCGCGGGGGTGCGTTCGCCGACCATGCGCACCATCTCGGCGTAAATCTCCGGGCTCATGGCGGCGAAGGACAGGTCCTCCAGCTCCCACTTGATCGTGTTCAGGCCCAGGCGGTGCGCGAGCGGCGCGTAAATCTTCAGGGTCTCTTCTGCCTTCTTCGCGGCAGAAGCCTGCGGCACAAAACGCCAGGTGCGGGCGTTGTGCAGGCGGTCGGCAAGCTTGATGAGCAGCACGCGGATGTCCTTGCTCATGGACAGCACGAGCTTGCGGATCGTCTCAATGGAGGCGTTCTCGCCGTAGGTCATCTTGTCCAGCTTGGTCACGCCGTCAACCAGGTAAGCGACCTCCTCACCGAACTCTTCGGTGAGCTGCTCCATCGTGTAGTCGGTGTCTTCCACCGTGTCGTGCAGCAGACCGGCGGCGAGCACGGGACCGGTCGCACCCATCTCCGCAAGAATCGCGGTCACAGCGACCGGGTGGGTGATGTACGGGTCGCCACTCTTACGCTTCTGACCCTCGTGGCAGCGGTTCGCCACCTCGTAGGCGCGCTGCAGCACCTGGATGTCCTCATCCGGGTGGTAGCGGCGTACGGCACGCACGACCGGCGCAATCATCGGGGAGAAACGGATGGTACCGCCGTGCGAATCGGACGCCTCCATCTTGCTGCTGCGGCCACCAAAAACGAGGCGGTTAGGCACACGCCCGCTAGCAGCCATGACACGGTGCGAGCCGCGTTTCTTCTTTGCGTCAGACGAATCAGTTTCAGGCAGAGGAATCGGGCCAGCGGGTCGAACCGCAGGCTTCTCGGCGGTTCCTGCGGGGTTCTCAGCGTTAGCGTTCACGGCAGGTTCTGCACTCATTCCAGGCTCCTTCGGACTCAAGATAATCAGCCGCACACTCAGGTTCCTCATCGTTGAGGGCTACACCGGCCAAACCAGCCATCAGCAGGCTCAAACGCGAGCGCACAGTATCTTCACTTCTTATCCTACCCAGCGGCCCGGAACGCACCAAACTATGCGACGTTTTAACACGCCAGAGCGCGTTGTGTGGGAAATATTTGGGCACGCTAAAAGTTCAGGCACGCTAAAGGGGAGCCGACACCTCTCGGTATCGACTCCCCTATCATTAGCAGCGCCAGTAGCGCTGGCGGACCGCAAGCTAACCGTTCAGGTTCACGCGGTGAATCTCAATGGTTGCGCGTGCCGGCTTCTTAGCGGGCTTCTCGGTAGCCTTCTCGTCCTCGGTCGCCTTGTCAGCAGACTCCTCAGACTTCGCGGGCTTAGCTGCCTTGCTGGGCTTCGCAGCCTTCTCAGCCTCGGCGGGCTCCTCCGAAGAGTCGCCCTCAGCCTCGTCAGAATCCTCAGCGTCCTTGAAGTTGCCGCTCTCCACCTTCGCGGTGTGCTCACGAATCTGAGCCTCACCCAAACGCAGCGAAGCATACAGCGGCGCAGACACGAACAGCGTACCGAACATGCCCACCAGAATACCCACAAACAACGACAGGGACAGGTCCTGCAGAGTACCCGCACCCAGGATGAACGCACCAATGAACAGGATCGCGCCCACCGGCAGAACACCCACAATAGCGGTGTTAATCGAACGGACCAGAGTCTGGTTCACCGCCAGGTTAATCTGCTCGGCAAAGGTCGTGTCACGGCGTTCCAGCACATCCTCGGTGTTCTCACGGATCTTATCGAACACCACCACCGAGTCGTACAGCGA
>CAUUAD010000163.1:0-3278 GCA_963542785.1 Rothia mucilaginosa
CCGAGTACCGCATGCTCAACGAGGCGAAGCTGTACGAGGCGCGCGGCTTCGGCCCTCGTGCTGCCGGTATGCTCTACAAGGGCAAGCCCGCCGACCAGCCGATTGACTTCAACGGCAACGGCAAGATCGACACCGAGCCGGTGTCCGTGGATCTGAACGGTGACGGCTTGATTACGAACCTGGGTGCCGCAAACGACCTGAAGATGATCCGCTTCCAGGCGACCGAAAACCCGGAGAAGAGCACGGGCCCCGAGCACATTGAACCAAGCGGCATTACCGCCGAGTACGCTCGCTCGCTGGGTCTGATTAAGTAGGCTGGCTGGTCGGCACCCCGCCGATAAAGAGCCCGCCGATAAAGAGCCTTGTCAGCTCGGTAAAATAGTAAGGTGCGGATACCGAATCATCATTCGGTATCCGCACCTTTACTTTATGCAGCTTTCAGCTCAGCAGTGGAGCCTAGACAGCCTCGCTCACGCGGCCGGTATCCACCAGCACCTGCGCGATGTGGCCCAGCGCCTCCTCATTCTGCAGCGAAGAAACATCGCCCAAAGAACGGCCCTGGTACAGCTCACCGAGCAGACGGCGAGTAATCTTACCCGAACGGGTCTTCGGGATATCGGCAACCGCCACAACATCCTTCGGCTTAGCAATCGGGCCAATGTGCTCACGCACATGCGCGGTCAGCGCCGCCTTCAACTCATCCTCAGTCAGGGCCCTACCCTCATCGGTGAGCGTCACGTAGGCAACCGCCTGGTGGCCGGTCAGCTCATCCTCCACGGGGCAGACACCAGCCTCAACCACAGCCGGGTGAGTCACCAGCGCCGACTCAATCTCAATCGTGGATAGGCGATGACCCGAAATGTTGATCACGTCATCAATACGGCCGAGGATATACACGTTACCCTCTTCGTCTACCTTCGCGCCGTCACCGGCCAGGAACCAGCCGCGCTCGCCGTAGTGACGCCAGTAGGAATCCAAGTAACGCTGCGGGTTCTGCCACACGGTACGAGCCATCGACGGGCCAATCTTATCGACCACGATGAAGCCCTGCTTACCGGGTTCGACCGGGTCACCGTGCTCATCCACCACGCGGGTGGACACGCCGGGAACGGCGCGGGTAGCGCAACCGGGCAGGGGAGTGCAGTGCGGGGTGTCTTCCGGGTAGGTGCCCTCGGGCGCGAACGCCGGGTCGTGCGGGCGCGGCGAGCACACGGTCGAACCGGTCTCCGACTGCCACCAGGTGTCGATGAAGGCAGCGGTGCCGCCACCCACGTGCTGACGCAGCCAACGCCACGCCTCCGGGTTAATGGACTCACCCACCGAACCGAGCAGGCGCACGGTCGAGAAGTCGTACTTGCCGGGCTCCGGGCCGTCGGGGAACGCACCCATGAGCGAACGAATCAGGGTCGGCGCGGTGTAGTAGTTGGTCACGCCGTAACGCTCAATCACCTCAAAGTGGCGGCCGTAATGCGGGGTGTTCGGGGTACCCTCGTAAATCACCTCGGACACGCCGTTAACCAGCGGGCCGTAAATTTCGTAGGTGTGGGCGGTCACCCAGGCGAGGTCGGCGGTGCACCAGTGAACGGTGGACTCCACCTTCTCGGGGTCGTTGACCACGGACAGCTCGTCGGGGCGCAGCACGCCGTTCTCGTCCACGTAATCCGGCAGCAGATCGTACAGCAGCGCGTGAGTGTACGCGGTCTGCACCAGGTAGCCGCCCATCGTGTGCACCAGGCCCTTGGGCTTACCGGTCGTGCCGGAGGTGTAAATGATGAACAGCGGGTCTTCTGCGTCGTGCAGTTCGTAGGCGTGGGTGTCCGGCTGATCGTCGACCAGGTCGTGGTACCAGATGTCGCGGCCCTCAGTCCACGGCACAGCGGCGTGCGCAACCGGGTCGGAGGCGCTGGTGCGGTCCACCACGATGACGTGCTCAATGTTGTTCTCACCGGAGCATGCTTCGTCGGCGTTCACCTTCACGGGAACGACCTTGCCGCGGCGGTTCTGGCCGTCGGTGGTGATGAGTACCTTCGCGCCGGTGTCTTCCACACGGAACTTCAGCGCCTCGGCGGAGAAGCCACCGAACACGAGGGAGTGGATCGCGCCAATACGCGCGCAGGCGAGGGTGAAAATAATGGTTTCGGGGATGACGGGCAGGTAGATGACCACGCGGTCACCCTTGCGCACGCCCAGGGACAGCAGGCCGTTCGCTGCCTTCGCGATGCGGCGCTGCAGCTCGGCGTAGGTGATAGCTTCACGGTCGCCGGGCTCACCCTCAAAGTAGAGGGCTACCTTGTCGCCGCGGCCCGCCTCCACGTGGCGGTCTACGCAGTTGTAGGCGACGTTGAGCTTACCGCCCTCGAACCACTTAATTTCAGGAATCGTGAACTGTTCGATGCCGTCCTCATCGAAGCCGAGGGACTTCGGCTTCTCGAAGCGGTGCGCGGTGTGCCAGGGCTCAGCCCAGGTGAGGCGCTGCGCCTGCTTCTCCCAGAAGGCGACGCGCGCCTCATCAGATTCGAGGGCGGGGTTCGGGGTGGGGTTCAGCGGGTCGGTGAACGAGTAGGGGGTGGGCAGTCCCATTATTCTCCCATCGGTTGCTGGCATTAGCACCCTTGCTCGCCGTGCCGCTGTCTGTGTGACCGTGGGGTCTGTGTGTGCGTTGGCGAGGGGGTTGCTGCGACGTCATTGAGCCAGGTCTCTCGGTCGCTCTGGATGGTTTGCCTTCTTAGTAAAGCGCGCTCCGGGCTCGGACGCAAAGGGGGCCGTCATATTCGGCATGGCGAGTATCGGTTCGTAATATTCCGACATATTCCGGGTGCGTTCGCCCTATAAAGGCGGGAAGTATTGCTCGGTGGAAGGGATTTAGCGATGCGGCGCAACTCCGCATCGGGTAAAACCCGCTGATTGGTTTCTAACGATACAGATGAGAATACCCCGCCCCGCAGACTCACCTTAGAGGGGATGCGGGGCAGGGCTCATCATCATTCAGTAGGCGGCAGGTCGCCCCGCCGACTCCGTATCCCACACGTCAAGGTAGGTGCCCTTCCCCGTATAGGAAGGAACTTATAGCGTGTGGATATCTCTCCTGTAACCCATCGAATGTATGTGGGCCAATTCTTATCTCTGCAAACCATGAGCGTGGGGGTGTTGTCAGGCGTTATTCACCGGTGAATTGTTCTGTGCGTGTCAAGACCGGGAAAGACCTATACCGGTTATCTTTTAAGGTTTGCTCCTCCAACCCTATGGGCTGTGGCGTGCCTCAATCAACCCTGGGGTGC
>CAUUAD010000164.1:0-3241 GCA_963542785.1 Rothia mucilaginosa
AGCACTACAGCTTCGGCAACGGCGGTAACGTGCTGAACCCGCACGATGCGATTGCTGCGCAGGCCCGCTACCTGTCCGAGCTTCGCACCCGTTTGGCGAAGTACGCTTCTAATGAAGACCAGCTGCAGGATGTGGTTCTCGCCGGCTATAACGCGGGCCCCGGTTCCGTGGAGAAATACGGCGGCGTTCCGCCCTTCCCCGAGACTCAGAACTATGTGAAGACGATTCGCGAGCTGGCGGATACCAAGTACAAGCTGACCTGCTCCCCGGATTATCACTTCAAGCAGGCGAAGCTGAGCTTCGTGAACGGCGTGACCCCGGCAATGGCGGGTGTGCATGCGGACGGTACGCCGCTGTCCACCGAGGAGTCGGCGAGCGCGGCGGCGGAGGTTTCCGCCTCGGCATCTGCAAGCGCTTCGGCTCGTCCGTCTGCGAGCGCCTCGTCTCGTTCTTCCGCGAAGCCTTCGGCTACCGGCCGCTAAACTCAGCTTACTTAGAGAACCGACCAGCATATATAG
Source organism: Rothia mucilaginosa (assembly GCA_963542785.1). GTDB lineage: Bacteria > Actinomycetota > Actinomycetes > Actinomycetales > Micrococcaceae > Rothia > Rothia mucilaginosa_G. The sequence continues at coordinate 519 of CAUUAD010000164.1, forward strand.
CCATTAAAGAATATTCCGTTCCGTCTATAGCGGGCGGTATATTCTAGCCCCTATTCACTCTTAACAGCGAGAGGCGCCGAACCCCGTCAAAGGGATTCGGCGCCTCGCACTTTTTATGGCTGGATCGTGCCTAGTTGAAGATGGCGCGCACGACCGAGTAGCCGGAGACCGGGTACACGGCGTTCACGGTTGCAGGCTTCTCGCTCTCGTCCGCGATCTCAATGGACTTGGTGCCGCGTAGTAGCTCCTCGAGCAGGATGCGCAGTTCCAGGCGTGCCAGGGGCGCGCCGGGGCAGACGTGGATGCCGTCGCCGTACACGAGGTTGCGGGACTGGTCGCGGTGCGGGTTGTAGGTGAGGGCGTCTTCGAAGGCGTCCTCGTCGCGGTTTGCGCTGGCCCAGTTGATGGTCACGCGGGAGCCGGCGGGCAGGGTGCGGCCGCCGAGTTCGGTGTCCCGAGTGGTGACGCGGCGGTTAGTGACGAGGGTGTCCTCGAGTCGCATGATTTCCTCGACGGCGAGGGCGATTTCGCTGCGGTCATCGAGTGCGTTGCCGTCGGCGAGGGATGCGCGCAGGCGGTCCTGCTCGGCGCGGTTGCGTGCCAGGAAGTTGACGAATACGCCCACGGTTGCGGAGACGGTGGAGAGCTCGCCCACGGTCCAGTTACGGATGAGGCTGACAATCTCTTCGTCGGTCATGGTGCGGGGCTCTTCGCCGGGCAGGTCCACGATGTCGGTGAGCAGTTCGGCGGTGACGTCCTTGGGCTTGCCGGCTGCGGCATCCTCGCGGCGCTCGTCGAGCAGCTGGCGGATGTAGCCGTCGAATTCGAGGGCGACCTTCGCGATTTCTTCGCGGTCGCGGCGCAGGGTGGCCACGCGGTTCTTTTCGATCCACTCGGTGAGGGGCTGCTCGAGGCATGCGGGCCAGCCCATGAAGGCGTTCTGCACGCGCATTGCGTAGGCCTGACCGAAGCCCTGCATGACGTCTACCTCTTCGCCGCGAGGAAGGTCCGCGATGAGGCCCTGCACGGCTTCGCGGATGACGGGTGCGAACTTTTCGAGGCGCTCGGGGGTGAAGTACTTGTCGTTGATTGCGCGGAACGCGGTGTGCACAGGGGCGTCCATGCCGTTGGGGACGGCAACGTGACGGTTGGAGACCACGTTGGAGTAGATTTCGGGGTGGTCGAGAACGTGCTGCACGTCGGCATTCTTGAAGACGGAGTAGCCCATGAATTCGTCGTGGGCGACGGGGCAGCGGCGGCGCATTGCGTCGTAGGCAGCTACCTGGTCCTTCTGGACCTCTTCGCTTCGGAGGTCCCAGTCGTTGTGTACGTTCTCAGTCATGGTTCACCTATATTTCGTTAGAGTCATGTGTATTGCACCGGGTGACGAATCGTTCCGGTGGCTACGCGGTGTGTGCTCGCACAGGTCAAGCATATATTTCGGCACTTTGAAGTCAATAATACCCTCTTGAAGGTAGCACCTTGCGGGCAAGGTTTCAGGGTAGGGGTTCCTTGCTTTTCGCTCAACGAACAGCCGCTTCGCTTGTGTAGCGTGGTTTCTGTGGATTAAGTCTCTTATTTTGGGTTTACACAACGACATCTACGGTGCGTTGAGCCGAATATTATCGGTAAATCCCCTTGTGGGGTGCGTTGATGGATCATCCGCTAAAAATATAAAAAATTTTTTGTGACGCATCCGAGGGGTGAGCCTCCCCGGGTCGCCTCGGATAGCCACCGCGGCCGGGGCAGTGCATACGCCACACTCTGCCCTACAGCCCGCGGTAAACCTCTCGCCGATGCCCGACTCGGAAAACCTCAACAACAACCGCACCGTTATCAACGGTGTACAGGATGCGGTAATTTCCTACTCGCGCCCTGTACCCTTCTTCGCCCTGTAGCTTCTTGACTCCCGCCATATAGGGGTCGTCGCCAAGGGATCGGAGGCAGGCGATAATTTTCTCGAAGGCTGTCCGGTCTTCTCGTTGGATTTTCTTTAGTTCTTTCGCTGCTTTGCGCGTCAATTCAACCCGGTACACGAGGTTTGAGACATGGTTTGCAGTCATCTGCACCCTTCAGGCGGAGCTTTAAATCTTAACTTCAACCTTAGCAGAAAAAGTGTACACTTTTTACATACTTTACATTGTTGTATTATGTAAGTAGCTCCCCTGGATAGAACCTACACAGGAACTATCCTCGGAGCTAACGGACAAACCCCAGAAAGGAACCAGTCATGACTGTCACCACTCACCGGACTCGTTCCAATGTCACGACTCTTAAAGAACTCCGCGACAACCTCGGAACCAAAGTCAACGAAGCCGTGTTCTCCGGCGAACGCCCCCTCATCAGCCGCAACGGTAAGACTGTTGCCGCACTCATCTCCTACGAAGATTTGAAACTGCTGGAAGAGTACGAAGAGCTCCTCGACATTGAGGCTCTTCGCAAGGCACGCGCCGAAGATGACGGCTACCGCATCGGCCTCGACGAGTTCCTCGCAAAGAACCCTGCAGACTAATCTCTCAACGCATAGAGCAAGGCGGGCGGCGCCTCCACCGGGGAGGTACCGCTCGCCTCATGCGTATCTAAAACCCGCCGGGTCTAGCGCCCGCGTGCGGAGGGGTAGATGCTTCCGTCCATCACGCCGCGCTCCACCTGCTCCAGGCTCACGCCACGAGTCTCCGGCAGGTTGCGGAACATCAGCAGCGCAATGACCACGTTCACCACGG
>CAUUAD010000165.1:0-3235 GCA_963542785.1 Rothia mucilaginosa
TCTGTGTGACCGTGGGGTCTGTGTGTGCGTTGGCGAGGGGGTTGCTGCGACGTCACGGAGCCAGGTCTCTCGGTCGCTCTGGATGGTTTGCCTTCTTAGTAAAGCGCGCTCGGGGCCAGGAAGCAAAGGAGCCCGTCATATTCGGCATGCTGTGTATCGGTTCGTAATATTCCGAAATATTTAAAGACCCCGCCCCGCGCTCACTGCTGTGGGGCGCGGGGCGGGATTCATCATCATCATTCAGTAGGCGACAGGTTTCCCCGCCGACTTCTTTCTCCGGCGCGTAGCGATGATTAGCTCACCTTTGGGGAGCAGCCACGCGGCGGACATCTCTCCTAAAACTCAGCGCGTGCTGAGTGTTACGTTTAGCTGTGGTGCTAGTTGCTGGTGGCGTTAGTTGCTGGGGTACTTCGCCTTCACCCAGCGCTCGAACACGCCCACCAGCGCGTCGGTAATCTTACCGAGCACCGCCAGCGCCACAATAGCCAGCAGCAGGCGGTCAGTGCGACCGTTGTTCTGCGAGTCGGTCAGCAGATAACCCAGACCCATGGACGCACCCAGCAACTCAGCGGCGACCAGGAACAGCCACGCCTGAGCCAGCGCCAGACGCAGACCCGAAACGACCGACGGCAGAACCGCGGGAAGCTGAACCGTGGTGAACAGGCGCAGACCCTTCAGACCGAAGGCGCGTGCCGCCTCCACAAGCTTGGGGTCAACGTGCGCCAGAGCCGCAGAAACCGTGGTGTACACCGGGAAGAATGCACCAATAGCAACCAGGGTCACCTTGGAATTCTCGCCGATACCGATCCACAGCAGAAGCAGCGGAACCCACGCCAGGGACGGCACGGCACGCAGCGCACCAATGGTCGGTGCGGCAATCAGACGCACCGGCGCAGACAAGCCAATCAGCGCACCCAGCACCAGGCCGAGCACGGCACCAATACCGAAACCAATCAGCACACGCTGAGTAGAAATCGCCACGTGGCGGCCCAACTCGCCGCGCTGCGCCAGCTCAACACCGGCGCTGACCACACGGTCGGGGGAGGGCAGCTGAACCTGGGTGAACACGCCGTTCGTGCTCAGAATGTACCAGAGGGCAATCAGCGCCAGGGGAAGAATCAGGCCCAGGTACTGCTTACCGGCGAACGGGTTCGACGGCAGCTTCACGGAAGAGACACGCTTCTCGGCACGCTCAGCGCGAGCGCTGGAGGCGGCGGTAATCGTTGCGGCGGTCATTACTTCTCAACTACCTTCGCGATCTTCTCGACGGCTGCGCTGTCAGCCTTCTTCGCGAACTGGTCGTCCACAATGCTGTTCAGCGCCTTGTCCACGTCGGACTGGGAAGGAACGTCGCCGGACTCGACCAGAATCGGGCCGACACCCTTCAGAACCTCAACCTGCTTAGCGCCCGGAACCGGGTCGATATCCAGGTGGGTGCGCTCCATGACGACCTGGGCGGTCTCGTGCTTAATGCCGGACTCCTCCTCGACAATCTTCACAGCCTCTTCGGGGTTCTTCTTAGCCCAGGCGCGAGCGTACTCGTACACGTCCACGATGGTCTGTGCGGCGGTCGGGTTGGACTGAATGAACTTCTCGGTCGCGTTCAGGAATCCGTAGGTGTTGAAGTTCAGGTTGCGGTAGAAGAGCACGTCGCCGCTTTCCACCTCGGCGGCAGCCATGATCGGGTCCAGGCCGCTCCACGCGTTGACCTGGCCGTTATCCAGGGCGGTGCGGCCGTCAGCGTGCTGCAGGTTCTGAATGGTCAGATCCGAAGCAGAGATACCCTCCTGCTTGAGTGCCTGCAGCAGCAGGAAGTACGGGTCGGTACCCTTGGTCACGGCAACGGTCTTACCCTTCAGGTCCGCAACCTTGGTGATGCCCGAATCCTTGCGGGTCACCAGTGCCGACCATTCCGGCTGCGAGTAGAGGCTAATGACCTTGATGGGGGAGCCGTTCGCGCGTGCCAGCAGCGCCGCCGAACCGGCGGTCGAGCCAACATCAATATTGCCGCTACGCAGCGCCTCATTCGCCTTGTTCGAACCAGCCGACTTGACCCACTCAACCTTCTTACCCTCCGCGGCGAGGGCGGTCTCAAGCCAACCCTTCTTGCGGATAATCAGGGACAGCGGGTTGTAAGTCGCGTAGTCAATGGTCACGGTGTTCTGGTCGCCACCACCGGCAGCACCGGAGGCGTTAGCGGAACCGGAACCTTCGCCAGCGCAGGCGCTGAGCAGAGTAGCAAAAGCGGCGGCTGCGGCAAAGGACTTGAGGGCGGTACGGCGAGACGGGGAGTAAGTCATGATGAAATCTTTTCGCTTCTGAAGATGATGATGTGATGTGTAAGAAATGCGTTTCGTGGCGGCTTTAGGCGTTATCTTCCACGCCGAGCTCAGCGAGCAGTTCGCTACGCAGCGCCGTGATCTCTGCATCGGCGCGGTCACGCGGGTGAGAACGGTCAACGGTCACAATGCGCTGGATGGTGGCGGGTGCCTCCGGGGTGTCCTTACCGAGGACGATGACCCGGTCAGAGAGGTACAGCGCCTCTTCCACATCGTGGGTGACCAGCAGAATCGTGGTCGGGTCTTGACGGTGCACGTCCAACAGCAAATCCTGCATGTTGATGCGGGTCAGCGCATCCAGAGCACCGAAAGGCTCGTCGAGCAGTAGCACGCCGGGGTTGCGTGCGAGCGCTCGCGCCAGGGACACGCGCTGAGCCATACCGCCGGAAATTTCCTTGGGGCGGTGGGTTGCGTATTCGCCCAAGCCGACCAGGTCGAGCAGGCGCGCTACGGATGCTGCGCCTTCAGATTTTTTGGTGCCCTGCGGCAGGCCGAGCGCCACGTTGTCGGCGACGGTGCGCCAGGGGAGCAGGCGCGGTTCCTGAAAGCCGATAGCGACGCGGGGGTCGAGGCCAGTCACCGCCTTCTCGCCGATACGCACGGTACCGGCGGTGATGCGGTTCAGGCCGGCGGCGGCGCGCAGGAGGGTGGATTTGCCGCATCCCGAGGAACCAATAACGGAGATAATCTCGCCGGGGGCTGCGGTGAAGGAGACTCCGCGAAGAACTTCGTGGGTTCCGCCGGGTACGGGGAAAGATTGTCCGACGTCTTCAAAGCTCAAGGGGACGGCGGCGGTGGATACGGCACGGCGGCCGTTCTTTTCACTGGTGGGTACGTCAGTTACTGCACTGTTGAGTGTCATGTCACTTCCATCGTTCCTGGCGTTAGCACCGGGG
>CAUUAD010000166.1:0-3224 GCA_963542785.1 Rothia mucilaginosa
CTGTTTGAGCGTGCCCCGGCGAAGCCTCGTCCGCGCCGCCGCCGCACCAAGTAGCACGGAGGGTAGCGCGAGGCTAGTAGCCGTAACAAAGAAGCAAATAATCGCCGTTTTGGGTGGGTTGGGCTGTTCACCAGCCTGCCCACTAGGGGTTATTTTAGGCTGTTTTTGCTCAACCCGGTGCGTCTTGCTCTGCGGGCGCATAAATCTGCTTTTTGGCACTGTAAACGGTAGAATCATTGAAGAACCAACGCACGGAATGAGCCGTGCCCCGACCTTGAGGAGTGTGGGTGTATGTCCGCTGAAAACGCATTGCCGCAGGAGGAGACCCCGAATAGCGCCGCCGGTGGCGCACCCACCGCCGACTACAGCATTGGCGATGGTGCCACTGCCAAGTTGCTCCCGGGTATTCAGTCCCCGGCGGACCTGCAGAACCTCAGCTACGAGCAGCTGGAGGAGCTCTCTAAGGAAATCCGCCAGTTCATCGTGACGAACGTGTCGGCGACCGGCGGTCACCTGGGCCCGAACCTGGGCGTTGTGGAGCTGACCCTCGGCATTCACCGTGTCTTCGAATCTCCCAAGGACAATATTCTTTTCGACACCGGCCACCAGTCCTATGTGCATAAGCTGGTGACTGGTCGTCACGCGTTTAAGACTCTGCGTCAGAAGGGCGGCCTGTCGGGTTACCCGGATCGTGGCGAGTCTGAGCACGACATTATTGCGTCTTCGCACGCTTCCAGCTCGATTTCGTGGGCTGACGGTATTTCTCGCGCGCACAAGCTCAACGGTGAAGATGACCGCTACACCGTGGTCCTCATTGGTGACGGCGCGCTGACCGGCGGCATGGCGTGGGAGGCTGTGAACAATATTGCTGCCGACCGCACCCGCAAGGTCGTGATTGTGGTCAACGATAACGGCCGCTCCTACGCGCCGACCATTGGCGGTTTCGCGAACCAGCTGTCTGAGTTGAAGCACGGCGTGCAGCAGCAGGTGGATCGTGTGCGCCTTGATCACCGCTACGACCACGCACTGGATGCGGTGCGCATCGGTCTGCAGCGTGGCGGCCCGGTCGGTCAGATGGTGTACCGCGGCCTGCACGGCATGAAGGCGGGCATTAAGGACGTCGTCGTGCCCAAGGGTATTTTCGAAGACCTGGGTATGAAGTACGTGGGCCCCATTGACGGCCACGACCAGCAGGCTGTGGAGAACGCACTGACCGCGGCGAAGAACTACGCCGGCCCGGTGATTGTGCACGCCATTACCGAGAAGGGCCACGGCTACGCACCCGCCCGCGCGAATGAGGACGACCAGTTCCACGCGGTGGGCCAGATTGACCCGCTGACCGGTGAGGATGTTTCGACCAGCACCTCCGAGTCGTGGACCGGCGTCTTTGGTAGCGAAATCGCAGATATTGCGGATGAGCAGGAGAACGTCGTCGGTATTACCGGCGCGATGCTCATTCCCGTGGGTCTGCGCGAATTCCAGAAGCGCCACCCCGAGCGCGTTATTGACGTAGGTATCGCTGAGCAGCACGCCGTGGCGATGAGCGCCGGCCTGGCGTACGGCGGCATGCACCCGGTGGTTGCCCTCTACGCAACCTTCCTGAACCGCGGCTTTGACCAGTTGCTCATGGACGTTGCTCTGCACAAGGCGGGCGTGACCGTGGTGCTGGACCGCTCCGGCATTACCGGCCCGGATGGCGCAAGCCACCACGGCATGTGGGATTTGGCGATGCTGCAGTTCATTCCGGGTCTGCACTTGGCGGCTCCGCGTGATGGCGCGACCCTGCGCGAAGAGCTGCGTGAGGCTGTAGCTATTAACGATGCACCGACCGTGATTCGCTACCCGAAGGGCTCCGTGGGCGAGGACATTCCCGCCCTGGAGCGCCGTAGCGACGGCGTGGATGTGCTGGCACGCACCGGTGAACCCCACCCGGAAACCGGTCAGCGTGACGTGCTGTTCGTTGCCGTGGGCGCTATGGCTCGCGTGGCTCTGGAAGCCTCGAAGGTGCTTGCCGCCGAGGGTATCCAGTCCACCGTGGTTGACCCGCGCTGGGTGATGCCGGTGCCGTCTTCGGTCGTTGAGCTGGCTCGTGATCACCGCATTGTGGTGACCATTGAGGACGGCGTGCGTTCCGGTGGTGTGGGTTCGCGCATCCGCCAGGAAATGCGTGCGGCTGGCGTGGACACCGCGCTGAGCGAGCTGGGTCTTCCTGCGGAGTTCATTCCGCATGCTTCCCGCGAGCAGATTCTGGAGGAGGTCGGCCTGACCGCGGAAACCATTATCGCGGATTTGCGTGCGCAGTTGGCTGGCGATAAGGTGCCGTTCGCTCGTGAAGAGGGCCAGAAGCCGCGCCACACCCGCTAGCGGTCATATCTGAAATGGGCCGTCTGAGCGTGCCGCAATAGCAGGTGCCCTCAAAGACAAACTGCTCCCAAAGACAAGCACAGTATAGACAGCAAGAAGCCCCGCCCATTGTTTGTGATGGGCGGGGCTTTGCTATACGTATTTTGAGCTACAGGTTTTAGGAGTCCTTAGTGGTGCCGCTGACGAAAAGCTTGCCGCCCTTCACCTGCACCGGGTAGCTGGTCAGGGGTGCCTCCGCGGGGCCGTGCACTACCGAGCCGTCCGCTACAGCAAACTCGGAACCATGGCAGGGGCACACGATACGGTTAGAATCCTGCACCTGCACCTGGCATCCCTGGTGGGTGCACACGGTGCTGAACGCCTTGTATTCGCCTGAAGAGGGCTGGGAGACGATAACGGTTGTGGAGCCGTGGGTCAGACGTGCCGCCTTGCCCACACCCACTGCGGAGGCGGAACCTACCTCAACGGTACCTTCGGGTGCGGTGACAGTGGAGTCACCCTCAGCGCAGGAGGCGAGCAGCGCGCCGGATGCGGCGGCGCCGGTGATAAGGGTTGCGCGGCGGGAAAAGATACGCGCAGAAGATTCAGCCTCTGCGGTATCAACTGCGGTGTCAACGGCGTTAGATTCGACGGCGGCAGATGCAGTGGGGGAGGCGCATGCCTTCTGAGCGCGGCAGCATCCGTTGGGTGCGGGCATGGTGGTTCCTTTCGTGTACTCTCTCCACCCTATGCCGGTTTGGGATAAAAATCGAATGAGAGCAGGCTAAGCTTGGTTCGCGTCTGCTCCCGAGGCAAACATCCCGAAGCACACAAAATGCCGGTCGGGTGGTCGCATCAGCAACACACCCAACCGGCACACA
>CAUUAD010000167.1:0-3216 GCA_963542785.1 Rothia mucilaginosa
CTGCACGGTGAACTCAATATCGCGCAGGCCGCCCGGGCCCAGCTTAATCTGGCGGTCGACCTGGTTCGAGGGAATATTGTCAGTCACGCGGGCGCGCATCGCCTGCACGGATTCCACGAAGGATTCACGGCCGGCGGACTCCCACACGAAGGGGTCAATTGCGCGGGCGTAGCGGGCGCCCAGCTGCGCCGAACCGGCGATGGGGCGCGCCTTGAGCAGCGCCTGGAACTCCCAGTTTTCGGCCCAGCGCTTGTAGTACTGAACGTAGGATTCGACGGTGCGAACGAGCGGGCCGTCCTTGCCCTCGGGGCGCAGGTTCGCGTCGACCTCCCAGAGGGCGGGTTCGGGTGCGGGGCCCATGATGGCGCGGGTGAGGGCGTGCACGAGCTCCGTGCCAATGGTGGAACATTCGTTCTCGGTGAGCTTGAGCGGGATGCTCTCCCCCTCTGCCCCGGCATTGGGTGCGGCGGCGGGTTCCACGGGCGCAACCACGTACACCACGTCAACGTCAGAGATATAGTTCAGCTCTCGGGCACCGCACTTACCCATGCCGATAATCGCCAAGTCCAGGGCGTCTACGGCTTCGCCTCGGCGAGGAGCCGCCAGGCCGGGGCCCAGCCCCTCCGCCACTTCGGTGCGGGCAATGGCGAGCGCACCTTCCAGCGCGGCGGCAGCCAAATCGGCGAGGTGACGACCGATGGTGGGCATCATTTCGACCGGGTCTTCACAGCACACGTCGAGCAGGGCGATGCGCGCCAGGGCGGCGCGGTAGGCGACGCGCAGGGTCACGTAGCCGTCTTTGCCGGTCTGCTCAGCGGCAGCACGCGGACGCTCCGCGTGGGGGTCGGCGCCGAGGGAGGTGAGGATGTCGCGGCGGTAGGGGGTGTCCAGCGGTGCGATGGGGGTCAGGAATTCCCCGTCGGTTTCCGGCAGAATCGATGCGGGGTGCTGGGAGCGAATCAGCGCGCTCTCCGCCGGGTACACCTGCGTGTCGAAGAGCGGGTCAATGTGTTCGGGGCGGCGGTAGAGAAAATCGCCAATCGCCTGGGATGCGCCGAGCAGGCGGTACATGCCGAATTCTTTGTCGCCGCGGTTGGCGCGTTCGGCGACCGCCGGGTGCTTCTCGATGAGGCGCACGAGGGCGGGCAGGGCGATATCCGGTGAGGGAGCGAGGCGCAGCCCGGCAAAGAGCGCATCCTGCGAGACGTGCTTCAGCTCGGGTGCGTTGAGCCAGCGTTCTGCCTTGGACGGGTCGTGGAAGCCGGTGGCAATCATGCGGGTGCGCAGGCGCAGCTGGGCTTTGCGTTCGGCTTCGGCTCGTTGCTCATCGTCGAGTGCGTCGGGGGCGATGTCGGTGAGCGGTTTGGGTTCTTTGGCGGGGTCGATAATGCGGATGAGCCCGGTGGCCGGGTAGTGGGAGCTGTCAGTCATAGCGTGAGAACCGTGGGTAGAGAACTGTGGGTGGAGAGTAGATCCGGGGCGGAAAGTATAAATTTCGGCGGCTAAAAATCGGCGGTGAACGGCGCAGTCGATAGGTGCATTTGATAGACCTGTGGGCGGTACCCGCCGGCGTGTTACCGGTAGCGGGTACCGCCCTGAGGCTGTCAGCGCTCACTCATCCTATGAGGAGGTGAGAGGATCCAGCCGTTAGAGGATTCCGAGGTTGTGCTTGAGCTCGTACGGGGTCACCTGAGCCTGGTACTGGTCCCAGTCGGCGCGCTTATTGCGCAGGAACTGCTCGAAGACCTGCTCGCCCAGAACCTCCGCCATGAACTCGGATTCTTCGGTGATATTGATGGCTTCACGCAGGGACGCGGGCAGCGGGTTGTAGCCCATGGCGCGGCGTTCGGCGTTGGTCATGGCGGCGAGGTCTTCGGTCACGGCGGGCATGAGCGGGTACTCGTTTTCGATACCCTTCAGACCGGCGGCGAGAATCACCGCGTAGGCGAGGTACGGGTTCGATGCCGAGTCCAGGCCGCGGTACTCGATGCGGGCGGACTGCATCTTGTTCGGCTTGTACAGGGGCACACGCACGAGGGCGGAGCGGTTGTTGTGGCCCCAGGAGACGTAGGAGGGTGCCTCGCCGCCGCCCCAGAGACGCTTGTAGGAGTTGATGAACTGGTTGGTGACCGCGGTGAATTCGGGGGCGTGCTTGAGCACACCGGCAATGAAGTGGCGTGCGGTCTTGGACAGCTGGTATTCGGCGCCGGCTTCAAAGAATGCGTTGGTGTCGCCTTCGAAGAGGGAGAAGTGGGTGTGCATGCCGCTGCCGGCGTACTTGGTGAAGGGCTTGGGCATGAAGGTTGCGTACATGCCCAGCGAGTAGGCGACTTCCTTGATGACGGTGCGGAAGGTCATGACGTTGTCGGCGGTCTGCAGGGCGTCGGCGTGGCGCAGGTCGATTTCATTCTGGCCGGGGCCGGTTTCGTGGTGGCTGAATTCGACGGAGATGCCAACTTCTTCGAGCATGGTCACTGCCTTGCGGCGGAAGTCCTGCACGATGCCGCCGGGGGTGTGGTCGAAGTAGGATTCGTAGTCCACGGGCACGGGGAATCCATCAGCGCCGAGCTTGGAGGATTCGAGCAGGTAGAACTCAATTTCGGGCGAGGTGTAGCAGGTGAAGCCCATCTCCGCTGCCTTGTTGAGCACGCGCTTGAGCACGCCGCGGGTGTCGGAGGCGCTAATCTCACCGTCGGGGGTGAGCACGTCACAGAACATGCGGGAGGTGTAGTCTTCCTCGCCGCGCCAGGGCAGGATCTGGAAGGTGGAGGGGTCCGGCTGCAGCAGCATGTCGGATTCGTAGATGCGGGAGAAACCCTCAATCGAGGAACCATCGAAGCCCAGGCCCTCGTCGAAGGCGCTTTCTACCTCGGCGGGCGCGAGCGCGACGGATTTGAGGGTGCCGACCACGTCGGTGAACCAGAGGCGGATGAAGCGGATGTCGCGCTCTTCGATGGTGCGCAGTACGAATTCCTGTTGACGGTCCATGAGTTGCCCTCTCGGTGCGGGCGCGCATCCGCGTGGTACCCGTCTGTGGGTGGCGGAGGCGCGCTAAATTTGCTGCCGAGGTGTGGAAGACCCTGCTGCGGAAAGCCCTGCATGTCCCATGGGATTCCAGAGGATTCCAGGGGGTTCCGCAGTGTTGCGTGCCAGCGGTGCTGGCGCCTCCTTGCCCCGGCGTGTGTCCTGTTGTTATCTAGCCTATCGGGTTCTGCT
>CAUUAD010000168.1:0-3191 GCA_963542785.1 Rothia mucilaginosa
AGCGTGGCACATCACGCACATCTATACTTGTAAATACATCACTAGCCAAGGAGCCCATATGACTACCTCCCGACCTCTATCGACCGCGCGCACCGTATCCTTCAAGAGCGCCGCAGAAATGATCGCCGTGCTCGGCCCGCAGGACGCACACCTGGCAATCATCGAGGACTACTTCGAGCAAATTAGCCTGCGCCCCAAAGACCTGGACGTGCTCATCACCGGCCCCTCCGAGGCCGTCAACACCGCCGCTAAGCTGCTGAACGAACTGCGCGTGCTTTCCAGCCACGACACGCAGATTACCGTGCAGGTCATTCACCGACTCATGGGCATGCTCGGCGACGAACTGAGCAACCCGGCGCACTCGCTGTCCACCAGCATCCTCTCCACCCGCGGCACCACGATTCGCCCCAAGACCATTAACCAGAAGAAGTACGTGGACGCTATCGACGCGAACACCGTCATCTTCGGTATTGGCCCGGCGGGTACCGGTAAGACCTACCTCGCCATGGCGAAGGCTGTGCAGGCGCTGCAGAGCCACGAAGTGAACCGCATTATCCTCACCCGCCCCGCCGTGGAAGCCGGTGAGCGCCTGGGCTTCCTGCCCGGCACCCTCAACGAGAAGATCGACCCGTACCTGCGCCCGCTCTACGACGCACTGCACGACATGCTCGAACCCGAAACCATCCCCAAGCTCATGGAGGCGGGCACCATTGAGGTCGCACCGCTGGCGTACATGCGCGGCCGCACCCTCAACGACGCATTCATCATCCTTGACGAGGCGCAGAACACCACCGCCGAGCAGATGAAAATGTTCCTGACCCGCCTGGGCTTCGGCTCGAAGATGGTCATTACCGGTGACATCACCCAGGTTGACCTGCCCGGTGGCGCCGCCTCCGGTCTGAAGCAGGTGCGCAACATTCTGCAGGGCGTGGAGGATATTCACTTCAGCATCCTGGAATCCTCTGACGTGGTGCGCCACACCCTGGTGTCGAACATTGTGTCCGCCTACGATCAGTGGAGTGAAGATCAGAAGGCGATGGAACGCAAGCGCAACCGCAAGGTCAAGCGCGCCACCATCGAGGCCGCAGCCGAGAAGCTACTGGACCGCGCCGGCATCAACGGCGGCTCCGAAAAGAACGCCGAGCAGAACCCCAACAACGCACAGACCACCCCGGAAGGACGCTAAACGGTGGCAGAAATCGAATTCGACTGTGAAGAACCCGCAACCGGTGCCGACCCGGCAACCGACGCCTTCATCCGCGAATCTTTCGAAGCGGTAGACACCGAGGTGCTCACCCGACTCGTCGAGCACGCCTTCAAGCGCATGCACCTTGCCGATGACACCTACCTGTCCATCGCCATCGTGAATGAAGACGAAATGGAACGCGTGCACATCGAATGGATGGACCTGCCCGGCGCAACCGACGTGATGAGCTTCCCCATGGACGAGCTGGAACCGGGAACCCCCGAAAACCCCTCCAGCGGCATGCTCGGCGACATCATCCTCTGCCCGCCCGTCGCCGCACGTCAGGGCGCAGACGCGGGTCACAGCACCCTCGACGAGCTGTGCCTGCTCACCACCCACGGCATTCTGCACTGCCTCGGCTACGACCACGGCACCGCCGAAGAGGAAGCTGAAATGTTCGGCATTCAGCGCTCCATCCTCGAAGAGTTCCTGGGCCGCCCGGCACCGGTCGAAACCCGACACTAGGGGAGCGGCGTGGATATTCTACTCACAGCCCTCCTCGCCGTTCTCGCGCTCTGCCTGACCGTGGTCGCGGCTATCGCCGAAACTGCGTTCACCTACCTGCCGCACAACGAGGCTGAGGAGGCGGTGGAGGCACACCCGGATACCCTCGGCGCCCGCGTCCTGCAGCGCACCCTCGACGGTGACTCCGAGGCGTACACGCACCCGCTGCGCCTGACCCGCCTCATTGCGGCAGCTACCGCTGTGCTCGCCACCATGACCTGCCTGCTGAACCTGGTCGAGGTGCACGCGCTCGCCGCCTTGCTGACCCTCGTGATCGTTGCGCTGGTGGGCTACCCGATTCTGCATGTGCTGGCGCGTGCGCTGGGTCGTAACCGCCCGGTTACGTCGATTCGTGTGCTGGCTCGCCCGGTGCACTACCTGTCAGTCCTGCTGAGCCCTGTGACCGGTCTGCTCGATAAGCTCAGTGTGCGCCTGGCACCGGAACGTTCGGCTGAGGCCCCGGTCGGCGTGTTCGACGAGGAGGAGCTGCGCGAGTTCCTGGACCGCGCCTCCGACGCTGAAACCATTGAGGACGACGAAGCGCAGATGGTGCAGTCCGTCTTTGAGATGGACGATACCCGCATCCGTTCGCTCATGGTTCCGCGTACCGACATGCTGACCGCCAGCCGTGACACCCCTCTGCGTGAGGCGTTGAGCCTGTTCCTGCGTTCGGGTTATTCGCGTATGCCGGTGATTGGTGATTCGAGCGATGAGATTCTGGGCGTGCTCTACCTGAAGGACGCGATGCGCGCCTTCATCCTGCATTCGGAGTCTGCGGAGGGTACCGCCCTGCCGACCGTGGTTGAGCTGATGCGCCCGGCTCGTTTTGAGCCCGAGTCGAAGCGCGCCATGGATTTGCTGCGTGAGATGCAGCGCGAGTCCACGCACGTGGCGATTATTGTTGATGAGTACGGCGGCACCGCCGGTCTGATCACCCTTGAGGACCTGATCGAGGAGCTGGTCGGCGATATTTCTGACGAGTACGACCGTGAGCGCCCCGAGTACACGCTGAACGATGACGGCACGTTCCGTCTCTCTGCCCGTCTGGGTATTGATGAGCTGGGCGAGATTTTCGGTCGTGAACTCGACGATGAAGATGTTGATACGGTGGGCGGTCTGCTCGCTAAGCATCTGGGCATGGTGCCGATTGTCGGCTCTGAGATTGAGATTGACGGCATTCATATTCGTGCGATTGGTTCGTCGGGTCGCCGTCACCAGGTGGATATGTTGCAGGCCTGGTATGAGCCGCCTCAGGATGAACAGCAGAACGCTGAAGGTTCCCAGGACTCTCATTCCCCGGACTCTAGTTCTTCGGAGTCTCGTTCCCTGAAGTCTGAGGCTGCTGACGTTCCCACCGTAGATACCGAACCGCCCGCTGTGGCTGAGCCGCACGCGCATCCGGATCTTCCGGGAGATACTGCAGAGGCTGAACCGGCCACCG
>CAUUAD010000169.1:0-3171 GCA_963542785.1 Rothia mucilaginosa
CTGGTTCGATGCTGTGGGTTCGTGTGATTGATGATCCGCTGATTGATGACGCGACTTGGGCTCAGCTGACCAGCGATGAGGTTCTGGATGAGGAGGAGCAGCAGATTGCGCTGGATTCCTCTGAGGACGCTGCCTCTGACGATGAGGACGACGTGGTGGAGGACTAGCCACTGCGGCTCTCTGACGCGTCTCCCCGGCGCGGCTCGCTGAGCTTCGTCTGATAGGCACTGCTTAAGCACAAAGGAGGGGCGGGTAGAAGATGATCTTCTACCCGCCCCTCCTTTTGCATTTGCAGGGTCGCGTTCGCGGTGGTTTGCAGGACGCTTAGCCCCGCATGCCTTACTGGGTTGCCTTACTGGGCAGCCTTGTCGCGGCGCTTCTGTTCACGCTTCTGCTCGCGGCGAGCCGCCCGCACACGCAGCGCACCGGGCGCCTTCACCGGCAGCAGCAGGAGCAGGCCCGCCACCACAACGATTAGAATACCGAGCACACCCCAAATCTGCGCGCCCATGATGCTCACGCACAGACCGAACAGCATCGGTGCCAGGAAGCTAGTGGCACGACCGGTGGTCGAGTACAGGCCGAACAGCTCACCCTCAGTACCGGGGTCCGCCAGACGCGCCAGGAAGGTGCGGGACGCCGACTGCGCCGGACCCACGAACAGGCACAGCAGCAGGGCGCATACCCAGAACACGCCCGGTTCGGGGAAGAACAGCAACGGGGTAGCCGCCAAGATAATGCCGACCAGCGAGATAACAATAATCGCCTTCGGGCCCAGGTAGTCATCCAGGTAGCCGCCCAGGATCGCGCCAGCCGCCGCGACAGCGCTACCGGCAATACCGAACAGGATCACCTCGGAAGTGCTGAAACCGAACGTGCCCGCCGCGAGAATACCGCCGAACGTAAAAATACCGGACAGACCATCACGGAACACCGCCGAAGCAATCAGGAACCACAGGGTCTGCGGGGACGTCATCTTCAGCCGCTTAATGGTGCGCCACAGCGCCTTGTAGGAGGCGAGCAGACCGCCCTGACGAGCCGGGGAGAGACGCTCCATACCGAGCTCCAGGAAACGCAGTTCGCGGGTGGGCAGCACCTCCGGCAGGAAGCGCTCGCGGGTGCGCATACGCACCAGCAGCGGCAGGCAGAAGATCAAACACCAGGCGGCGGCAAACAGTGCGACCGCACGGATATTCAGGGCGTTATCGGTGGTCAGGCCGAGTACTTCGGGGGTAAGCACAAAACCCCACAGCACCACAGCCAGCGCCAGGATGCCGCCAATGTAGCCGGCGGCCCATCCTGCGCCCGAAATCTTACCGATATTCTCCGGGTGGGAGATGCGCGGCAGTACGGCGTTATAGTTCACGTACGCGAACTCGCTGAACACGCTTGCCGCAGAAATCAGGGTGACACCCAGCCACAGGTACTGCGGGGTGGGGCCCACGAAGAAGCACGCCGCCATCGAACCGACTAGTAGCATGGTGTTCACACCGAGCCAGAAGATGCCTCTGCCGGACTTATCGTTACGCTGACCGGTGACCGGTGCCAGAATCGCAATGAGGAAACCGGCAACGGTCAGACCCAGCGACAGTGCCGACGAAGTCTCTTCGGGCGTGCCGAAGTAGCTGCTGGTCAGGTACACGGTGAAGATGAAGGTCGTCATAATCGAGTCGAAGCTCGACGAACCAACATCCCACATGACCCAGGACGCGACCGAACGGCGGCTGTTCGCGTGGTCAACGACCCTACGCTGAGCCTTCGTCTTACGGCGGGGAGAAGAAATAGTCATAGTTGTGCTTTCGGATGCCGAGGTGGCGCTTCAGCGTAGCGGCGGCGTGAAACCGGCTGAAGTAGAGCGGGCGTGCTGAAGGTGGAACGCCAGGCGGTACGTACCGAGTGAAGATACGTACCGCCTAGTTCATGAACTTTCGCGCGGAAGGCGCACAGTCTTAGTTGAAGAAACGACGCTGCAGGCGAGCAATACCGAAGCTCACCACAGCACCCACGACGGAGGTCAGAACGGTCCAGAGGATGACCTGACGCAGGGTATCTTCAGACTCGTGGGAAATGGCGGGAGGCTGGTTACCGGTAGCCTTGGTCCAGGCTGCGCCCAGGCCCTTACCAACCAGGGCAGCAGCGCCCATGTTGATACCCGCAATAGCAAGCTTAGCGACGGGGTTCATATGTATCTCCTTAGCTGTATACGATGCGGCGTCCTGCCCGTACACCCCTTTGGGTTCGGGCGAGAAAAGAGCGCCACTCCCTAGCGTATAGGGTTTAAGGCGTTCGTGCCGCCTTGGAGCCTCTCCGTCCCAAAATTGTACACCGTGCAATTCTGTAATGTGGGCAGAAGAACGAAACAAAAAGCGGCAAATTGGCACGAACAGCCAGACAAGCCTACAATCGAACCTGGGTTCCCACCCGCACCACAACGGTACGGACAAGGAACTCCAAACGACAGGGGAGCGCCACCGAGGCGCTGAGAGTGCTAAGCAGACCCTCGAACCTGATCCGGTTAGTACCGGCGTAGGGAGTCGAATTTCTTCTCAATGCCCTCGTCCACACAGAGGGCGAGGACATTCCCCTTCCAACGACGGAAGGACCACCAATGTCGCAGAACGTAACCCCCGCCTCCCAGGCATCTACCCAGGCACCCGCACAGGCAGAAGCGAAGAAGCCGAACCTGCGCTGGCGAGTCAACGAAATCGTCATCGCTGCAGTTATCGCAGTAGCCTGCGCCGTCATCTTCTGGATCTGGGACATCGCAGTTAGCCCCGCCACCAAAACCGCACTCGTAGCAGCACCCGAATTCCGCCCCATCATCGGCGGCGCGTGGCTGCTCGGCGGCACCCTCGGCGGCCTGCTCATCCGCAAGCCCGGTGCAGCACTCTTCTGCGAAATCGTCGCAGCATTCATCTCCGTACTCTTCACCGGCGGCGCGTGGAGCGGCGAAATCCTGATTGCGGGCCTCTTCCAGGGCGTCGGCGCTGAAATCGCCTTCGCAATCTTCCGCTACCGTCGCTGGGACGCATTCGTAGCGGTCTTCGCCGGCGCACTCTGCGGTCTGTTCATGGGCGGTAACGAAATCTTCATCTACTACCCCGACATGGAACCGGTCAAGGCAATCATCTACGTAGCATGCGCCGTCATCTCCGGCGCAGTCATCGCAGG
>CAUUAD010000170.1:0-3163 GCA_963542785.1 Rothia mucilaginosa
CACGACCCGGCACGAGTCAGCGACACCACCACCGAGGAATACTTCGCTAACGCTGAGCTCTTCGCGCACCGTCCGACGAACTCGGCAATGGGCCTGTCCAAGCTGATTGCTGCAGGCTTCACCCCGCGCGATCACCGCGAGGCGCTCGCCGCCTACCTTGCAGAAATGGGCTCCTAACCCTCTGAGGATTCGACCCTATATCTGCTGATAACAGCATAAAAGGCGTGAAAAACGCCATATCGCAGGTTCCCGGCTCTTGAAGAAGAGCCGGGAACCTGTACAATAATGTCTTGGCCAAGGCGAGGGCCACCGCAAACGCGGTGAGCCGTTATCGACGAGGTGGCGTACGGATTCTTCATCCGCGCCGTTTCTCTTGGCGCGTTATGTACAGACTACAGAAATGGAGATTCCCATGGCTGAATTCAAGATTGTTGCAGAGCCCCGCGTTGACTTCGGTAAGGGCTACGCACGCCGCGCACGCGTTGCAGGCAAGATCCCCGCTGTCGTTTACGGCAACGGCGCAGAGCCCAAGCACCTGACCCTGCCCGGTCACGAGACCACCCTGGCAGTTCGTAACGCAGACGCAGTGCTGGTTATCGAGGTTGAGGGTGAGACCATCAAGGCTCGCGTTCAGGACATCCAGCGCCACCCCATCCGCCCCGAACTGCAGCACATCGACCTGGTGTTCGTTGCGTAAGTAGCGGATTTCAACGCTTATAGACCGGCATAAGCCGGGCTGGGAACGGCCCGCATCCTCATACGGGGTGCGGGCCGTTTGCATACCCCGCAGAAAAGAAGCGGGAGCAGTCCCTTAGAACTTAGAAAGGTACACGAAGAGATGTCTGATACCTGGCTCATCGTGGGTCTAGGAAACCCCGGCCCCAACTACGCTAAAACCCGCCACAATATTGGTCAGATGGTTCTGGACGAGCTCGCTAAGGAAGTTGGCGGCAGCTTCAAGAAGCATTCCAAGGCCTCCGCGGTTGTGGTGGAGGGGCGCCTCGGCTTTGGTGGACCCAAGGTCATCCTCATGAAGTCCCTCGGCTACATGAACACCTCCGGCGGCCCGGTTAGCGCCGTCGCCAAGTTCTACGGCATCGACCCCGACCACGTCATCGTTGTGCACGATGAACTCGATATCCCCTTCGACACCATTAAGCTCAAGATTGGTGGGGGAGAGGGCGGCCACAACGGCTTGCGCGATATCACCAAGGCGCTGGGTACCAAGGACTACTACCGTGTGCGCACCGGCATCGGTCGACCTCCCGGACGCATGGACACCGCAGACTTCGTGCTTAAGCCCTTTAGCAGCACCGAAGCGAAGGACTTGCCCTTCCTCATTTCGAACGCCGCAGATGCCACCATGATGCTCGTGAAGGAAGGTCTGCTGGCAACCCAGCAGCGCTACCACGGCGCAGGCTCCTAACCGTATGACCCGTACCGGGTAAACGCTGAACTGGGGTAACGCATGATGCGGGCCGATGCGTGAACTAGGCTCTACCTAACTATGCAAGAGCCCGGTGAGGGAATAAGCTAGAAAAGAATGACGTTATACGCTCCACGACGGGAAAATACCCGACCCGTGGAGCGTATGAGCGAGAGAAGAAGGTACCCGTGGCTGAATACTCCACCCCCGCCAACACCCCGCTGAGCGACGACATTGTACGCCAGCTTCGTAAGGATTTTCCTATCCTCAACACTGAGGTTAACGGGCATCCTCTGGTCTACCTGGATTCGGGGGCGACCAGCCAGAAACCCCTTCAGGTTCTCGACGCAGAACGAGACTTCTACCTGCACGCTAACTCCGCCGTACACCGCGGTGCCCACACCCTCGCGGTTGAAGCAACCGACCTGTTTGAGGATGCGCGCATCACCGTCGCGAACTTCGTCGGTGCTACTGACGAAGAAATCGTGTGGACCTCCAACGCAACCGAGGCACTGAACCTGGTTGCCTACTCCATCGGCAACGCCTCCCAGGGCATCGGCGGTCCTGCCGCTGAGCGTTTCGCACTGAAGCCCGGCGATGAAATCGTCACCACGGAGATTGAGCACCACGCGAACCTCATTCCCTGGCAGATTCTCGCCCAGCGCACCGGTGCAACCTTGCGCCACATCCCCTCCACTGAGGACGGTCAGCTCGACTACGAGGCAGCCGAGAGCATCATCAACGAGAAGACCCGTATCGTGGCCTTCACCCACGTCTCGAACGTGACCGGTGCGATTACTGATGTGCCCCGCATGGTCGCCCTGGCGCGCAAGTACGGTGCGCTCGTTGTGCTGGACGCCTGCCAGTCCGTACCGCACATGCCCGTAGACTTCCACGCCCTGGACGTCGACTTTGCGGCGTTCTCCGGCCACAAGATGCTGGCACCCACCGGTATCGGTGCTCTCTACGGCCGTGCTGAACTGCTGAACGCCCTGCCGCCTTTCCTGACCGGTGGCTCCATGATTACCCGCGTGGGTCTGCAGGATGCCGAGTACATGCCCGCCCCCATCAAGTTTGAGGCAGGTACCCAGCGCGTCTCGCAGGCAGTAGCCTTCGCCGCCGCTGTGCGCTACCTGCAGCACCTGGGCATGGAGAACGTTGAGGCCTGGGAACACGAACTGGGCGCCCGCCTGGTCGAGGGAGTTCAAAAGATTGACGGTGTGCGCCTGCTCGGTCCCACCGACCCCTCCAAGCGTGCTGGCCTGGTTGCTCTCGCCATCGAGGGTGTGCACCCGCACGATGTAGGCCAGTTGCTCGACACCCAGGGCATCGCCGTGCGCGTGGGCCACCACTGCGCCCAGCCGTTGCACCGCTGCGCCGGTGTGACCGCCTCGACCCGCGCTTCCACCTACATCTACAACACCACTGAAGATGTGGACGCTTTCCTGAAGGCGCTTGCCCAGGTGCGCCCCTACTTCGGCTTTTAAAGCAGACGCGTTAGAAGCTAACGCCCCAATTTTTCAGACATACCAATTGACGGAAGAAGATCACCGTGTCTCTTGAATCCCTGTACCAGGAAATTATTCTGGAGCATTCTAAGCAGCGCAGCGGCGAGCACCTCGTAGAGGTACCCGCCGGTCATGCAAGCGCCGATAACCACCAGTACAACCCCACCTGCGGCGACGAAATCAACCTGCGTGTGGTGCTCTCTGACGAGCTGAAGGACGGCGAGAAGAC
>CAUUAD010000171.1:0-3158 GCA_963542785.1 Rothia mucilaginosa
TCACCAGCGGGGGTCAGCGTCAGACACACCGAATTAATGCAATACCGCAAATCCGTGGGGGTCGGGTAACCCTCACCCTCAAACACGTGACCCAGATGCGAATCGCAGGCGGCGCAACGCACCTCCACACGGCGCATACCGAACGTCGTATCCTCCAGGTAACGCACACGGTCCTCAGCCAGCGGCGCGAAAAACGACGGCCAACCACAATGCGAATCGAACTTCTGATCGGAACGGAACAGCTCCGTACCGCAGGCACGGCAAGAATACACACCCTCCGTGTGGGTGTTCCAGTACTCGCCCGTGAACGCGCGCTCGGTGCCGCCCTCACGCAGAACAGCGTACTCTTCAGGCTTGAGGACCTCACGCCAGTTCTTGGCGATAGCACCCACGCCGGGTAGCGAATTGCCCATCATGACTCCTTCAATTTGCTCTCATGCCCAGGCTCTTACGGCTCACATAACGCCGCGGCCGGGCGGGTTATTCCCGCTACGCGCGGATGTCAGCGTACTTGCCGTTGGTAAGCTTCAGCAGGTCATCCGGGGCGAGCTCAACATCCAGGCCGCGCTTACCGCCAGAGACCATGATCGTGTCAAAAAGCTGCGCAGACTCATCCAGCAGGGTGGGGGAGGGTGTCTTCTGACCCAGCGGAGAAATACCGCCCACCACGTAGCCGGTGCGGCGCTCAGCGACCTTCGGGTCGCACATGGAGGCGCTCTTCCAACCCAGGGCAGCGGCTGCAGCCTTAATGTTCAACTTGCCGGAGACCGGCACGATCGCGACTGCGAACTCCTTCTCGTGCACGATCAGCAGGGTCTTGAACACCTGCTCCTCGGAGGCGCCGAGGTTCTTCGCGGCCTCTTCACCGAAGGAGGTGACGCCCTCAACGTGCTCGTATTCGCGCATCTGGAAGGGGGTGTTCGTCTCGGTCAGCAGTGCTACGGCGGCGGTTGCTGCGCCGCTCTTCTTACCTTTAGTTTTCTTAGCCATAGACACCATTTTACGGAAGTCGCCATCCGCTGTGGGGTGGGTTTGTGCGATCAGCAAGCCGGCACATATACCCACTTATGCGCCGAGAAGCCACATGTGTTTCGAAAAGCCACAATAATGGTGGCTTCTCGGCGAACATGTGGCTTCTCAGCGTAAGACCCGGGGGAGGGGGTAGGTCTTACATATCGGGCCAGTCGCGGTGCAACGAATACTCTGTATCCCCATCACCGCTATCATTCAGATGCCAACGCTGGCCGGTACGGATATCAGCCTTGCGCAGGCGCGGGTTCGGGTTATCCGGCTTGCCCATCGTGGGATCGTTCTTGCAGCCCCACCTGGTGTCGTCGTAGCTGCAGTCACCAGCCACACGGCCCACATCAACCCACCACACACGCACCAGCAGCGGGTCAACAGTATCCTTCGTCAACACGACATCCAGCGCCTGCCAGTCGCCGCCGTTCACACGGAAACGACCTGAGTAAGAAACGGTCGCGTAGGCGTGGAAGTTGCCCGACCGCTGATACACATAACTGGTCGCGGTCTTGCGTGACTCTTTACCGCGTGCCCTGCTGACCGGCTTGCCCATGGTGTAGAAACTGCCCTCGTCACCGTTGCCGTACTGGATGGTCATCTGAGTGGGGTAGGATTCCATCTCTACGTGGCCGATCATGAGGTCGCCTTCCCACCGTGCGGTGGGTGCGTCGACGTAGAAGTTAATCTGGTCGCCCTTGTAGACGTTGGGGTTGTCTTCGCTGAGGCCGGTACCTCGGTTGTAGGACTGTTTCAGTATGGGGGCTTGGATGTTGGTTTTAGCGAATTGGTCCTCAATTTCTTGGAGCATTTCTTCAGGAGAAGGACCCTTGGGCTGTTCAGGGTCATTGGAGGTGAAGGTTTTAGCGTCATTAGGATTACAGAACTTTGACAGCTCAACCCCACCTCCTCTTTTTAACCTCTGCACAGCCATTCCATCTTCTAGCGTATAATCTGAGTATTTTTGCGTTCCAGGACGGAAATCTTCCGTATAGCACGTATTATTTCCATCAAGTGGGGCATAGTAATCAACGCCGGCACTGTCTTTCATGACCCTGTATTTTTGACGTATGTCATCAGCCCAATTGTGGTAGGATCCACCTATTGGCTTTGCAGAATCATTATTATCTGACGGTATATCATCCTGTTTTCTTTGGTTGTTTGAGCCATGTCCACCTTGGCGCTGTCTAGAGTTACCAGGAACCTTTACACAATGTCCGTTAGAATCTTTGGCTGTACACTCTGCGCTCAATGCGGATGAATTGTCAATTACTGAAAAAGTGGCTGCCAATATGAGGCAAGTAAAGATTCGCGCATAATGAGATATATTCATTTTTCTTGCAATTCCTCTTCCGTTTTACTTCCGGCAATTTTCCAATAGCCATCAGAGTAGGTGAAAAGGAAGTAGAAAGTATCGTCACTGGTGTCAGTATTGGCCTGCATATCAAGGTGACCATTAGACTCCACGTACATAACAGTGCTCCAGAACCGGCGATGCTTCATACGGTACTTTTTCTTTGCCTCATCGTAGATAAGCGGACCTTCTGGTTGATAGGCATCTAGGCCGTCAACAGTCCATCCGCCGTTCTGATAGAGATCTTCAATGAACTGGTAGAACCCGTATTCTTCAGATTCGTCCGTAACGTATTTGAATGCGTAGGAGCAATCGCCGGTCTGAACAGCGTAGTTATGGGCGGTAAGCCAGTCCTTCATCATGCGGTAGAGGCCTTCTACCGTCTCGGGGTACTGAGCAGGCTCATTACGAGGCTTGGGGACATTCTGAGCAGGGCCGTACTCATCAGCTTTACGGTACTCGCCATCCGGGGCTTTGGAGTTACCTGAATACCCACGAGTTACAACAGGCTTCGGGGTAGCACTTGCCGAAGGCGACTCAGAAGCTGCCGCAGCTGCCGAAGCGGTCTCGCTCGGCGCGGCGGAGGCGGTGGCTGCCGCCTCGTTGTTTGCCTGCTGGCCACACGCCGCAAGCAGGGCACCAATGCCCACAAACGCGCCACTACCCAACAGGGTGCGGCGATTAAAGATGGTCGAGTCCATAGAAGGTACGCTCCTATCGTCGGTGATGGTGTGAATATGTGCATGTCGGGCCGTTATTCGCAGGCCAAACTGACTGCCGGAAG
>CAUUAD010000172.1:0-3145 GCA_963542785.1 Rothia mucilaginosa
CTTCTTTTGCTTCTCTTCCGCCGCGTATTCAGCAGGCGTGGCGGCAGAATCCGGGGCTCCGTCTCAGTGCCTCGGGGCAGCTGGACCGGCAGATGCTCAACGCCATTGTGGAGCAGCGCATCACCCAGACCGAAGCGTTCAGGACCTTAGGCTGGGTGCTGCGAAAGTATGGCTCCCCCGCCCCTTCGACCGGGTTGGGGCATCAGCCGGAAGGGATGCGCGTCTACCCAAGCGCCCGGACCCTGGCGACGATTCCTACCTGGGATTGGCATCGGGCGGGCGTTGATAAAAGCCGCTACGATGCCGTGTACGCTTACGCTCGTTCCGCCGAGTCTCTAAAAAACATTGCGGCAGAAGGCGACGTCACACTACTGGCGCGGAGTCTGCACACTGTGCGCGGCGTGGGCCCGTGGAGTATTTCAGAGGCCCTGCAACGGGTGTGCGGGCACCCGGACGCCATCAGCGTGGGCGACTACCATCTGGCGCACGCGGTCGGTGAGCTGTTCACCGGTCAGCGCACCGATGATGCGGGAATGCTCGCCCTACTTGCGCCCTTTAGCCCGCATCGGCAACGTCTGGTGCGGCTCATGCACGCTTCGGGCTTCTCAAAGCAGCGCTACGGGGCGCGCATGTGCATTGAGGATCACCGCGACCGCTAACGTTCCTGCACCCTCACGAGGTTAAAAGGGGACGGGGCGCCCCAGCCGGTTGTGCCGGCGGGTGCGCCCCGTTCAAGCTCTTTTGTGGTGGTGAGCTTACTTCTTCTCTGCAGAGCCCTCTGCTGCTGCAATCTCTGCACGGACCTTATCCATGTCGAGCTCGCGAATCGAACCGATTACGGTCTCCAGCTGGTCTTCGCGCAGTGCGCCAGCCTGCTGGTAAACCAGGATACCGTCACGGAAGCCCATGATGGTGGGGATGGAGGTGATGCCTGCTGCCTGAGCGAGCTGGCCCTGGTCCTCGGTGTCGACCTTGCCGAAAACAATGTCGCTGTGCTTCTCCGAAGCCGCCTCGTAGACGGGGGAGAACTGCTTGCAGGGACCGCACCAATCTGCCCAGAAGTCCAGGAAGACGATGTCGTTGCTCTCGACGGTAGCAGTCAGGTTCTGCTGAGTAATTTCATTAGTAGCCATGAGATAAAGCTACACCCTCAAGACCCCAATCGCTAATTGTTCGCTCTGGGATTCAAACATGTGAAAGATATGACAAATTGCGGTCATAGTAAATACTTTTTGCGGCTGTTTCAGCCGGTTCACGGGCGTGTCGCGAATACTCTGGCGAATGCCCTCGTAGCCGAATGATGGACGCGCCCGACCCGGCAGGCAAAGCCCCTTGGTCGTCCCCTACAGCATCCTGAGGAAAGCCCCCAATGCGGGCACCAAGAAAATACGGGCGCAACCGTGGAAGACCGTTGCGGTGGAAGATCACCGCGGTGGAAAGCCGCTGGGGATGGAAAGCGGCTGTGGAATCCACCCTGAAATTGGTTTTAGATACACAAAAGCCCGGTTACTTTCGTAACCGGGCTATTTGTGGCAGGTGAGGGATTCGAACCCCCGTAGGCAGTGCCAGCTGATTTACAGTCAGCCCCCTTTGGCCGCTCGGGTAACCTGCCGCCTAGCTAGGTGCTAGTTGCTCGCTCAAGCGAACAGAGACTACTCTACAGCAGTTTTAGGGACTTGTACACTTCACATAGGGTTTTGTGACGAAGGTTATATATCTGGTTATATTTATCGTCTTTTCGTCACATCAGAGCGTCGGTGCACGCTCACCGCGCATCCATATCTATCGCGCATATCTATTGCAACGCCCGCGCCCTCACCTCATGAATAAAGCCCTCATGAATAAAGCCGTAAATAAAGCTACCGCCTACAGCAACTTTAGAAGGAGCGGGACGGAGTATCGCCATCCTGCTCAAGCAGAAGCACGATCTCCAGGTGCTCCAGATAGCGGCGCGCCTGCTCCACAGTGCACATGTCGCCAGCAATCTCACGCTCCAGGTCACGGCGAACGCCACGGAAACGTGCCACCAGCGAAGGTTCCGTCAGAGTGATACCGATACCGTCAAAGGGAGAGGGCTCGGCATCTTCCTCGTGCAAATCAAGATGAATCTCGTGGTGGTCAGATTCGTTGAGACGCTCCGCCTCAGGAATACCCTCGGGCTCAGCACCCAGAGAGGTATGCAGGTCGATGAAAAGGAGGGTTTGTAGGTCGCGAGCTTCCTCGCTCGTGCGCAGGTCCGTCGTGGACAGGTTAGGAGTGGTCATATTTCTATTGTCCTCTTTTAAGGTTAGTAACGCCTGTAAAACAGGCTCGTTATTCTGATAGTTAGCTGTGAACAAGAGCCCCAACCCGGTAGGCTAGTACTAACCGGTGCCAGTAGCACCTCATTCACGAAAGGAAAGCCCATGGCTAGCGAATCGTCATTCGACATTGTGTCCAAGGTGGACAAGCAGGAAGTTTCCAACGCACTGCACCAGGCGCAGAAGGAAATCTCCCAGCGTTACGACTTCCGCGGCGTAGGTGCAGAAATCGACTACTCCGGCGACAAGATCCTCATTAAGGCAAACGCCGAAGAGCGCGCCCTGGCAGTGCTCGACGTTTTCCAGTCCAAGCTGGTCAAGCGCGGCATCTCCCTGAAGTCCCTAGACTCCGGCAAGCCCTACGCATCCGGCAAGGAAACCCGCATCGAGTGCTCCATCAAGGAAGGCATCGCGCAGGATCAGGCGAAGAAGATCTCCAAGATGATCCGCGAAGAGGGCCCCAAGGGCGTGAAGGCAAACATCCAGGGTGATGAGCTGCGCGTCTCCTCCAAGTCCCGCGATGACCTGCAGGAAGTTATTGCAATGCTCAAGTCCGCTGACCTTGAGGTTGACCTGCAGTTCGTCAACTACCGCTAAGCTCATGCACCCCCCAGTGATGGGTGAGGGAAGCGAATAGAAGCCGAAACGTAAAAATCCTCGGGGTGGCTACTTCCACAGTAGCCACCCCGAGGATTTTTTGCCTGCCGACCCGTCATCGCGGGTCACAATCGTCACGCCGGGTCATATTCATACAGCGCCACATTTGCGCCCGGATGATTCAGCGAAGAAAAGACTTAGTACTGACCCATCTCACGAGCCTGCTGCTGCAGACGCGCAATACGCTG
>CAUUAD010000173.1:0-3143 GCA_963542785.1 Rothia mucilaginosa
TTCACCCGCGAAACCGGCGGCGCAACAGTACACACCGAACAACATCAACGGATCCTCACATGTCTGAACCCCAGAAGGCGGCAGCGCCCACCAGCGCACTCGACCGCTACTTCAAGATTTCCGAACGCGGCTCCTCCATCGCCGCAGAATTCCGCGGCGGCCTCGCCGCATTCTTCGCCATGAGCTACATCGTGGTGCTGAACCCCCTCGTCATCGGCCTCGGCAAGGACGCATCCGAACGCACCCTCGGTATCGCACCCGTCGCGGCTGTGACCGCGCTGGTTGCCGGCGTGATGACCATCCTCATGGGTGTTATCGCCAAGCAGCCCTTCGCCATGGCGGCTGGCCTGGGCGTGAACGCGCTTCTCGCCTCCACCATTGCCACCACCCCGAACCTGACCTGGGCAGACATCATGGGCCTGGTCGTTCTTGCCGGTCTGATCATGACCGTTCTGGTGCTCACCGGCTTCCGTACCGCGGTGTTTGAGGCGGTCCCCGAGTCGCTCAAGACCGCGATTGTGGTCGGTATCGGCTTCTTTATTTCCTTTATCGGTCTGGTCGACTCCGGCATTATCCGCCGCATGCCTGACGCAGCTGGCACCACCGTTCCGGTGAGCCTCGGCGCGGGCGGTCACCTGCTCGGCTGGCCCACCCTCGTCTTCCTCTTCGGCTTGTTCTTCACCATCGCCCTGTTCATCCGTAACGTGAAGGGTGCGATCCTGTGGGGCGTGCTCGCCTCCACCGCGCTGTCCCTGATTCTGGAGGCGGTTGTCCCCTCCGGTTCCGTGAAGGAGGCGGCGACCGGCTGGTCCCTGAACGTGCCTTCCCTGGCGGACATGGAGTTCACCACCCCGAACTTCTCCCTCATCGGTTCCGCTGACCTGTTCGGCGCGTTCTCCCACATCGGCCCGCTGGCTGCTTCGCTGCTGGTGTTCACCATTCTGCTGTCCGTGTTCTTCGACGCGATGGGCGTTTCGGTGGGTCTTGCCGCCGAGGCCGGCACCATGAAGGACGGCAAGGTTGAGGACATCGACAAGGTCCTGCTCGTGGACGCTTTCGGTTCCGTTGTTGGTGGTGGCGCGTCCGGTTCGGCGAACCAGATTTTCGTGGAGTCCGCTACCGGTATTGGTGCGGGCGCACGCACCGGTTTTGCGAACATTGTGACCGGTGTGCTGTTCCTGCTGGCGATTTTCATCTCGCCGCTGGTCACCATCGTTCCCTTCGAGGCGGTTGCTCCGGCGCTGGTCGTGGTCGGCTTCCTGATGATCCGCCAGGCCGTGAACATTGACTGGACCGACTGGGGTCTGGGTATTCCGGCGTTCTTGACCAT
Organism: Rothia mucilaginosa; assembly: GCA_963542785.1. Taxonomy (GTDB): domain Bacteria; phylum Actinomycetota; class Actinomycetes; order Actinomycetales; family Micrococcaceae; genus Rothia; species Rothia mucilaginosa_G. Next base: position 1,331 of record CAUUAD010000173.1, read on the forward strand.
TATTTTCATGCCGCTGTCGTACTCGATTGCGAACGGTATTGGTGCCGGCTTCGTGTCCTACACTTTCATTCGTCTGGTGCAGGGCCGCGGCAAGGACGTGCACTGGCTGATGTACCTGGTCTCCGCGGTGTTCGTGATCTACTTCGGTATGGGCATCATTAACGGCTGGACTAGCTAAGTCCAACAGTCTACATATTTGCTGAGGGCAGGTTCCTGAGGCGGCTGAGAATGTAAGTTTTCAAGCTGTCGAAGGACCTGCCTTTTGTGTATCTGGTTCGCTCTTGCATGTTCCTTATCGTGCCTGGGTGCAGACGAAAATTCATGGCAGAATCATTCCGTTTCCGGTATGATTCTGCCATGATGTCCGTTCAAGAATATGCCCAAGAAGCTCACGTTTCGGAGCGAAGCGTGCGCGCCCGCCTAGAACGCGGAATGCTCCAAGGACGTAAATTGGGAAGCCGCTGGGTTGTCGACGCTCTTCCCGCTGCGCATCGCAGTAATGCTGGCCGCCCTATTTCCTTCGATGCATTCAACGCTTTGGCGCGTTACTGCGATGGCCAGTCATCTGTTCTATCTGCTGAAGAACGCCGCAGGGCAAAAGAACGAGCCTCAGCAATTCAGATGCAAGGACCAGCGTCTATTGAGCGATACCGAGCCCGCCGCGGGCTGAAGGTACATCATCTGCAGGCTTCTCCCGCTGAGATTCCAGCAATTTTGGAAGACCCTGCATTATCGCTTACTGGCATTAGTAGCGATATCTCGCAGGTGTACGGATCAATGGTTGATGCATATGTTTCAAGCCAGGATTTGGAGAACATCATTTTTCTCTACAACCTGCTTCCAGCTTCCGCAGATTCAGCGAATGTCATCTTGCGTGAATGCGATGAGCCGCCCCATATTCTGCCCCTGCATGTAGCGGTAGATCTTCTAGATTTGGGGGATCCGCGAAGCTCCGCTGAGGCAGAACGCCTTCTTCACGATTCTGTTTTCAAGAAAGCGTCTTAGTCATGACCGCATCCCCTATTTTGATTCCTGCTATTGGGGCAGAGCGCGCCTCTTGGCTTGGTCTGGCTGATATCTCAGAGATTATGCCGCAAGGATGGTCCCTGGCTGGCGGAAGTATGATGCGTTTGTTGGCTGCAGAACGAAGCTACGCGGGTTCTCGCTCCACTCACGATATCGACGTTATTCTTGATATTCGTGCGTCAAGAGCGCATATTCACCAATTCCATGAGGCTCTTAACAATGCCGGATTTTCAATTGCCGGATTCAACGCATCAGGTCAAAATCACCGGTGGGTTCGCGGCGAAGCTCAGATAGATATCCTCGTCCCTTCGGGACAGTCGGAGTCCGCTCGCACCTATGAGTATCCAGGGTTTGGTCGCCTGCTCGAGACTCGTGGTGCCCAGTTTGGGCTTGAGCGTACCCGTAAAGCATCTGTACTCTGCGCTGACCGCCAATTTACAGTCAATGTTCCTGATGGCTTGGGCGCTCTTTATGAGAAGGTATCGGCTCTGCTCAACAATGGAGATTCCGATAAAAGTCGGCATTTCCGAGACATTATTCTTTTGTCTTCAGTTCTTAATTCTCAAGAACGTCGAGATATCCCGACGCTTTCTGGAAAACAGATATATCGCCTTCATGATGGTGTCTCCAGGTCAGTTCACGAATATACCGGCATTATTTCTGACCATGAGCTGGAGGTAGCCTCTCGTTTAGAGAACTATCTTGAAAAGCTTCTAAAAGACAGAAGCTAGCGAAAACGAAGAATGGCAGAATCGTTCCGGATTCGGAATGATTCTGCCATTTCTTT
>CAUUAD010000174.1:0-3101 GCA_963542785.1 Rothia mucilaginosa
GAAGCTCCGGCAACACATAATCCGCCAGACCCGTATCCACCAGCAGGTTCAAACCAACCCGCGGATAATCCGCCTCAATCAGCTTCACCAGCTCATCACGCACGCGCTCAGCCGAAATAATCTCAATACGGCCAGCCATCTCACGCATCGCCTCGAAAACCTCCGGGGCAACCTCAAGATTAAAACGCGCAGCAAAACGAGCCGCACGCATCATACGCAGCGGATCCTCAGAAAAAGACTCCTCCGGCGAGCGCGGAGTACGCAAAACACCCGCACGCAAATCCTCAACGCCGCCAAACAGATCAACAACCTCACCACTGGGCAAAGCCGCCGCCATCGCATTAATCGTGAAATCACGACGCACCAAATCGGCGCTCAAATCCGTGCCAAACTCAACCGTCGGCTTACGCGAATCCGAAACATACACCTCAGCACGGTACGTGGTCACCTCATACACCACGCCATTCTTACGCGCACTAATCGTGCCGTACTCCTTGCCGATATCCCACGTATGCTCACCCCACCCACGCAGAATCTGCTCGCTCTGCTCCGGAGTAGCATCCGTCGTCAAATCAAAATCAGTGAAATGGCCGCCATCATCCAGCAGATTGTCGCGGACAATACCGCCCACCAAGTACAGCTCAAAACCCGCCGCACGGTACAGTTCTCCCAGCTCGGCGGCATCCGGGTACTTCGACACAACATCAATAATCAGCGACATAATCCTTTAATCGTGCCAGAAAAACCACCCACGCGCCCACCCCACACCCACAACACCCCCACCAAAGAGACAGCTATCTCACCCCAAACCGAGGCACCAAAACCTCAGCCTATCGGTTAAGGTAGAACCATGAGCATTCCCGTACCCCGCGCACCCAAAACGCGCTTCACCGCGCCCGCGCGAGCGGTACCCGCCCCCGAAGAAGTCTCCGCAGGCGGGCTCATCATCGACTTCGACCGCCCCGAACAGCTACCCGTAGCCATCATCGCCCGCATCAACCGCAACGGACAACGCGAATGGTGCCTGCCCAAAGGCCACATCGAACATGGCGAAACCACCGTCGAAGCCGCACAACGCGAAATCAGCGAAGAAACCGGAATCACCGGCTACCCCGTAGCCTCCCTCGGCACCATCGCCTACTGGTTCACCTCCAATGGCACGCGCATCCACAAAACCGTGCACCACTACCTCTTCGCAGCAACCGGCGGCGAACTCAGCATCGACAACGACCCCGACCACGAAGCAATCGACGTCGCCTGGGTCCCCCTCGAAGAGCTCCCCACCCGCCTCTCATTCGCCAACGAACAACACATCGCCCGTAGCGCGCGCGAATACATCACCACCCAGCTCTAAACACCCGTTAAATAGAGCCCCAAAAACTAAAAGAAGCAATCACCCGCCGAAACAGGAGAGACATACGTGGCACGTAACGACGCCCGCTCAAGCGCAATCATGGCAGCAGGCACCCTCGTCTCGCGCATCCTCGGATTCGTCAAGACCATCCTGCTCACCGTAGCCATCGGCTCACTCTCAACCGTCGGCGACGTCTTCGAAACCGCCAACACCCTACCCAACCTCATCTACGTCCTCGTAGCAGGCGGCGTCTTCAACGCAGTCCTCGTACCGCAAATCATTAAGGCGGCAAAAGCACAAGACGGCGGCGCACAATACATCTCCAAACTCGTCACCCTCACCGTCACCGCAATCGGCCTCATCACCCTCATCACCGTCGCCTGCGCCTGGCCCATCATCAGCATCATGGGCTCAGGATGGAGCCCCGAACAACGACAGCTCGGCTTCATCTTCTCCCTCTGGTGCCTACCCCAAATCTTCTTCTACGGCCTCTACACCGTCATCGGACAGGTCCTCAACGCCAAAGACGCATTCGGCGCCTACATGTGGTCGCCCGTACTCAACAACGTCATCACCATCCTGTCGCTGTTCCTCTTCATCTTCCTCTTCGGCGCACAGACCCCCAACCCCAACCCCATCCACACCGTAGCAAGCTGGACCAACGCACAGACCCTCGTGCTCGCAGGATCCTCCACCTTCGGCGTCATGATGCAGGCACTCGTCCTGTTCATCCCCCTACGCAAGCTCGGCCTGCGCCTCAAGCCCGACTTCGCATGGCGAGGCATCGGCCTGCGCGCAGCCTCCAAGCTCGCCGCCTGGACCCTCGCCTCCGGCATCATCTCCAACCTCGCGTTCCTCTACATGACCAAGGTCGCCGCAGGCATCGTCGGTCAGCGCGAACACTATGCCGCCCTCGGCATCCAAATCCCCGGCCTGCAGGCACTCAACTACGCCTCCATGCTGTACATGCTCCCGCACGGCGTCATCGGCATCTCCATCGCCACCGTGCTCTTCAACCGCATGAGTGCCTCCGCCATCGCCGACGACAGCGACAGCGTCATCTACGCACTCTCCCACGGCCTGCGCAACGCAGCCGTAGCCACCGTCTTCTGCATGGTCGCGCTCATGGTACTCGCAGGCCCCATCGCCGTACTCTTCAGCGGCGGCGACCCCATAGCAGCAACCATCATCGCCAAGCTCATCGTCATCACCGCGCTCGGCACCCCCACCCTCACCATCAACTACCTCTACAGCCGCGTGCTCTACGCCCGCGAAGACGCACGCACCCCCTTCCGCATCCAGGTGTACTCCGCCATCATCATGGTCATCATGAGCTTCGCAGCATCCCTGCTCGACGCACAGTACACCGTGTACATGCTTGCCTTCATCTACCCGGTGCACAACATCCTGATCCTGTTCATCAGCCACCACATGGTCCGCCGCCGCCTCGGCTACTACGGTCAGCGCGGCATCATCAGCACCTACGCCCGCACCACCCTCGCCTCCCTCTTCGCAGGCGGCATCGCAGCCATTGCACTCTGGCTGCTCGGCGGCTACCAGCTCGACGGATTCGCATGGGCATCCAAGCTCACCGCAATCATCACCCTCGCCGTATGCGGCACCGTCATGGGCCTCGCATACCTCGCCGGTATACAAATCTTCCGCGTCAAGGAAGCCAACGCACTACTGGCACCCCTCACCTCCAAACTTGAGCGTTTTGCCCGCCGCTAAAGCAGCACACAACGCC
>CAUUAD010000175.1:0-3088 GCA_963542785.1 Rothia mucilaginosa
CGGGTCGGGCCCACGTGGCGCATTGCCGGGTGGAAGGTCATCGCAAACAGGAACGTGATGCCGGTCTCGCGAGCGCATTCGGCGACTGCGGGAATGGGCATGTCGAGGCGGATTCCGAGGGCTTCGAGGACGTCTGCGGAGCCGGATTTGGAGGTGGAGGCGCGGTTGCCGTGTTTGACGACGGTGGCGCCGGTGCCTGCGATGACGAGGGCTGCCATGGTGGAGATGTTGACGGTGTTTTGCTGGTCGCCGCCGGTGCCGACGATGTCTACGGCGTGGGGGTCGATGTCGACGGTTTCGGCTTTGGCGATCATGCCGGCTGCGAGTGCGCCGAGTTCTTCGGGGGTTTCGCCTTTGGAGTGGAGGGCGGTGAGGAAGGATGCGAGGATCGGCTGTTCGGTTTGACCGGTCATGATTTGGTCCATTGCCCAGGCGACTTCGGTGTCGGTGAGGTTTTGGTGTTTGACGAGCTGGTTGAGGATGTATTTCCAGGTGATTTCGTGCGTAGTCATGTGTTAAGTGTAAAACCCCCGCCGCGTATCTGCATGGTTGGGTGCAGTATGCGAGACGGGGGTTTGTTAGGCGTGTTGCGCTTTAGTGGTGGGTGCCTTCGGTTTAGTGGAAGGAGTCACCGCATGCGCAGGAGCCTGCTGCGTTGGGGTTGTCGATGGAGAAGCCCTGCTTTTCGATGGTGTCTTCGAAGTCGATGGTGGAGCCGTCGAGGTAGGGTGCGCTCATCTTGTCGACGATAACTTCTACGCCGTCGAAGTTGCGGACTGCGTCGCCGTCGAGGACACGCTCGTCGAAGTAGAGCTGGTAGATGAGGCCGGAGCAGCCGCCGGGCTGGACGGCGATGCGCAGGCGCAGGTCGGTGCGGCCTTCCTGTTCGAGGAGGGTGTGGACCTTGGTCTGTGCTACTTCGGTGAGGTTGACGCCGTGGGTCGGCAGTTCGATGGTGGTTTCACTCATTGGTGTTGTCCTTTTGTTTGGTTGGTTGCCCGTGTGCGCCGCGTGTGGTGCGTGCGGGCGTTTTATCCTTCACGATACGCGCCCGAGTGTTTGATGCACAACCTAGGGTGTGCATAGTTCGCCGGGGGCGTGAGTTTTGGTGTGGGGGCTTGACATGTAATTCTGCTTCTAGGATACCGAAAAAGTGGGGGTTGGGGTTTGTGACCCTTCTCCCCCACTTTTTGTGGATGTTTCTCCCCCGCGCTTCTTGAAGCTTTCTAGCCGAGTGGGTGCTGGTCAGCGAGCGCGTTTAGCGAGCGCCGAGTGCGCTGAGCAGTAGCGCCTCCGCGAGGATTGCGTTCTTGAAGTCCGGGATGTAGAGGGACTCGTTGGCGCTGTGTGCGCGGGTGTCGGGGTCTTCTACGCCGGTGACGAGGATTTGTGCCTGCGGGAAGACGTCCTTCAGGTCGGAGATGAACGGGATGGAGCCGCCCATGCCGGTCTGTACGGGTTCGACGTCCCATGCGGCGCGCATTGCGTCGAGGGCGGTCTGTGCGCCGTCTGCGTCGACTTCGGTGGCGAAGGGCATGCCGGAGTCAACGGCGGTGTAGTTCGCCTGTGCGCCGTGGGGTGCGTGTGCCTTGATGTGTTCGGCGAGTGCGCGGTGTGCGTTTTCGGGGTTGTCGCCGGGTGCTAGGCGGGTGCTGATGCGTGCGCGGGATACGACGGCGAGGGTGTTGGAGGAGGTTGCGATGGAGGGGATGTCCATGCCGATGACGGAGATTGCCGGCTGGGTCCACAGGCGGGAGGCGACGCTACCGGTGCCTGCCAGGGGTACGGTGTCGAGGATTCCGGAGTCGTTGCGGAAGTCTGCTTCGGCGTATTCGAGTTCGGGTTCGGGGGCGCGGTGTAGGCCTTCGACGGCTACGGCGCCGGTGGCGTCGTGCAGGGTGGCGAGTAGCTGCGCCATGAGGGTGTGGGCGTCGAGCATGGGGCCGCCGAACATGCCGGAGTGGATGGCGTGGCTGCCGACGCGCACTTCGATGTCGCCGGATGCGACGCCGCGCAGGCTGGTGGTCAGTGCGGGTACGCCGGCGCGCCAGTTGGCGGAGTCTGCGACCACGATGTAGTCGGCGGACAGTTCCTCACGGTAGGTGTTGAGGAAGGAGACGAAGGAGGGCGAGCCTGCCTCTTCTTCACCTTCGATGAAGAGCTTCACGCCGAGTTTGAAGTCCTCGCCGAGAGTTTCGTTGAGGGCTGCGAGCGCGGCGAGGTGCACGAGGATGCCTGCCTTGTCGTCTGCTGCGCCGCGGCCGTAGAGGCGGTCGCCCTTGCGGGTTGCGACGAAGGGTTCGGTGTCCCACAGGTCGAGGTTGCCGGCGGGCTGTACGTCGTGGTGGGCGTAGAGCAGGATGGTCGGGTAGCCTTCTGCGGCGGGGCGGGAGGCGATGACGGCGGGCATGCCCTGCTTTTCGGTGCCGTCTGCGGTGGTGTAGGTGGCGCGTTCGATGCGTACGTTGTCGAAGCCTGCCTTGGTTGCGAGCGCGGCGACTGCCTCGGCGCTACGGTCTACCTGGGTGAGGTCGTGCGATTCCCAGGCGATGGAGGGGATGGCGACGAGCTCGGTGAGGGTCTGCAGGGTTGCTTCGAAGTTTTTGGTGACGGCGTCGCTCAGGGCGCTGTAGTGGGTGAATTCAGTAGTCATGTTTCTACCTTACCCCTACCTTACCCGCCGCCGCCGGGTGGTTGGGGTTGTTTCAGTTGCTGGTGTGGGCTTGTGGGGGCGGGTTTGGTGTGTGCCGTTCGGGTATGATGGGAGGGTGTTTGGTCGTAAGAAAGAGAAGGCTGAAGCGGAAGCTGTTCAGCCGCAGGTTGTAGAGGAGCCTCAGGCTCCGGTTAATCCGAAGTTCACCCCGAAGAAGGGCCGTCCTACTCCTTCGCGTAAGGAGCAGCAGGCGGCTCGTCGTCAGCCTCTGGTTGTTAATGACCGTAAGGAGGCGAAGGCTCGTGAACGTGAGGCGATGGCGAAGGCTCGTGAGCGTCAGAATGATGCGTTGATGGGTGGCGATCAGCGTTACCTGCCCGCCGTGGACCGTGGTTCGCAGCGCCGTTATATCCGTGATTATGTGGATGCGCGCCG
>CAUUAD010000176.1:0-3037 GCA_963542785.1 Rothia mucilaginosa
CATCCTCGGTGTTCTCACGGATCTTATCGAACACCACCACCGAGTCGTACAGCGAGTAGCTCAGAATCGTCAAGAAACCAATAATCGCACTCGGAGTAATCTCAAAGCCGAACGCGGCGTACAGGCCAACCGTCACCACCACGGTGAAGAACAGGCCCGCAATAGACGCCAGCGACATCTTCCAGGTGCGGAAGTAGAACGCCATACCAATCAGCGCAAGCACCACAAACGCGACCAGACCCCAGAACGCCTGACGGGTCACATCCGCACCCCAGGTCGGGCCCACAAACGAAGAGGTCACGTCATTCTCAGAGACGCCGTAACCCTCCTGCAGAGCCGCCTTCACCTGCAGAGTCTCATCATCGCTGAGCTTGCTCATCTGGGCACGAATCGTACCCGGCGCAATATTGGTCACGCGAACATCCGAAGCGTCCTTCGCCTTCTCGTGAATAATGCGCTCACCCGTAGCAGTATCAACGTGCGCGGTCTTCGAGACCACGAACTCCGAACCACCACGGAAATCAATACCCAGGTTAAAGCCGCCACCAACAGCCGGAATCAGAACCGAAACCGCCATCAGCACAGTAGCCAACAGCAGCCACAGGCGGCGCTTACCCACAAAGGGGTACGAGCGGGCACCCGAATGCAGGTCATTACCGAAGCGGGCAAAAGCATTAGGTTTCACATCGGTAGCCATGCTTAGCTCTCCTTCTTCTCATCAGAAGCAGACTCGTCAGCCTCAGCGGCGGCACGCTCTGCACGGCGACGCTCAGCAATGCTCAGCTGCTTCTCCTCCGGGCTGCGGAGGCGACCGGCACCACGGTACAGCGGCGTAGCGCCCAGCGACTCAGGCGACAAGCCCGAGTGGCGGTGACCCTCACCAAAGTAGCGGGTATTCGCCAGCAGAGTCAGCATCGGGTGGGTGAACAGGTACACGACCACAAGGTCAGCAATCGCAGTCAAACCAAGGGTGAACGCGAAGCCCTTCACCGAACCAACCGACACCACGTACAGCACCACAGCAGCCAGCAGGTTCACAGCCTTCGACGCCAGAATAGTGCGGGATGCACGCTGCCAACCGTGGTTCACCGCCGACGGGATCGTGCGGCCCGCACGGATCTCATCACGGATACGCTCGAAGTAGACGATGAACGAGTCAGCCGTAGCACCAATCGCCACAATCAGACCCGCCACACCAGCCAGGGACAGGCGGTAGTTCAACGCCCAACCCAGCAGCGCAATCGCCTCATACGAGATGATGCCCGCAACAATCAGCGACATCATCGTGACAAAGCCCAGCAGACGGTACTGGAACAGCGAGTACACGAACACCAGCAGCAGACCAATCAGGCCGGTCAGCAGACCCACACGCAACTGCTCCGAACCCAGGGTCGCAGAAATCTGCTGCTCCGACTGGATCGTGAAGCTAATCGGCAGGGCACCGTACTTGAGCTGATCGGCGAGAGCCTTCGCCTCCTGCTCAGTGAAGTTACCGGTAATCTGCGGCTTACCGTCAGAAATCACTGCCTGCGACACCGGGGAGGACAGCACCTTGCCGTCCAGCAGAATCGCGAAGCGGGCACGCGGATCATTTGCGTTCTGTGCACGAATCGCGTTCAGGCGAGAAGTAATGTTCTGGAACTTCTCACGGGCAGCATCATTGAACTGAATGTTCACAGCCCAACGGCCCGTAGTCACGCCCTGGCCGCTCGTCTCCTGCGAGTGGCTTGCAGTAGAAATATCGCTACCGCTCAGCTCCACAGGACCCAGAATGTACTTCTCCTGACCGTCAGTGGAACACGCCACCATCGGCTTAGTCGGGTCGGCACTATCGGCATCCTCATTACGTGCCGCGGTGCAGTCCTTCGCCTCGTACTGCTTGTACAGGTCCGCAGTAATCCAGTTACGGTCAGAGCCGTCAGTCGGCTCCGCGGAGGGCTTGGGTAGCTTATCGTCCGCAGTGCGGGCATCCTCAGCCACCGCAGTACCGGCACCAGACAGCAGCACCGGGCGGAACGTCATATTTGCAGACGCCTGAATCAGCTGACGAGTCTCAGCGCTAATCGTTCCGGGAACCGAAACAACCACGTTATTACCCGAGCCGAAAGAGGTCGTAACCTCCGCCTCCGAAACGCCGGCACCATCAACGCGCTGACGAATAATCTCAACCGCCTGGTTCAACTGCTCCTGGGTGACGTTCTCATCCGAAGAGCCGTTAACCTTCGGAGAAAGAATCATCTGAGTACCACCCGAAAGGTCCAGGGCGAGCTTCGGTGCCCAAGAACCTCCCGCGTAGGTGGTGCCGAAAATACCGGCAGCCATAACAACCATGAGCAGGACCATCGAGAGGAGCGCCCCTCGCGCGGCTGCAAGCGGTGAACGCTTAGCCATAATGTTCCTTCTTCGTGTGAATAGTATTGAGTGTTCTACAGATTCCGTAACGCGAAAACCCGACGCCGCTCACTGGGCGCCGGGCTCATACGCGCTGAATTACTTAGCAGTATCAGAAGAGGTATCGGAAGCGGGAGCTTCGGATGCGGTAGCCTCGTACGCGTCCTCGGTCAGGGGCGCTGCGGGGGCTTCATCCTCAACAAGGTTCAGGATCGCGTTCATGGACGCAGTAATCACAACGCCCTCTGCAATCTGAAGCTGCAGCTTGTTGTTCTCAAAGTCAGTGCTGACAACGGTGCCGTAGACGCCGGAAGCAGTCATCACCTGATCACCGGGGACGAGCGCACGTCGCATTGCCTGCAGCGCCTCAAGCTGCTTCTGCTGGTTCTTCTTAGCGGAAGTAAAAATCCAAAAAATTGCAGCAAAGAAGACAATCGTCATGATGACGTTGATGAGGAAGTTAAGATCCATGGTCTCACTTTCACATCCGCACCCGTGCCGCTCACCGCGAGGGTTGAGCGTACCAGAAGGTGTGGAATCGTAGATACAGTACGTATCCATCCTACGCGAGAGCATGAGCTTTAGCGCCCCGAACCAGCGTTTTTGTGAGGTTAACCTGAGTTTTGGACTCTCTCGGCGTAATTTT
>CAUUAD010000177.1:0-3012 GCA_963542785.1 Rothia mucilaginosa
CGTTCCTTGTCGTCTTCCATGAGAGTCATGGCATCAATCAGAGCGTCAATCTCCTCGCTACCGATACCTTCATTGTTCTCAGAGTAGTAGAACTGCTTGGTAGCTTCGGTTGCGTCAGCAGAGACCGAGTAGCCACTGAAGGAAATATCGTAGTCCCAGTTGCCCAGAATGGTGGCGAACTCACTATCGGCGTGCTGGTCAATTCGGATCTCGATGCCGATATCCTTCATCTGCTGAGTGAAGGTCTGAGCCTTACCCTTAGTGGTCGGGTCGTCACCAAAGACCACCACAGCGCAACCAGCCTTCGTGCCGTCCTTCTCGTAGTAGTCGCCGTTCTTGGTGTAGCCGGCAGCTTCCAGAATCTTCTGCGCCTCCGAAACACTGTTATTCGGGGTCGGGAAAGAATCCTGGTAGTAGGGCGAGAAAGGCATGTGAATCATCGAACCGGGCATGGTTTCCTCGTAGGGCAGACCCTGGAACTGAATATTTGCCAGCGCCTCACGGTTGGTGCCGGCGAAGATAGCCCGGCGCAGTGCGGCGTCCTTAACGCGGCGGGGGTTAATATCCAGACCGCCAGCGTAGAGGCGGGTACCCTTACGCAGTTCGGCACCGGCAATGTTCTTCACCTCGGCATAGGTGGAGGAGGTGCTTGCGCCAATAGCGTCAATTTCATCGTTCTTGAACGCGGCACGCGCAGCGCTGGACTCCATCTGAGTAAAGACGATCTTGTCCAGCAGGGGCTTGGTGCCCCACCACTTGTCGTTGGGTACAACGCTGAAGGTCTTCGCGGTGGAGTCCCAACCCTTATCCGCCAGGGTGAAGGGGCCAGCCCAGTACTCGGGGTGAGGCGCATCCACGAAGCCATTATTGAAGAGCTCGGTGTCTTCCAGGGCGGGGTGCAGAATCTCAGAGAAGAGGCTCTGCAGCGGGTAGTAGGGCTTGGAGAAGGTGACGGTTGCGCTGTAGTCGTCTTCGCCCTTTTCTACAGATTCAACGAATTCGTAGATGCCGCTGGTGACAATGTTGTAGCCATTATCCAGGCTCTTGAAGATGTTCCAGGTGGACTGGAGCGCCTTGTAGGTGATGGGGGTGCCATCGTTGAAGACAGCATTGGGATTGAGCTTGACGGCAACCTGGATCTTGTCGTCCTTCTTGCTGTGCTCAAAGGAGACAGCAAAGTCGGTGTTCAGCTTGTAGGTACCGTCAAAGTCTAGGTTCCACATACCAGCCTGGCTGATGGTGCTCATAACGTTGACGTTATCGCTGGTGTTACCGCTCTGGGTGTAGAAGTTGAAGTTCGGGCCGATGGAGCCGGCGGGCAGGCGCAGGGTGCCGCCCTTCTTCAGGCTGGCGACGTCCTGAGCATTGATGTTGTAGAGGTCTTCGATATTAGCGCCGGCGCCGGCAGCCTTGGTCTTTTCAGAGCTTGCACTGCCGCTACCGCAGGCACTGAGCAGGCCTACAGCTCCCAGAGCCGCGGTGCCGCCAATGAGGGCGCGGCGGCTGAAGCTGCTCTTGGTCGCTTCGTGGCTACTCGCGGTGTATGCGGTCTTGGCGGTCATGGGAGTGGTTTCCTTCTGTCTTGTGCGGGCGGGTGTATCCCGTATTCCCGAAGTGATGATTATTTATGCAGAGCACTGCATAACTTTGTATGACTCCACTGTAACGCACCCCGGGACAAAAACCAAGCATTTTCACAATATTTCTTAATATTTATCGTATTTTTTGAATATTCATACTATGCATACACTGTTTTTCCGCGAATTTTTCGGATTTTTACGGATAGCTATACCGCCACTCCCCTACATCTACATACAAAAGCGCCCAAAAACACCCCCTCCAGAAATACAAAAAGTGTCCACCCGGATCATCCGGGTGGACACTTTCAATAGCTCTAGGCTATTCACCTCGTAGGTGAAGGGGTGAGCACTTACTTAGCCCAACCGACCTTCTCCCAGTGAATGCCGGTGCCCTGGAAGAGGGACACACCGTAGTTGCGTAGCCCCTTCTTCACGAACTTGTACTCGGGGCCGTTAATGAGCGGAATCAGCACTGCGAACTCAGCCAGGTGCTTCTTCTCGATCTCGTTGCAAGCCTGGTTGCGTTCCTTGTCGTCAGCAATGAGCTTCATCTTCTCAATCATCTCATTGATCTCGTCGGAACCGGCTTCCTCGGGCTTACGGCGCATATAGAACTGCTCGGTAGCCTCGGTAGCATCCGGGGAGGTCGGAGCGAAACCGGAGGAGGTTGCGTCGTAATCCTTGGAGGCCATGGTCTTGTTGAACTCGCTAACAGCACGCGAGTCGAGCTCAGCATTAATGCCTACGGACTTCAGCTGCTGAACCAGGGTCTGACCGACAGCCTTGGAGGTGGGGTCCTCACCGAAGATGGAGAACTTGAAGGCAGCCTGCTTGCCGTCCTTCTCGTAGAACTCACCGTTCTTGGTGTAGCCTGCATCTTCCAGAATCTTGGACGCTGCAGCAGCATCATTGTTCGGGGTCGGGTAGTTGTCCTGGTAGTACTCGGTGAAGGGCATGTGAATCATCGAACCGGGAAGCTTCTCTTCATAATCCAGACCCTGGAAACGAACCTTGGCGAGAGCCTCGCGGTTCAGACCAACAACCACAGCACGGCGCAGAGCAACATCCTGCATACGGGCGGGGTTCATGGTCACGCCACCGGAGAACAGGCGAGCGCCTCGGCGAATCTCGGTGTTAGCAACATCCTTGAGCTCCTTGTACGCAGAAGCGGTGGTAGCACCAATCGCATCAAGCTCATCGTTCTTGAACGCTGCGCGCTCAGCAGCGGTATCCATCTGACGGAAGACGATGCGCTCCAGAACGGGCTTCTCACCCCACCACTTCTCGTTGCGGGTCAGGGTCAGAGTCTTCTCGGCGGAGTTCCAGCCGCCCTCAGCAATGGTGAAGGGACCAACCCAGTACTCGGGGTGCGGCTTGTCGACGAAACCAGTGTTGAAGAGTTCCTTGTCCAGCAGAGCCGGGTGCATAATGC
>CAUUAD010000178.1:0-2986 GCA_963542785.1 Rothia mucilaginosa
GAAGTCCATAGTTCGGGGCTACCGCAAATGAATTGGACACTAAAAACGCCGACCAGCTTTATCTTGGTCGGCGTGACTGCTCGGTAGGCACACTCCTGCCGAGGTGATATTCACTTTACGTGGGTTGGGATGCGAAAGTCCTGTCGCGTGTTTTTGAAATTACAAATTTCTTTATTATTCACTCGGTCTCCGTGTTTCTACCTACTTCAAACCCTGGGAACTTAGGTAACCCTATGGAAAATGGGTGGGGTGCTCCATACACTGGAAGGGCACATTGACAGACCGCACGGGCCGCCTACACCGCGGCCCTGCCCCTCCCAACGGGTATAGCACCGAAGGAGCCACCCATGAGCCGACGCACCGACGCGCCCGCCCGATCACCACGACGAGCCGCCCTCGCCAGCTGGATAGGCTCCGCCCTCGAATACTACGACTTCGCCGTCTACGGCACCGCCGCCGCAATCGTGCTCAACCGCATCTTCTTCCCCGAAGACACCGCCGCCATCGGCATCCTCAAGTCCATGGTGGTTGTGGGCGTCGCCTACGTTGTGCGTCCCTTCGGCGCCATGATCGTTGGACCCCTCGGTGACCGCTACGGCCGCCGATTCGTCCTGATGCTCACGCTCTTCCTGATGGGCTTTGCCACCTTCGCAATCGGTTGCCTGCCGACCTACAGCGAGGCGGGCATCCTCGCCCCCACCCTGCTGGTCATCTGCCGCATGATTCAGGGCCTCTCCGCCGCCGGTGAGCAGGCAAGCTCCATCTCCATCTCCCTGGAGCACGCCAACGAGCATCAGCGCGCCTTCACGACCAGCTGGACCCTGCAAGGCACCCAGTTCGGCTCGCTACTGGCAACCGCCGTGTTCATTCCCTTCGCCGCCCTGCCGGATGAGCACCTGCTCAGCTGGGGTTGGCGCGTACCCTTCTGGCTCTCCGCCTTCGTGGTGGTGACCGCTTGGCTGATTCGCCGCACCCTCTCCGAGCCGCCCGCCTACCTGCAGCGCGAAAAGCTCACCGAATCCCCGCTCATGCTGGTCTTTAAGCACCACAAGCGCGCCGTGCTCACCATTGCCGTGTGTGCCATGGTCAACACCGTGAATATGGTCTTCACGACCTTCGCGCTTTCCTTCGCCACCAAGGGTTACGGCCTTGACCGCAGCACCATGCTGTTGGTGCCGGTCGCCTCCAATACCCTCGGCCTGATTGCGATTCCGCTCGCCGCCATGCTTGCCGACCGGATTGGTCGTAAGCCCGTGTTCATTACCGGTGCGGTTGCTTCTTCCCTGGTGATGTTCCCGTACCTCGGCGCGATTACCGAGGGTAACTGGGTGGGTATCTTCGCCTACGGCGTGCTCATGCACGGTGCGCTGTACTCCATGGCGAACGGCGTGTGGCCCGCCTTCTACGCGGAGATGTTCCCGACCCGCGTGCGCGTGACCGGCCTGGCGCTGGGTACCCAGATTGGCTTCGCAATTTCTGGAGGCGTGGCACCCGCCGTGGCGACGAGCCTCGCCGGTGCCGACCTGCATAACGCGGTGCTGCCCGCCGTGTTCACGGTCGCCATGTGTGTGCTCGTGGCGTTGGGTGCGCTGACGGCTCGTGAAGGGTACAAGAAGTCCCTTGCGGAACTGGATGCATAACCCGAACAATATATTCCGAATATAGAATAAATACAGGTGGGGCTGGATAGATACCTATCCAACCCCACCTGCGTGTTTAACTTTCTAATCCCCCTGCTGAGCCGCAATCAGCGCCTCAAAATGCGCCGCCATACGCTCAGCGTTCGGCTCCAGCCCGGTGAAGAGACGGAACGCATCCACCGCCTGACCCACCGCCATGTAGCCGCCCGTCAGCACCTCGCACCCGGCGGCACGCGCCGCGCGCACCAGCTGTGTCTGTTGCGGCAGATAGATGACATCTGCAACCCACAGGCCCTCACGCAACACCCCGGCGCTCAGTGCCGACTCGCTCAACGGCATACCCGGATGCACGTGCATACCCACCGGGGTTGCGTTCACCAAACCCTGAGCTTGTAGTAGAGCTTCAATCAAGCGCTCGTCGTCGCTCAGCACCTCGATTCGGGTCTGCGGGAAGAGCCCACCGAGCTGCTCCGCAAGCCCCTGCGCCTTCGCCGCGTCACGCTCAAAGAGACTCAGGTGGCGCACCCCCAGGCGGCACAGGGCGTACGCCGTGGCGCTACCGGCACCGCCAGCGCCCAGCTGCACCACGTGCTCCAGGCGCGCCGGATTCTCCGCCGCCTGCGGCAGGCCGCGCTTCAATCCCGCAATGAACCCGGAGTAGTCCGTGTTATCGCCGTAGAAGCTGCCATCCTCGCCAATCACCACGCAATTGACCGCGCCGAGGGCACGTGCCGCATCCGAAAGCTCGTGCAGGTGCTCCATGACCGACTGCTTGCACGGGTGCGTGATGTTGAAAGCGTTAAAGCCGAGCAGTGCCGCCGCATCCAGAAGCGCCGGGGCGGAGGCGCCATCCAGGTTCAGGGCGTCCAGGTCGACGGGGCGGTACAGGTAGCGCACCCCGTGCGCGTCCGCTTCCGCCTCATGCATGGGAGGGGTCAGGGAAGAGGTGATGCCATCACCAATGAGGCCCATCAGGAAAGATTCAGTACGCAAACTCATAGTTTCACTGTACGTGTCCGCCTCGTAAGATGCACCTACTTTCTTGAACCCGTACCAAATGCGCGCTGGAGTTGGGAAGAAGATAAAAATAATTTCTACGCCCACAAGAGCGATATGTCTGACAGAAACACCTCGAAGGTATAAGCTTGGTATAAGTGCTCGCGCGCCACGGCGCGCACATGAGACCACACAGACACCGTCACAGTGAAGTGATACCGATATTCGGAGGATAGATTGTCAATGACTGACAAGGCTATGGCACACTTCGCTGGCGCCGATGCATGGGTCGAGCAGTATTTCCTGAACAGCCCCGAAGATGAGCGTGAAGAGTTCACCCCGGCAGAGTT
>CAUUAD010000179.1:0-2984 GCA_963542785.1 Rothia mucilaginosa
GTGCGGGATACGAACAGGGAGGCGGTCGCCTCCGCACCCAACGGAATAATGGTGCCGCCGGGCTTCACCGCACCGGCTGCGTCCGTCTCGTGCAGGTTGCCGGAACCGGCACCGACCACGCTCACGTTCACCGCCTCCGAGAAGGGCGCACCCTCCTCAATGTGCAGGCGCACGCCGGGCACAAAACCGTGGCCCTGCAGGTAACGCAGCAGGCGCGGGTCGTCATCGTTAATGCGTTCGAGCACGACCGTTTCGCCGGGTTCGCACTGGCTCAGCGGCACGGTCTGCGGAAAACTAATATGCCCCGAAGAGTCTGGGATCGGGTCGCCGTGCGGGTCGCGGGTCGGGTGCCCCAGCAGGGTGTCGATGCGGTCCACCATGAAGTCGGATACCGCGTGCTCCAGGACCTCCGCCTCGTCGTGCACACGGTCCCAGGTGTAGCCGAGCGTCTCCACGAGGAACGTCTCAATGAGGCGGTGGCGGCGAATCATCGCCAGCGCGTAGGAGCGGCCGGTTTCAGTGAGCTCAATAGCGCCGTAGGGCTGATGCTCGATCAAATCGGCGGCGGCGAGGCGCTTGAGGCCGTCAGATACCGAAGAAATGCGCAGACCCATGCGTTCTGCCAGGGCGGATGCGGTGGCAGGGGTTTTGGTCCATTCTTCGAGGCTCCAGATTTCCTTGAGGTAGTTCTGGGTGCTGACGGAAAGTTCTGAAAGAGGCATAAAGATAAGTCTACCTTTTCTCTGGTTTTGCCCGCCGAGTTGCAGGGTATTCAGCGCGGGCTTAAAGAGCGTCCCGCCCGGACGGTTCACCCCTGGCAGGGGGTGACCATCACGGGCGGGATCAGGTGTTCGGTTCCGCGCTGGCAGGCACGAAAGGCTGGTAGGCACTATAGGTGGGCAAGCGCGAAAGAATGAGGGATGCGCGGCGGCGTTTAGGTGGCGCGGCGGCGCGAACGGTCAATACGAGTCAGCAGCTCGATGAGCGCACCGCGTGCCGCCTGCTCCTCATGCCAGAGGGAGCGGACGAGGGTGCGGCTGACCGCCTGGGTGGTGATGCCGAGTGCGGTTG
Source organism: Rothia mucilaginosa (assembly GCA_963542785.1). Classification (GTDB taxonomy): domain Bacteria; phylum Actinomycetota; class Actinomycetes; order Actinomycetales; family Micrococcaceae; genus Rothia; species Rothia mucilaginosa_G. The sequence goes on from CAUUAD010000179.1 coordinate 1,072, forward strand.
CGGCTGCTTTCTGCTGGCCGCGCACGCCGGGTACGAGCAGGTTTACCACGCGCCATTCGGCGTCGGTGCGGTCGGCGCATACGCGGTAGAGCAGGCGTGCGGAGCCTGCGGCGAGGTCGGAGAGGTGGCGGTTGTCGGCGCTGACGCTGATGCAGCGTACGGGTGCGCCTCCTTGTGCTTCTTCGACGGCGAGGCGTGAGAATTCGAGGGCGTCGCCGGTGCAGTCGGTGGTGCTGACGGCGCCGAGTGCGCCTGCGAATCGGGGGATGTTGAGCTCGCCGATTCCGATGCCGACCCAGAAGCCGTTATCGCGCGCGGCAATGAGCGCCGCGTGGAGTGCGTCGCTGGCGCGGTCGAAGGCGCCCTGAATTTCATCAGGGTATGTCTGGGCGAAGGCAACACGCGGGTTGAGCTTTGCGAGTTCGTCCGACAGTGCAGTGAGTGAGTGCTGTGCGGAACGTTGAATAAAGGTTAGAACGAACACCTTCCTATTATGCCGTAAAACCTTCAACAAGCGGCGTAAGGTTCGCCGTAATACCGGCAACATTTAAACCCCTAAAAATGCGCATTGATAAGGGGAATTATCGTGAGCGTGCACTGTGTGCAGAAATCCTTGAAAGGACGTAGAACACCCCCGAAAGGAAAATAATTTTCATGCAAGTGCACGTTGAATTATTCGCTTTCGGGGGCGTTGAGCGGAGTTGATAGATAGGGCTATCGCAGAACTACTGCGCGTTCGTTACCTGCGAGATATGCGGCAGCTGACGCAACGGCTTCTGGAATACCATCACCACCAGCGACAGGAAAATGAACACCGCGTAGAACAGTGCCGTGTACGTAATACCCCAATCAACAATGAGGAACCCAGCCAGCAGAACAGCCAGCGGGGTGAGCGCCATGTTCGGGATGCCCTGCACCGAGTGCACGCGACCGATCATGTGTTCCGGGGTGGACGCGTTAATGTACGCAATGATGCTCGAATTGAAGGAAGGGAGCACAATACCCGCCAGCACAATCAGCAGGCACACCGCCCACAGCATCGAATGAACCACCGGCAGCAGCAGGTAGCACGCCGACATGATGGCCAGGGAGGTGATACCGAGCGGGCCGAGCGCAAACTTCTCGGTCAGTGGGCCGACCAGGAACGAACCGAGCAGCACGCCCACGCCGAAGGCGCTCGCGAAGATGCCGATGAAGAGCGGGTGTGCGCCCTCCAGGGTGTAGTAGTAGATGAAGGTGAGCGGAATGCCGACCGTTCCAAAATTTGCAAGCGTTGAAACGAACGCAATGGACACTAGCACCTTGTTCTTCAGGATGTACTCGAAACCGGCTTTTGAGTCCTGCCAGAAGCTGGTTTTCTCGCCTTCCTCCTCTTCTGCGGGCTGCCGACTAGCGCCGTAGCTCTTGGGCGCGACGATGAATGCCAGCAGGTTGACGACCGCGTGAACTGCGGTCATGAGCACGGTCGAGAAGCCGATAATGATGCCGGCGACCGGGCCGCCCAGCAGATTAGCGGTGGACTCGCGCGTCTCGCCCATACCGGAGGCGTACCCCAGGTGTTCCTTGGGGACTACGCGGGTGATGATGGACTGCTCGCTCGGGTAGTCGAAGGTGGAAATGATGGCGGCGAGAGAAATCGTGATCACCAAAACGTAAATGTTGGTGACGTTGAAAACGAGGTAGAGAAGAATCGCTATCCAGGACAGTGACTGGCCGATACAGGACAGTGCCAGGCACTTTGAGGGGCCGATTCTGTCGACCCATGTTCCAGATATCGCTCCGGCGCAGGTGGCGAGAACACCCGCGACGAAGAGGGTGATACTCGCGGCTTCGGGGGAGCCGGTCAGTGCCAAAATAATGATGGGCGTGGTGATATAGCTCATCGAGTCTGAGAGCTGGTTGGCTCCAATGGC
>CAUUAD010000180.1:0-2976 GCA_963542785.1 Rothia mucilaginosa
TTCTGAGCGCCTGCAGCGCAAAGATTGAGACTCAGCTGGGCCTTGAGAGCGCTGAGAAGGGTACCCGCACCATTCTGGTTTCCTTCAACATGAAGGATAACCAGGACAAGGTTAAGGGTGGAACCCAGGCGCTGGATGCGTCCGTACGTAAGCACCTGCCCGAGGGCCTGGAATACGAAGGTATTCAGTCTGAGGGTGACAAGGCTCGTGCGACTTTCAAGGTATCCTTCTCCTCCGTGGACGAGTACCACTCCAAGGTGACCTCTCTGCTGAAGGCTTCGGGCTCCGACATCAAGCCGCAGATTAGCATCGTCAACTCTGACCAGGGTCTGGTGCAGGGTATTCAGGTGAAGGAAAACTTCAGCTCGGGCGATCTGCTGGGCTGGCTTCCTGAAGCTCTGGTAGTGGACGGTGTTGTGTCTGCTTCCAATAAGAACAGCGTTCTCAGCAGCAGCGATGAAACCACTGTGAAGTTTGGCGAGAAGGAAGTGAAGAACTCCGGTGGTTCTAAGATTTCCGCTAAGGATGTTCAGGACCGCGGTTTCCGTAACGTCATTCTTGACGTGAAGGAGAAGGACGGCGGTTACTCCGTGATGGTTTCCTTCGTCGCGAAGGAAATCATGAACACCGAGACCGCCTCTGCGGTCGACGCCTACCTGAACCAGGTCAAGCCTGAGGGCTCCGAGCTGAAGAAGGGTCTGGAGTCCTCGCAGGCGAAGGCATATGCTCCTTCCGCATCGACCGCCAGTGCGAAGGAAGAAGTGGGTCGTACCCTGACCTTTAGCGCTTCTTCGATTGAGGACCTGGGCAGCGGTCTCAAGAAGCTGTTTGGCGCAAGCAGCACTGATTTCTCCGCCAGCCGTGAGGTAGTGGCGAAGGACAACACCTTCACCGTTCAGAAGAAGATTTCGGGTCTGCTGGACTGCTCCCTGCTGTGCTCCCCGAACGGTGATGGCCTGACCCTGACCATCGTGGACACCAACGATAAGTCCTACATGGTGGACCCTGAGGGGCGCGCTAGCTCCTCCCGTTCTGGTGGTAGCAGTACTCTCATTGCGGTTGACCGTGTTTCTTCACGTCAGATTGAGATGAAGAGCATGAAGGTGGCTACCTCCCTGGGCCTGGACGGTTCCATGGAAGCACGTTTCCTCTACGCATTCCCGACCGCGGATGTTGCGGGTGCTGAGCAGAAGCTCAAGGACGTTTTCGCAGGCGGCAGCAATGACGAGACCGAGGTTCGTCAGGACGGCGACGCCACCATCGTGAGCGTAAAGGTTCGCGGTAAGGACCAGAACGAGTTCAACCAGCGCCTGAACGAATACCTGCCCGATTCGAAGGTGACCGTCACCCGCCCCGGTGGCTACCACCCCTTCGGCTCCGACTACATTGTGACCCCTGAGATTAAGCTCTCTTCGAAGCTGGGTAGCTACTACTCGGCTCCCTTCGAGTTCACCTTCAAGGCTCCGACCTTCTCCTCGCTGGAGCAGCAGAAGGTAGATGCCGCGAACAGCATCGCGAAGAACTCTCAGCACGTGCAGCTGAGCGTGAATGGTGGCGAGCTGAGCGTCAAGACCGACCACGGCGTCAGCACCACCTCCGGTCTGACTGTTCCGGTGTCCGGTCTGAGCATGACTGACGTAATCGTGGATGCGGTTATTGTGGGTCTGCTGCTGCTCATCCTGGTTCTGCTCTTCCTGTTCCGCAAGAAGATTGCGGCGGCTCGCGCGAAGGGCCGTGAGCGTCGTGCCGCTTCGGCTGCGGCACTGGGTGCAGCGGCGGGTGTTGCGACCGGTTACGGTGCAACCCAGGCTGACGTACAGAATGGCTACCCGGCACAGGGCGGATACGCGGCACAGGGCGGATACGCGGCACAGAACGGCTATGCCGCTCAGCCCGGTTACCAGGCTCAGGGTGGCTACCCGGCGCAGAACACCGCCTACGCTACGGGTGATGATTCGCCGACTCAGGTGTTCACCCCGCAGCACGGCGTGAACTACGGCGAGAACGAACCGACCAAGGCAATGCCCGCGTATATCCCTCCGACTGAGCAGCCTGCACAGCCCAACCAACCTGTACAGCCGAACCAGTTCGGTGCTGATGACGGTGACGTCCTCCAGTAAGTAGCTGCCTCTAGCGCCTACACTAGTGGGCACAGCTTAGACTGACTCCTATGGCCCGTTGCCTCCTTTCCCGGAGGTGACGGGCCACAGCTGTATCTGGTTCGGCTCATGCTCGGCGCTAGTACCCGCGCCTAATAACCAGTACCCACGCCTAATATCCGCCCGGCACGGGAAGCAAAATACTCGGTTCCTTCGACCCCAGCAGGCTCATGGGGTTGATATACTCGGCGGTCTTGCCGCTGCCGTCCCCGCGGGCGCCTCCCTGTCGTACACCCCAGTACAGGCAGAGGGTGGAGCATCGCCGGTAGGAGCGCTCGCCGTTGCCGCCCGCCGTGACGGCGACAGTGCCGATGACATCACCGGCTGTAACCGTGGTGCCAACCGGTAGTGCCTCATCCATGGGTTCGAAAGTGCTACGCCGCCCATCCGGATGCGCAAGGACCAGTACTTTGCGGTTGACGACCGTACCGCTGAAAACCACTTTTCCGGGTGCCGGTGCGTAGACGCGCCGGTCGTTCTCGGGTACGGCAAGGTCTACGCCGCGGTGCCCGGCGCTCCAGCGTTCGGCGGGCTTTTCAAAGGGGTGAATTACCCGCGGTCTGGATTCGGCGGTGGGGGAGCGGTAGCGTAGTCGGCTTGCGGTGAGCTCGATGGTGCTGGGAGCCTGCGTGCTTGAGGCGGTGCTGTCTATAAAATCAGCCCCGCCTGTAGGGCTAATCCAGCCCGCGTAGCCCTGCCCACCCGCACTCATAAGTGCACCCAGCAGGCAGCACGCCACTAGTAGCGCGCGCCGTAGCGTTGTCGCTAATGTCTTCATGTTCTGCTTCATCTTCTGAGCACATCACGAATTGCCTCG
>CAUUAD010000181.1:0-2972 GCA_963542785.1 Rothia mucilaginosa
GCCCGCGGTACGCATCCACTCCGAATGCGCCACCGGTGATATCTTCGGCTCCTTCCGATGCGATTGCGGCCCCCAGTTGGAGAACGGCCTGCGCATCCTCAACCGCACCGGCGGGTACCTCATCTACGTGCGCAACCACGAAGGACGCGGCATCGGCCTGGTCAACAAGCTCCGCGCCTACGCCCTGCAGGATGCCGGGCTCGACACCCTCGACGCGAACCTGGCGCTCGGCCTGGACGGCGACATGCGCGACTACTCGCAGGCGGCACTGATTCTGCAGGAGCTCGGCGTGCACGAAATGCGTCTGGTCACCAATAACCCCGCCAAGCAGGAGGCCCTCGAAGGCCTCGGCTTGCGCGTGACCGAGCTGATCCCGGACGAGATTCCCGCCCGAGTCGAGAACGCCCACTACCTGCAGACCAAGCGTGAGCGTATGCGTCACGTGCTCAAAAGCGCGTAGCGGCACAGAGTAGAAACCCCGCAGATAGCCCGCGGCACCCCTGCACACTAAACTTTTCAAAAACCCAAAACCCACAAGGAGAACACAATGAGCGGCGTAGGCGCAGCAGACACCACCCTCAACCCCGAAGACTACAAGGGCTTCAAGCTCGCAATCGTAGCGGCAAGCTGGCACACCCAGGTCATGGACGGCCTCATCGACGGTGCGCAGCGTGCAGCACGCGACGCAGGCATCGAGCCGACCCTCGTGCGCGTTCCCGGCACCTTCGAGCTGCCCGTCGCAGCAACCCGCCTCGCTGAGAAGTTCGACGCAATCGTCGCGCTCGGCGTGGTCATCCGCGGCGGCACCCCCCACTTCGACTACGTCTGTCAGGGCGCAACCAACGGCCTGACCGACGTGTCCGTGCTGACCGGCCGCCCCATCGGTTTTGGCGTGCTCACCTGCGACAATGAGCAGCAGGCACTCGACCGTGCGGGCCTGGAAGGCTCCAACGAAGACAAGGGCTACGAGGCGACCGCAGCGGCACTGCAGACCGCAGCAACCCTCAAGCAGTTCAGCAACTAACACGGCTGAACGGTACGCGGCTCAGTTTCACGAAGAGAACTATTGACTCTTTACCGTGGAACTGGGCCGTAGTACCGGTTAAACTGAAACAACCCGCGCACCGGGCCTTATCAGGCATGATCGGGTGTCCATGAATCTGGCGTGTATGCGCCAGAGATACGCACCGGCACACATGGTAAAACCCCCATGCACCGGTAAAACCCCGCGCGGCAGCTAAGGGACACAGCGCACCGACGCGCCCCCACCCCAACACCAAGGAGTACAGCAATGCAGGATTTGGGCACCATCACCCCCAGCCTCGAAGAATTCCGCGCCCGCGCAGCCGGCACCCGCGTCATTCCCGTACACATCAAAATCCTCGCCGACTCGCTCAGCCCCATCGGCATCTACCGATCCCTCGTACTCCAAAACGACCAGGGCGAACCCGTCGAAGCAGCCCACGGCACCTTCCTGCTCGAATCCGCCAAAATCTCCGCAGAAGGCGAATCCGCCGCCTGGGACCGCTACTCTTTCATCGGCGCGTCCTCCCGCTCCACCCTCACCACCGTTGATGGTGCAGTCCACTGGCAGGGCCGCACCCCCGCCGGCGCACCCGTCGACGGCGACCCCGTAGAAGCCATCGCCAAGACCCTGCAGATGCTCTACACCGAACCCGACCCGACCCTGCCGCCGCTCACCTCCGGCCTGGTTGGTTACCTCGGCTGGGACGTCGTACGCCACTGGGAGCACCTGCCCTTCCCGCCCGCCGACGACGTGAACCTGCCCGAATTCGCGCTCAACATGGTCTCCGACATGGCAATCCACGACAACAAGGACGGCACCGTCCTGCTCGTCGCCAACGCCATCAACTTCAACGGCACCAGCGAAAACGTTGACGGCGCCTACGAGGATGCCATCGCGCGCCTGCACAGCATGCTCCGCCGCCTACAGCGCGGTGCCGCCGCAACCACCTCCACTCTCTCCGGCGTGGCAGACGTTGACCGTAAGGTCCGCGAAGACGTCACCCTCACCTGGAGCGAACAGGGCTTCAAGGACGCCATCGACCGCTCCAAGAAGAACATCATCGACGGCGACGTCTTCCAGATCGTGCTCTCACGCCGATTCGAAGCCGAAACCAACGCCAAGGCACTCGACGTGTACCGTGTACTGCGCCAGTCCAACCCCTCGCCGTACATGTACCTCTTCAACTTCGAAGACAGCAACGGCACCCCCTTCCACATCGTCGGCTCCTCCCCGGAGGCGCTCGTCACCCTCAAGGACGGCATCGCCAGCACCCACCCCATCGCCGGTTCCCGCCCGCGCGGCGCAACCCGCGAAGAGGACCTCGCACTCGCCGAGGAGCTGCTCGCCGACCAGAAGGAACGCTCCGAGCACCTCATGCTCGTCGATTTGGCACGCAACGACCTTTCGCGCATCGCCAAGCCCGGCACCGTGTCCGTCGACCAGTTCATGATTATTGAGCGTTTCAGCCACATCATGCACATTTCCTCCGCCGTCAGCGCCGAACTCGACCCGCAGTTCAGCGCCTACGACGTGCTGCGTGTCGCCTTCCCGGCGGGCACCCTCTCCGGTGCGCCCAAGCCGCGCGCTATGCAGCTCATCGACGAATACGAGCCGACCCGCCGCGGCGTGTACGGCGGCGTCTGCGGCTACTTTGACTTCGCCGGCAACATGGACATGGCAATCGCCATCCGCACCGCCGTACTCAAGGAAGGCACCGCCTACGTGCAGGCAGGTGCGGGCCTCGTCATGGACTCCAACCCGGACTCCGAAACCCTCGAAACCGTCAACAAGTCCGCCGCCCCGCTGCGCGCCGTGCTGACCGCCTCCGGCCTGGCACCGCTGGACGCAGACGCAGCCGTCAACGCCACCAAGTAACCCAAGGAGACACCATGAGCACCGTTCTCGACGAGATCATTGTCGGCGTCCGCGAAGACCTCGCCGCCCG
>CAUUAD010000182.1:0-2928 GCA_963542785.1 Rothia mucilaginosa
GTGGAAGCGTTGGAGTTGGTCTCCGGGTTCACTGCGTCGAAGCCAGCAGCAATCACGGTCACGCGAGCCTCATCGCCCAGTGCGTCGTCAATAACAGCACCGAAGATGATGTTTGCGTCGGGGTGAGCAACTTCCTGAACCAGGCGTGCAGCCTCGTTGATCTCGAACAGACCCAGGTCGGAGCCACCCTGAATGGACAGCAGAACGCCGTGTGCACCGTCGATGGATGCTTCCAGCAGCGGCGAAGCGATAGCCAGCTCAGCTGCCTTCACAGCACGGTCCTCACCGGATGCCGAGCCGATACCCATCAGAGCCGAACCTGCACCCTGCATGACGGACTTAACGTCAGCGAAGTCAAGGTTGATCAGGCCGGGGGTGGTGATCAGGTCGGTAATGCCCTGCACACCGGAGAGCAGAACCTGGTCAGCGGACTTGAATGCGTCCAGCATGGAGACGTTACGATCCGAAATCGACAGCAGTCGGTCGTTCGGAATAACGATCAGGGTATCAACCTCATCGCGCAGAGCAGCGATACCGGTCTCAGCCTGGTTGGAGCGGCGACGGCCTTCGAAGGTGAAGGGGCGGGTCACCACACCAATGGTCAGAGCGCCGAGGGAGCGGGCAATACGTGCCACGACGGGTGCGCCACCGGTACCGGTGCCACCACCCTCACCTGCGGTCACAAAGACCATGTCTGCGCCCTTGAGGACTTCCTCAATTTCCTGCGCGTGATCCTCGGCTGCCTGACGGCCAACCTCGGGGTTTGCGCCCGCGCCAAGACCGCGGGTCAGCTCACGACCAACGTCCAGCTTAACGTCTGCATCGGACATCAGCAGAGCCTGAGCGTCAGTGTTGATAGCAATGAACTCAACGCCGCGCAGACCAACCTCAATCATGCGGTTGACTGCGTTGACGCCACCGCCGCCGATACCAACGACCTTGATGACTGCCAAGTAGTTCTGGGGAGTTCCAGCGTCCATGTATTCCTCGATTGTTCCGTGTTCCAGCTTCGGAAGACCCGCAGCTTAATCTAAGCCTGAAGGTTTCCTCTAAAGAATGACTTTATCTGCTAGGATACCAAACTGTTTTTGTCGGTTCCTAGTCACACAGCGCAATTACCCCCTCTTTTTGTGGATTTCACACAAAAAGGGAGGATAAAGCACCTGAATGGCTCCCCTAACGGGTCACCGGTACGCGCGGGGCAGACACGTCATAGACGGTCACCTTCTGCGTCTGTGCCTCGGAAGATTTCTCCTCCTGAGCACGCTTGGCAATAGCCTGGCGCAGGGAGAGCAGGACCTTAGCCTTCAACTCGCTCTCTTCAGCGGTTCCCCACTGCACCGTAGTATTATCCCTCAAGGTTAGAGTGATACTTGAGGTTGACGTTGCGCCGGCTTCCTTAACCTGAGCTAGAAGTTCAGAGGGCATCGCCGAAAGCGCACTAGAAATGGTGCGAAACTCAGCCGAAGTCTTCGGGTCATCACCGCTGAAACGCACCAGCGGCACCGACGTATCGGGCTGAGTTGCCGACTCCAGCAGGCTCACACCATCACTATCAACAGTATGGTACGTATCGCCCTGCTTCACAACCGCAACCGCGGTACGCTCCTTCAGAGTCACCACCAGCTCATGCGGCGGACGGCTCTCCACCTGCACGCTACGAATCACGTTATCCTGCCCGATCAGCTCACGCACCTTCTTCTCGTCAATGCGAGTGAGCGGGACACCGCGCAGAGGCTCCAGCTTCTGCTCCACCTGAGTGGTTTCCAGCAGGGATGCGCCGCGCACCGTAATCTTTTCAGTCGCCAGCAGGGGCGAGAAGAAGACCAGCACCACGTACAGCACCGCAATAATAGCCAGCGCCGAGGCCGTGTACAGCAACTTACGGGCACGAGTCAGAGGCGCACGCTCCTTACGGGGACGCTCCTCAGCACGCAGACCGTCCAGACCCGGATCCTGACGCAGACGCTCACGCTGAGCCTGACGGCTCGCACGCTCGCGCTCCTTCTCAATCTCCGCGGCACGCTGCTGCTCACGCTCAGCACGCCAACGACCGAAACGGCTCGCGGGGCGAGGCTCTTCAGAGGCCTTCTCCCCTGCCTTATCGACGGTCTTATCGGTGCTCTTACCGGCGCTTTCTTCAGCCTTCTGCACGGCAGACTCTTCACGAGATTCATCAAAACCGGCAGACGCCTTGCCAGCGGTGGACGCCGGCTTCTTGTCAGAACCCTTATCGCTATCCTTGCCTACGCTCTTCTCCGACTGCGAGGAAGCAGCCGTAGCAGATGCAGTCTTAGACGAAGAATCCTCAAAAGCCTCAACATCAAACAGCTCGGGAGCGTGCTCAACCTCAGAGACGGTACGACCGGTCATCAGCGCCGAACGCACCGAATCCTTCAAAGACTGCGCCGAAGAATGAACCGCTGCAGCCCTCTTCTGAACCGAAGAATCGGTACCGTGCTGGGCGGACGCCTTATGCACAGGCTTACGCGGCATGTGTCGAACGGAGCTCGAAGGCTGAGCAACGGCAGACTGCGCAACAGCAGAACCAGCAGATACCTCAGAAGAGGCAGGCTGAGCGGATGTTGCAGGTTGTACAGCTTCGGTAGCCTCTGCGGTCTTTGCAACATGAGGCGTTGCCTGAGGCTGGGCTGCCTGAGACTGAGCTACCTGAGACTGAGCTATCTGAGACTGGGCAGATTCAGCCTGCACAGACTCAGATTTCTTAGCCTCAACCTGCACACTCTCAGCTACCTGCTGAGCACGTAGACGAGCACGCGAACGCGGAGCCTTCGGTGCGCGCGAGGAGGAATGCCCCTCCGAAGAGAGACCAGAACTCATCGGCACAGCCTAAGCCTCCGACTTCTTCGACTCGCCACCGTGACGGATCTCCAGGGACTCCAGCAGACGCGCACCCAAAGCGGTCAC
>CAUUAD010000183.1:0-2914 GCA_963542785.1 Rothia mucilaginosa
ACCAATGCTCAGGCGTGCGCCGGGCAGGTGCGCCACCCACACGCTGGGCACGGGCGCGTTACCGGCGGTCACGGGCTCGCTGTACGCATCCAGGCGCTGAATGTGGCGGATGAGCGGCTCAAGCACGCGCAGACGCTCAGGGCCCGCCACGCATACGGACCCGGCGGTAGCGCGGGTGGCGAGGCGCAGGGAACGCACGGCGCGGGTCGCCCACAGGACCGCCTTGGTGCTGGAGTTACGCGGCAGGGAGTGAATGAAGGTGCGGGCGGCGGCAGCGTCCAGGCTGTGCACCGGGCTCATGCGGGATGAGAGCATCTGCGTTTCTGCAAAACCCTTGAGCCAGCGGATGGGCAGCGGCACTTTCTCCTCCATGACGGAGCCGTCAAGGGTGGTGGTGAGCAGCCCGTCGTCGCCGACGTTCAGGTGGATGGGCTCCCCCGCCCGCAGGGATGCGAGCGCGGCGCGCAGGGGCGGGTTGACGTCTACGTTGGTGACGCCTACGGCGCTGTGGCTGGCGTCGAGCGCGCTGGAGTCAACGTCGAGGCGCGCGTACACTCCGCAGCATGCGCTGAACGATTCGAAGCGCAGGCCTTCGGCAGTGCTGGTGACGACGGGGTCTGCGGCGCGTAGGGCTCCGGCGAGGGAGCTGGGCGGCACGTAGAAGCGGGTGCGGGCGACCCTGGCGACGACCAGTAGTGCGGTGGCGTAGACGTCTGCTCGTTCGAGGAATCCGGAGAAGAAGTACGGGTGGGAGGCGGCACCTTCGGGGGTGCTGCCGCCGCTGGTGGCGAGGCTGAGCGCGCGGGAGTCGGCGCCGTCGATGAGGGCTGACGGGGCGGTGTACGTGTAGTCGAGGGTGTAGGCGCTCATGGCTTCTTTGCCTTTCGTATGTGGTGTATACGTCCTATCATGCCGTAAAGATTCGCGCCCCGCTACCGCTTTCGTCATTGCCGTTTGGTGCATAAAAAATCCCCGGCATTCTCGGTTGAGAAGTGCCGGGGAGAAGCTCTATTGGCTCACCCGCGAAGGGGCGGCGTGCGCTCTGTCTAGAGGCTCTAACTAAGGCGCTCTGGCTAGACGACAATCTGGCCGTTGAAGCGCATTGCCAGGCCGTACAGGACCACTGCGATAACCCAGATAACGATCACGGTGACGGTCAGGCGAATCAGGTTCTTCGACGCCATACCGGAGGAGTTCAGGGAGTTGGTCATACCGCCGCCGAACATGTCGGAGAGGCCGCCGCCCTGACCGCGGTTGAGCAGCACAAGCATCACTGCGATCACGCTGGTGATGGCGATGATGACCATGAGTACGTTCATGATGACGTCCATGGGGACCTTCCTTCGTTGTCTTCTGGTGGGGTGCCTGAGCTGCGGGGCGCAGACAGACGGGTTTAACTATACGCTACAGCCGCCATTCGGTCACGTTGAGGCGGCTTTTTACGCGGCGCGGTTGCTACGGCGCTGGTATTCGCTGGGGGTCAGTTGCAGTGCTGCGGGGCGGTCGGTGAGCACACGCTGGGCGGTGAGTTCGTCGCCTTCGGTGTCGTAGGCGCGCACGTATCCGCCGTCGATGAGGTAGTAGGTGAACTGCTGCGCGGCTGCCCAGTAGGCGCCTCCTTCAGCGTAGAAGCCCTGGTCTACCCAGTCGCGCAGGGTGAGGGTCACGGGGATTTCCGGTGAGGAGGTGCGGCTGTAGAGCTGGTCGAGGAACTGGTCGCGGCGGCTCTCGAAGTACTGGTATTCGGGCGAGGGTTCCCGGTATTCTGCGCCGCCTGCGTAGCCGATATTGCCGCCGTCGTTGCCGGGTAGGCGCGGGGCACTCACTTTGCGGTTGCGCAGGTAGCTGTAGAGGATCATGCCGACGAGGGCTGCGATGACCAGGGAAAAACCAAAGCTGAACATGCCGTTAAGTGTACGGGGCGAACCGCGGAGTCGGCGTGTTTTGGGCGGGTTTTGTGGTTAGGGGCGAACGCGCCCGGCTCTTACGCCCACCTCGTACATCCACCGCTATCTCCGGTGGCGGTTAAATGGTTCAGCGCCCGGTCGGGTGGGTACCCGCCGGGCGCTGTAACGCTATGAGACGCTGTGGTGCGTCGGGGTTTTATGCGTCGAAGCGTGCGATTGCTGCGAACTCGTCAGCCTGCAGGGATGCGCCGCCGACGAGCACGCCGTCCACGTCTTCCTTGCCCATGATGGAGGGTGCGGAGGAGGACTTGACGGAGCCGCCGTAGAGAACGCGGACCTTCTCTGCAACGTCTGCGGAGTAGAGCTTAGCGATTTCTGCGCGGATTGCTGCGGACATTTCCTGTGCGTCGTCTGCGGTTGCGACCTTGCCGGTGCCGATTGCCCAGACAGGCTCGTAGGCGATGACGAGGGTTTCTGCCTGCTCTGCGGTCAGACCAGCGATGGAGCCGCGCAGCTGCTCGAGGGTGTACTCGACGTGGGTGCCTGCTTCGCGGATTTCGAGGGGCTCACCGACGCAGAGGACGGGGGTCAGGCCGTGCTTGTATGCTGCCTGGACCTTTGCTGCGCACAGTTCGTCGCTTTCGTGGTGGTAGGTGCGGCGCTCGGAGTGGCCGACGAGCACGAAGGTTGCGCCGAGCTTGGAGAGGAATGCGCCGGAGATTTCGCCGGTGTATGCGCCGGAGTCGTGGACGGAGAGGTCCTGGCCGCCGTAGAGGATGTCCAGCTTGTCGCCTTCGACGAGGGTCTGCACGGAGCGGATGTCGGTGAAGGGCGGGAAGACGGCTACTTCGGTTGCGGAGAAGTTGAAGTTTGCGTCGTCGAGGGTCCATGCGAGCTTCTGGACGAGGGTGACTGCCTCTGCGTGGTTGAGGTTCATCTTCCAGTTGCCTGCGATGAGGGGCTTACGCGACATAGTTCGCTCCTTAGCTTTCCCGCGCGGTATGCCG
>CAUUAD010000184.1:0-2884 GCA_963542785.1 Rothia mucilaginosa
AGCAACGCACCAAACAGCAGAACACGAGCACGGTTGAACGGACGAGCCACCGCAGCCAAATTCCACAGGCCCATCATCACCAAAGTAATAAACGAAGCCGTCTGAATCTGACGAATATCCTCAACACCCATGCCACGAGCCGCGACCGTCACCGCCAACAGCATCGCAACCACAATAATCGAGTTCGGAACCGTGTAATTCAGCACTCGGCGCAAGAAGCCCGGCACGTAACGGCGCGAATTTGGCAACAGGGTCAACGCGAAGGACGACGCACCCACAATCAAGAAGTCCGCAGTCGAGTACTGACGCGGCAAGAACGGGAAGGTCAAACCAAAGAGACTGAACAGAACGCCCAGAAGAATCGCGAAACCAGTCTTCGTCAAGAACAAGTTCGCCACCATCTCAATGTTCGTAATGACCTGACGGCCCTGCTCCAGCGCAGCTGGCAGAGACGAGAACTTACCGTCCAACAGAACCAAACGAGAAACAGCCTTCGTCGCCGGAGCAGCGTTACCCATCGCAATACCCAAGCTTGCATGCTTAAGTGCCAGAGCGTCGTTAATACCGTCACCGGTCATCGCCACCACATGGCCACGCTCCTTCAGAGCAATCACCATGTTCTTCTTCTGCTCGGGCGACACACGACCGAAAATATTGTGAGTAGCCGCAGCCTCAGCGAGCTCCGGACCGTCCTCAGGCAGAGTCGAAGCATCAACCGCGCCCGCAGAAGTATCCATGCCCGCAGTCTTCGCAGCCGCAGCCACAGTGAACGGATTATCACCCGAGAAGACCTTCAGAGTCACGCCCTGACGGTGGAAATACTCCACAATTTCAGGCGCATCCGCACGCACATTCTCACGGAAAATCACGAACAGAACCGGGACAGCATCCGACGGGATCTTCTGGACCGGCTCATCCTTCTCGTTGCGAACCACCGCAGAAGCATGCGCCAAAACCATCGTGCGCAGACCCAGCGCCGCCAGCTCAGCGGCACGCTCACGCTCAGCGGTACCCTTGGCGAGAAGCGCCTCCGGAGCACCCAGAAGCCACGCACCAGAATCCTTAAACTCAATCGCACTAAAACGCAGAGCCGACGAGAACGGCACAATACCGCTCACCGACGCCGAGGAAGCATCCGGGAAACCACCGGTCAGAGCCGCAGCAGTCGGGTTCGCGTTCTCATCGTGACCAAACCACGCCAGCGCCTCATTCCAGCCAGCCGGCAGAGAAGCACGCCAAGAAGTGTGCTCAGCAGACTCAGCGTCCGGTCCCTCAGCCTCAGCAACGGTATCCAGCGGGCGTACCGAATCAAAAATCACGCCACCCTCAGTCAGGGTGCCGGTCTTATCGAAGCAAACCACATCCACACGAGCCAGAACCTCAACCGCAGGCTGCTCCTGCACCAGGATGTTGTGCTTACGACCCAGCGCCACAGCCGCCGCCGCAAACGCCAAGGTAGTCATCAGCGCCAGACCCTGCGGAATCATCGAAGCAACCGAAGACACCACAGCAATAGAAACCTGCTCCCACAGGTGGTTCTGCTGCACGGTCTCCAGGCCACCAGCTGCCTGAATCTGACCCCACGAAACCACAGGAATAATGACCGCAAGACCCACCGTAATCCAGCGGACCACACGGTTCAGCGCATCACGCAGCTCAGACTGAATACGCGAGAACTGGCGCGCCTCATCAGAAATCTTGCTTGCACGAGAATTCGCACCCACATGAGACAGCAGGACGCGGCCGGTACCACCCAGCACACTCGATGCCGACAGCACCATATCGCCGGGGCGCTTAGCAATCGGGTCGTTCTCACCGGTCAGCAGGGACTCATCCAGCTCCAAAGAATCGGAGGTGAGCACAATAGCATCCGCGGGAACCTGATCGCCGCGCTTGAGGATGACTACGTCACCCTCAACCAGCTGCTCCATCGGAATCTCAACGCTCTTACCGTCACGCACAGCAGTAGCGGGGGAACGATCCAGCAGGGAGATGCGGTCCAGCTCAAGCTTCGCCTTGTACTCCTGCACAAAACCAATCACCACGTTAGCGATAACAGCCGCCAGGAAGAGCAGATCAGCCCAACGCTGGTACATAATCACCACGGCACCACACAGACCCAACACCAGGTTGAAGACCGTGAACAGGTGCGCACGCATAATGCTCCACAGCGTGCGAGAAGACTTATTGTTCTGGGTATTGACCCTACCCTCAGCAGTCAAGCGAGCAACATCATCGCTGCTCAAACCGTGCTGGGCAATATCGAAAGATCCGCTATGCGGTGTTTCAGAATATTCGGGAATGTAGCCGGCAACGGCAGACGCTGCCGTTTTCTGCTGAGGATCCATGCAGGGGTCTCTTTCTCGAATGGATGGAATGCTGAACTGAATAGAGTTCAGTATTGCGGACACTACCTTTCAGTGTATCCGTGCAAGCGGGGATAAAGATAATCTCCGCCCTGTAATGAGCTGATAGTTACAGTCATTCCAGAACGGAGATTTAATATATGCGAATACTGACATATTTTGAGGTGGAAAGTGTTTGCTGAATGGCTTGCTAACGCGCTGGCAGAATCAGTGCGCCTGCAAAACCAACGCGCTAGTAGAATCAGCGCGCCAGCAAGATTAGCGCTCCGGCAGAATCAACAAACGATTCGTCACCGGATGCCTCAACACCTCAATCGGATGCTGATACACCTCAGACAACAACTCCGCCGAACACACCTGCTCAGGGGCGCCCGAAGCAACCACCTCACCACCACGCAACAACACCATACGGTCAGAGTACGCAGCCGCCACATCCAGATCATGAAGCACCGTCAACACCGCCGCACCCTCAGCAGCCAACTCACGGCTCACCCGCAACGTCTGCTCCTGATGCGTAA
>CAUUAD010000185.1:0-2871 GCA_963542785.1 Rothia mucilaginosa
CGAGCCGCCGTGGACAATGCGCTCGCCAGCGGTGAGGGTGCTCTCACCGGGCCCGTGGCACGTGGAGACGCTGGCACCGTGAAGGCTCACCTTCAGGCTCTGAATGAGTACTCAGAGCATGAGAAAACAGGTGATATTACAGACTCTTACGCCGCTCTGGCACACGCAACCGCAAAAAGAGCGCATAATAGAGGTTTGTTAAACGATGAACAACTGGGACGAATTGAGAATCTGCTGGGTGAGTCTTCGGACCGCAACCACCCCGGCGATATTGATGATTCAGCCCCCGAAAACAAGGAGTTCTCGTCATGACTGAGACTTCGATGCCCCGAGTCGTGACCACCATTGCGGATTTCCGCACGGCAATCACCGAATCCCTTGCCGCAGCGCAGGAAGAACTGGACCGGGTAGCCCGCCAGGAGGCGGAGCAGAACGGCACCGCAGTTCAGTACACGAACGCATCCCTGGGCTACGTGCCCACCATGGGCGCCCTGCACGACGGCCACGCAACCCTGTTGCGTCGCGCCACTGAACAGAATGATGTAGTGGTCGCCTCCATTTTTGTGAACCCGCTGCAGTTTGGCCCCGGCGAGGATTACGAAGCATACCCGCGCACCCTGGAGGCAGACGCTGCCCTGGCTGGTGCCGCCGGCGTGAGCATCATCTTCGCACCTTCTGTGGAGGAAATGTACCCCGATGGTGACCCGCTCATCCGCATTTCGAGCGGCGAGCTGGGCACCAAGTTTGAGGGTGCGACCCGTCCCGGCCACTTTGATGGCGTGCTGGCTGTGGTCAATAAGTTCTTCAACATTATTCGCCCCGCAGCCGGTAACCACCCGGTGAACGCGTACTTCGGCCAGAAGGACGCTCAGCAGTACATCCTGATTCAGCGTATGGTGCACGATTTCAACCACGACGTGACCATGCGCCCTGTGGCGATTGTTCGCGACGATAACGGTCTGGCGCTGTCTTCGCGTAATAGCTACCTGTCGGATGAGGAGCGCGAGTCTGCCCTGGTGCTGTCCCGCACCCTGGCGATGCTGCGTGAGAATTCGCTGAACCGTGGCTTCCACGAGATTGATTTGGACGGTGCGCGTGAGCGTATCAACTCCACTCCGGGTGTGCGCCTTGACTACCTGGAACTGGTCGACCCGATGACTTTCGGTGAGCCGACTGAGGAGTCGGAGCGAGTGCTGGCACTGGTTGCTGCGTTCGTTGGCCCGACCCGCCTGATTGACAACATGGACCTGCGCTAAGCGTTCGTTCGTTTAGAAGAGTCCCCAACACACTACACAGATAGGTATCACTGTGAGCACTGAGCACACTGCCGCACCGGCGATTGCTGATATGTCCGAGCAGATGCAGATTCGCCTGGAGAAGCGTGCGAAGCTGATCGAGTCAGGTCGCGAGGCATACCCGGTGGGTCTGCTGGATTCCGAGGGTAACCGCGTGGAGCCCAACCGCATTGAGGATTTGCGCGCCGAGTACGATCCGAAGCTGGCTGCTGAGGAGCTGAAGGCTGGCGACGAGACTGACCGTGTGGTGCATGTTGGTGGCCGCGTGGTGTTCGTCCGTAACACCGGTAAGCTGTGCTTTGCGACCCTGCAGGGTGGTGCCGAGGGTAAGCGAATCCAGGCGATGCTGTCGCTGGCTGAGGTTGGCGAGGAGTCCCTGGCTGAGTGGAAGTCCCTGGTTGACCTGGGTGACCACGTGTTCGTGACCGGCCGCGTGATTGTTTCTCGCCGCGGTGAGCTGTCCATTATGGTGACCGACTGGAAGATGGCGTCGAAGGCGCTGCGCCCCATGCCGGTTCTGCACAAGGACCTGAACGAGGAAGCCCGCGTTCGCCAGCGTTACCTGTACCTGATGGTTCGCGAGGAGGCTCTCGAGCTGGTGAAGAAGCGCGCCCTGATTACCCGCACCGTCCGCCGCGTGCTGGAAGATCACGGCTACATTGAGGTTGAGACCCCCGTTCTGCAGCTGGTGCACGGTGGCGCGACGGCTCGCCCGTTCCGTACCCACCTGAACGCTTTTGACCAGCCGATGACCATGCGTATTGCGACTGAGCTGCCGCTCAAGCGCGCAGTGGTGGGCGGTATTGAGCGCGTGTACGAGATTGGCCGCGTGTTCCGTAACGAGGGCGTGGATTCGACCCACAGCCCCGAGTTCACCACCCTGGAGTGCTACGAAACCTACGCTGACCAGTTTGTGATGGCTGAGCGCATGAAGGAGATCATCCAGAGCTGCGCGAAGGCTGTCGGTACCGAGCGTATTGAGACTGAGAACGGCACCATTGACCTGTTCGGTGAGTGGAAGTGGGTCGGCGTGTACCCGGGCCTGTCCGAGGCTGTGGGCGTTGAGATCACCCCCGAGACTGACGCATCCGTTCTGCGCGAGATCGCTGAGAAGCACGAGGTGGACATCGACCCGAAGTGGGACGCTGAGAAGCTGGTGACCGAGCTCTTCGGAGAGATCGTTGAGCCGACCCTGGTGAACCCGACCTTCGTGTACGATTACCCGCCGAGCGCTCAGCCGCTGGCGCGTCCGCACCGTTCCGGTGAGCCTCTGATTGAGGCGTGGGACCTGATTATTGGCGGTATGGAGCGCGGTACCGCGTTCTCCGAGCTGATTGACCCGGTCATTCAGCGTGAGCGCCTGACCGCTCAGTCGCTGCTGGCTGCTGCCGGTGACGATGAGGCGATGGAGCTGGATGAGGACTTCCTGCGCGCCCTGGAGCACGGTGCACCCCCGATGGGTGGCCTGGGTCTGGGCATTGACCGTCTGATTATGCTGCTGGCGGGCGATCAGGATCCGGAGCGTCCGGGTACTGTGGTGCGTCAGCCCGGTATTCGTGAGACTATTCTCTTCCCC
>CAUUAD010000186.1:0-2852 GCA_963542785.1 Rothia mucilaginosa
AGTTCGCTTTATAGGCTCTAAGGGGCCCCACCATTGTGGTGGGGCCCCTTTCCTTATGCCCACCTTTCCTGATGCCCTGCTTCCTGATGTGCTGATTCTTTGAGCCGGGTCTGCTGGACCGGGTTTGCTGGGGTTTAGGCACTAGCCGGGGGTATTTCTGCTAATGTAAGAATACACTCAACAAGGAAGTTCTCAAGTGATAGGGAATACGATGATGTCTTCTGATACTAGGACATGGGATACCGGAGTGTGGGAAGAGCAGCAAAAAGAGCTACGCGCTCTTTCTCCTGTTCGGCGGCTGATGCGCCGGCTCAATCTTGAGGCGCTCGTCTATGAGTCTGCGCCGTTCCCGGTTCTGCTGCGTAAGCTCTCCGCCCTGATTCCAGCGTGCCTTCTGTGGTGGGTTATCTACGAGCCGCACCGGCTTGCTTCCTCCACCAGCCTCCCCGAGGGTACCCACGCCATTACTCTGCTTCCCGGAGCCTGGGGTGACCCCGCTACGGGGGCTTATGGCGGCCTTCCTGAGCTACCGGAGGTTCTCTTGCGCTGGGTGCTGTGCATCGCGGCAATGGTGGCTGTCGTTCATCTCTGCGGCGTCAAGGCGAAGGGTCAGAGCTTCACGATTCCTCACGATGCGCGTTCACGGCTGATTGCGCTGATGCAGGCTCTGGGTATTTTCGGTGCCTTTGCGCTGGTTGTCTGGATCGAGTACATGATGACTCCGCTGACCCTCATGTTTGAAACCGTGTATGCGGGCCCAACCGCCGCCTATAGCGGCGACGGCATAATTCCCCTGCACCTGTTCCTGTCCTCGTCATTGAGCGCTATTTTCTTGGGCTACTTTTGCGTGAACATTCTTGCCTCGCTGAACATCCCCGGGTACCTGGGCATCCCCGCAATTATTTACGTGGGGGCTCTTCCGTGGGTTCAAGCGGGGCGGCACCAGTTCACTTTGGCGCTGGCGTGGGTCATTGCGGTGACGCTCGTGAGTTGGCTCGTGCGCGGCATGTGGGGCACTGTGCTAGCCTGCGTGGGCTATTCTCTCTGGATTGTGCTGGTGGCAACCAGCGGTGATCCTTTTGACCTGTCCGCCAATATGAGCCGTGTGCTCGTGATTTTAGGTTTCCCGCTGGCTTTCATCGTCGCTGGAGGCGGCATTTACCGCATCTTCTATCTGCGGCAGAACCCGAAGATGTTGAGGTACCTGCAGGAGCGTGCCCTGTACCTGGGCGAGTGGTAGCAGCCGGTTAGGACGGCGTTCCCCTCCCCTTCGTTTTTGTAATTACATATCCGGCTAAAGGGCACAAAAAATCCCGGGCACTCTCTCGTGAGAGTACCCGGGATTTCGAGTCCTACAGGACGGCTAGAGCATTACCGCAAGCGGTACTACTCCTGCCAGCCAACGTTGACCCAGTAGTCAGCGCTGGTGTAGCTCTGCTTGAACAGGGACGGACCGTAGTTCGCGACCTTAGCCTTGACAGCGGCGTACATCGGGCCGTTTGCGTAGGGCAGGTACACTGCGACCTTCTCGTAGTAGAGCTTCTCCGCCTCGTTAGCGATCTTGATGCGCTCGTCTTCCTTCTCGGTGTTCT
Source organism: Rothia mucilaginosa (assembly GCA_963542785.1). GTDB lineage: Bacteria > Actinomycetota > Actinomycetes > Actinomycetales > Micrococcaceae > Rothia > Rothia mucilaginosa_G. Next base: position 1,593 of record CAUUAD010000186.1, read on the forward strand.
GCAGCTTCTCGATGAGCTTATCAACTTCGGGGTCGCCGACTCCGAACACCTCGGTGGTGAAGAAGTAGGGTGCCGAGGAAGCCAGGTCGGGCAGAACGCCCCAACCGGTGAAGATTGCTTCGTAGCTCTTCTGGCCGAGCACGGAGTTGGAGTTCGACTGCGGCTGGTTGTCAGCGCTCAGGCGGATACCTGCGGACTTCAGCTGCTGCTCCAGAATCTGGTAGACCGCCTGGTAGACCGCCTCGGAACCGAAAGAGGTCAGAGCGAAGCCAGCAACCTTGCCGTTCTTAGCGTAGTAGTCGCCGGACTTGGAGTAGCCTGCGGCCTCCAGAATCTTGCCAGCTGCCTGTGCACCGGTGTCACCAGCGTAGTTGTTCTGGTAACCCTTCTGGAACGGCATTGCGATGATGGAGCCGGGCAGCGGCTCGGTCCAGCCGAGCTGCGAGAAGTATGCCTTAGCGATCTGCTCGCGATCCACGGCCGCGAGGATTGCGCGGCGCAGTGCCAGGTCCTCAATGCGCTTGGGGTTCAGCTGAATAATGTTGACATTGGTGTTCTGGCTCTGGCGAATCTCGGTGCCTGCCTGGCCCTTCACAGCGTTGTAGCTGGTTGCGCCAACGAAGGTAAACGCGTCCAGCTCGCCGTTCTTGAAGCTTGCACGGATTGCTTCGGAGTCCATCTGACGCCAGATGATGCGGTCCAGGACCGGCTTCTCGCCCCACCACTTGTCGTTCTTAACCAGGGTGAGAACCTTCTGGGAGGAGTTCCACTCGCCGACCTTGAAGGGGCCTGCCCAGTACTGATCGAGGGGCTTGTCAACGAAGCCTTCGTTGAAGAGGTTGACGTCTTCCAGTGCGGGGTGGATTGCGAAGGCGCACAGACCCTCGGAGGGGTAGTACGGAGCCTTCATGGTGACCTTGACGTGGAAGTTATCACCGTCCACAGCCTCGATGCTCTCAACCTGCTGCCACATGGTGTTGTCGGTGATGTGGTAGGGGTTGTCGGTGGTTGCGCGGTAGACCTTCCACATGGCGCGAACAGCGTTCACGTCCATGGGGGTGCCGTCATTGAAGGCAGCCTTGGGGTTGATCTTGAAGGTCGCGGTCTGCACGCCATCGACGGTCTCGGTCTTGTGCTCGGTGCAGAACTCGGGGTTGAGGGTACCTTCGCCTTCGGGGCTCATGGTGTAGAAACCCATGACTGCGGGGATGTTGCAGGGTGCCAGTGCGTCCAGGTTGCTGGAGGTGTAGCCGCTCTGGG
>CAUUAD010000187.1:0-2835 GCA_963542785.1 Rothia mucilaginosa
CGTTCCTTACGCTGCTGTCGCCAGGCGCGGTAGCGGTACCAGGCGGTGAGCACCACGTGCTTCATGAAAATATTGGCGCGGCGTGCCCAGGTGAATTCGGTACCCCAAATGCCCAGGCCGATGAAGATGAACAGCCAGCCGGGGCCGGGGGTGACGAGCATAATCAGCCCGGCGATAAAGCAGAAGGCGCCCACGCCGATGACGAGGGGCTTGTAGAGATGACGCATGACCGGATGCGCGTGCATGCGCTCCTTGCGGGCTTCGAGCCAGCGGTGAAAGCGGCTGGTTTCGCTTTCCTTGACTTCATCTTCAATGGTTTTCAGGGGTGGTCCTTCCAAACGTGCCGTAGGTGAGTTTCACCGGGCGGCGGTGGTTAGAGAATAGCACCTACCGCTGGGCGACGGCTGTGAAAGATTTCTTCATGTTGAGATTTTTCCGTCATCTTCAAAATTTTTTCGTTTCAATAGTGTTCAAGTCGAAAGTACCTTTATACACTGTAAGGGAACAATTCACCCGGCACTTGTGCCTAAACACTAAGGAAGCGACCCACTACCGTGTCCTCCTCACGTCCCGCATCGACGGACTCACACCGCACCAACGCCGCTGCGCCCGCCAGCACCACTGCACCCACCGCGGAACGCACGGCACCTCCCACGCTCAACGAGCGCCTCGAAAACCTCCCCTTCACCCGCGCCCACGGCAAACTCCTGGGCATCTCGGGTCTCGGCTGGGCGCTGGATGCCATGGACGTCGGCCTCATCTCCTTCGTCATGGCGGCACTCATCAAGGAATGGCAGCTCAGCCCCACCGAAGCTTCCTGGCTCGGATCCATCGGATTCGTCGGCATGGCGCTCGGCGCAACCTTCGGCGGTCTACTCGCCGATAAGCTCGGCCGCCGCTACATCTTCGCCCTCACCCTGCTGATTTACGGTCTGGCGACCGGCGCATCCGCCCTGGCGACTTCCCTGGGCGTGTTGCTCGTCTTCCGTTTCCTGGTCGGTCTGGGTCTGGGCGCGGAACTTCCCGTGGCATCCACCCTGATTTCTGAGTTCTCACCTCGCGCTATCCGCGGCCGCGTCGTGGTCGCTCTGGAGGCTTTCTGGGCTCTGGGCTGGATCCTCGCCGCTCTCATCGGTACCTTCATCGTTCCGCAGGCAAACGGCTGGCGCTGGGCGCTTGCCATCGGTCTGATTCCCGCCATCTACTCACTCGTCGTCCGTATGGGAACCCCCGAGTCGGTGCGCTTCCTGGAGTCGGTCGGCAAGCACGATCAGGCACGCCAGATTGTTGAACGTTTCGAGGCCTCTACCGCGCTCTTCTCCCGAACCAATAAGAAGCAGACCGAAGACGCTTCCGCACACGGTGCCGCAGAAAGCGCCGACAACGCAGAATCCGCGAAAATCCACTCCATCTGGGCTGCCGGTCAGCGCCGCAAGACCATCGCCCTGTGCATCATCTGGTTCTGCATCAACCTCTCCTACTACGGCGCGTTCATCTGGATTCCGGCGCTGCTGAACGCCCAGGGTTTCAGTCTCGTGAAGTCCTTCGCGTTCACGCTCATCATGACCCTCGCCCAGCTGCCCGGCTACGCGGTCGCCGCCTACCTCATCGAAAAGTGGGGCCGACGCGCAACCCTGGCAACCTTCCTGCTCGGCTCCGCGCTGGCAGCTGCTGGCTACGGTATGGCACACGCCGAGGTGTTCATCATCCTCGCCGGATGCATGCTCTCCTTCTTCAACCTCGGTGCGTGGGGTGCCCTCTACGCCCTGAGCCCAGAGATCTTCCCGACCCACCTGCGAGGAACCGGCACCGGCGCCGCCGCCGGTATCGGTCGTATCGCCTCCATCGCGGCACCGCTCATTGTGCCGCCGCTGGTCGCATTCGGCGGAACCCCGCTACTCTTTGCGCTCTTCTCCACCGCGTTCCTGGTAGCGGCAACCACCGTGTTCTTCCTACCTGAACGCCGCGGCGAATCCCTCTAACGAGCCGCCCACCCTACTTGATGAGCTGTCCCTCCTGAGTGCTCTTTCCGAGCATTCAGAAGGGACAGCTCATTTGTCATATAAGCCCTCAAACCATGCGCCACCCCTCAAACTATGAGAGGATACGTTCTATGCTCGATTCCTTCCTCTCCAACCCCTACCGCACAGAGTTCAGCCCCTGGCCCGTGAGTGAACACTACGCTGCCGAACGCGCCGGTGGCGTGCCCGAAGCCATGCTGCTACCGGGCGAACTCACCGTGCACCGTAGCGACGGGGCAACCATGAGCTACTACCTGGATTGGCCCGAGGAATTCGATGAATACACCCGAGCAATTCCTCTACGCCCTCGCACCAAGAACGGCTACCCGCAGGACTTCGTACTCAGCGTTGCCGTCCGCGATGGCCAAGCAATTTTTACTGCAACCGCCCTCAGCTTCTGGGAGCAGCGCGACGGCCGCCCCTACGACCGCGAACCCATCGCCCGCGGTTACGTGGATGTCGCCTCCTACGAATCCGGCGAGGAATACGCTGGCAATTCCGCCACACCCACCCTCATCGGCTGGGATATCGCGGACCTCTACCCTGCACGTATGACGCTCATCCGCGCCCTCTGCGAAGGAGTCGCCAGCAGCATCACGATGGGCACCCGAATCCTCGCGGACGGGCAGGTACAGATCGACCACAAGGACGGAGATTTGCTCGCCCTACACGTGAACGCGGTCAGCACCGTAGGCGGCATGGTTCGCGCCCTCGTCATTGAGCAGGACCGCGTGCCCAGCGGCGTATCTACCGACATCGCCGAGCGCACCGACCTGCAGACGCGCGCCTACTACGCCAACGTGCTCTCCCCCGT
>CAUUAD010000188.1:0-2829 GCA_963542785.1 Rothia mucilaginosa
TGGCGCACGTCCCGGTGCACCCCGTCCGGCTGGTGGCGGCGGTGCACGCCCGAACCCCTCGATGATGCCCAAGGTTTCCAACGTTGGTGGCGGCGCGTCCGGTTCCAACAACGGTGGCGGTAACGGCGGCGGCGCACGTCGCGGCGGCGGTTCCGGCGGCTTCAACCGCGGTCCGGGTCGTCCCGGCCCCGGCGGTCGCGGTAATGCACAGGGTGCATTCGGTCGCGGCGGCTCCAAGCGTAAGGGCCGCAAGTCCAAGGCAGCTCGCCGCCATGAGCAGGAGCAGCTGAACGCACCGGCACCCGGTGGCGTGGTTGTTCCTCGCGGCGACGGCTCGACCGAGATTCGTCTGCGCCGTGGCGCGTCCATCATGGACTTCGCTGAGAAGATTGGCGCAAACCCGGCATCGCTGATTACGGTTCTCTTCCACCTGGGTGAGATGGCTACCCAGACTCAGTCCCTGGACGAGGAGACCTTCGAGCTGCTGGGTGCCGAACTGGGCTACGTCATTAAGATTGTTTCCCCGGAGGATGAGGAGCGCGAGCTACTCGAGTCCTTCGACATCAACCTCGAAGCCGAAGCAGAAGCTGAGGGCGAGGATGTCCTGGAGGTTCGTCCCCCGGTTGTTACCGTCATGGGTCACGTTGACCACGGTAAGACCCGCCTGCTGGACGCTATCCGTAACACCAACGTCATCGAGGGTGAGGCCGGCGGCATTACCCAGCACATTGGTGCATACCAGGTCCACACCACCGTTGAGGGTGAAGACCGCGCGATTACCTTCATCGATACCCCCGGTCACGAGGCGTTCACCGCTATGCGTGCCCGTGGTGCGAAGGTTACCGACGTGGCAATCCTCGTGGTCGCAGCGGATGACGGCGTTATGCCCCAGACCGTTGAGGCACTGAACCACGCACAGGCAGCTAACGTGCCGATCGTGGTTGCTGTGAACAAGATCGATAAGGAAGGCGCGTCCCCGGACAAGATCCGTGGTCAGCTCACCGAGTACGGTCTGATCCCCGAAGAGTACGGTGGCGACACCATGTTCGTGGACGTCTCCGCTCGCAACGGCACCAACATCGACGAGCTGCTTGAGGCTGTCACCCTGACCGCTGACGTGCTCGAACTGACCGCTAACCCGAACAAGGAAGCACGCGGCGTTGCTATTGAAGCAAACCTGGACAAGGGCCGCGGTGCGGTTTCCACCGTCCTGGTTCAGTCCGGTACCCTGCACGTCGGTGACGCTATCGTTGCCGGTGTTGCTCACGGTCGCGTTCGTGCAATGTTCGATGAGAACGGTCAGGCTGTGAAGGAAGCTGGCCCGTCCCGCCCCGTTCAGGTGCTGGGTCTGTCCACCGTTCCTCGTGCAGGCGACACCTTCCTCTCCACCGAGGAAGAGCGTACCGCTCGTCAGATTGCTGAGAAGCGTGAGGCTGCTGATCGTAACGCTCAGCTGGCTAAGCGTCGTAAGCGCGTGACCCTCGAGTCCTTCGATGCCGCTGTGGCTGAGGGCAAGATGGACACCCTGAACCTGATCATTAAGGGTGACGTCTCCGGTGCTGTCGAAGCGCTGGAAGAGTCCCTGATGAAGATCGACGTCGGTGGCGACGAGGTTCAGCTGCGCGTCATCCACCGCGGTGTGGGTGCTATTACCCAGAACGACGTGAACCTGGCTACCGTGGACAACGCGGTGATCATCGGCTTCAACGTCCGCCCGGCAGAGCGCGTGGCCGAGCTGGCCGACCGCGAGGGTGTCGAGATGAAGTTCTACTCGGTCATCTACCGTGCGATTGAGGAAATTGAGCAGGCCGTCAAGGGTATGCTCAAGCCCGAGTACGAGGAAGTGGAGCTCGGCTCCGCAGAGATCCGCGAGGTCTTCCGCTCTTCCAAGTGGGGCAACATCGCAGGTTCGATTGTCAAGAACGGCATCATCAAGCGCAACGCCAAGGCACGCCTGGTGCGCGATGGTTCCGTGGTGGCAGACAACCTCACCATCGAGTCGCTGCGTCGCTTCAAGGACGACGCTACCGAGGTTCGCGAAGGTTTCGAGTGTGGTATTGGCCTCGGCTCCTTCAACGACATCAAGGAAGGCGACATTATCGAGACTTGGGAGATGCGCGAAAAGCCGCGTGTCTAAGACTCACACGCTGATGCGCCCGTCACCCGCTAGTGTCCCCGCACCCGCAGGCTTCTAGAGAATAGAACCGGCGGGGCGGGCTCTGGCGGGGCGGGCGCTTCCGCATTACCTGGAACGCCTCCAAAGCACCTCGAGTGCCCACGGAAGCGCCACAACATTTCACCACGACATTTCAAGGAGAAACACATGGCTGATGCAGCCCGCGCGGCACGACTTGCCGACCGCATCAAGGTAATTGTGGCGAAGGCGCTGGAGCGTCGTGTTAAGGATCCCCGCCTCGGTTTTGTGACCATTACCGATGCCCGCGTGACCAACGACCTGCAGCACGCAACCCTGTACTACACCGTGTTCGGCTCCGAAGAGGACGCCGCAAACACCAAGAAGGCGCTGGAATCCGCTAAGGGCATTCTGCGCGCCGAGGTGGGTAAGAACATCACTGCCCGCCTGACCCCCACCCTGACTTTCGTCGCTGACGAGGTTCCCGAGAACGCCTTCCACATTGAGGCGCTTCTGCGTGAGACTCGCGAGCGCGACGCCGCCCTGGCTGCTGCAGCTGAGGGTGCGGAGTACGCTGGTGAGGCTGACCCTTACAAGAAGGATGAGCCTGCCGAGGGTGAGGACGCCTAAGTGGCGAAGAAGCAACCTCAGGGCCCGTCCGGCCTGATGGTCATTGATAAGCCCGCCGGGATGAG
>CAUUAD010000189.1:0-2820 GCA_963542785.1 Rothia mucilaginosa
GCAATCTTCTGTCGGTAAACCCTAATCTGGGCTCCCATAGAGCTTCCTTTCTCCTTGCTTTCTGCCCCGCCCCAGCCTCATAGCTGAGGCGGGGAGAAGGCGAGGACTAATCGCTAACCGATGGTTTCCTGAGTGATGTCGCTATCGCGAGCGGCCTTGTGCTCCTCGTGACCTGCGTCGACGAGGTGGCTGCTGCCCTCAGACTTGAAACCCTGCTTGAAGTCAGCAACTGCGGACTTCAGAGCTGCAACGGTGTCATCCTCAAGCTTGCCGGAGGAAGCGATATCGGTCAGTACCGAGGTCTTGTGACGCAGGTACTCGATGAAGCCTGCCTCGAAGCGCAGCACATCGGAAATCTCGATGTCGTCGAGGTGACCGGAGGTACCAGCCCAAATGGAGACAACCTGCTCTTCAACTGCGTACGGGGTGTACTGCGGCTGACGCAGCAGCTCGGTCAGGCGAGAACCGCGGGTCAGCTGTGCCTTGGTAGCGTCGTCCAGGTCGGATGCGAACATTGCGAACGCTTCCATGGCACGGTACTGTGCCAGCTCCAGCTTCAGGGTACCGGAGACCTTCTTCATAGCCTTGGTCTGTGCGGCACCACCAACACGGGAGACGGAGATACCGACGTCGACTGCCGGACGCTGGTTAGCGTTGAACAGGTCGGACTGCAGGAAGATCTGGCCGTCAGTAATGGAGATGACGTTGGTCGGAATGAAGGCGGAAACGTCGTTTGCCTTGGTCTCAATGATCGGGAAGCCGGTCATCGAGCCTGCGCCCAGGTCGTCAGAGAGCTTAGCGCAACGCTCCAGTAGGCGGGAGTGCAGGTAGAAGACGTCACCGGGGTATGCTTCACGTCCCGGCGGGCGGCGCAGCAGCAGGGACACAGCGCGGTATGCTTCTGCCTGCTTCGACAGGTCGTCGAAGATGATGAGGACGTGCTTGCCACCGTACATCCAGTGCTGGCCGATAGCCGAACCGGTGTAGGGTGCCAGGTACTTGAAGCCTGCTGCGTCGGATGCGGGAGATGCCACGATGGTGGTGTACTCCAGCGCGCCGCGAGTCTCAAGGGTGTGGCGGACAGCTGCAATGGTGGATGCCTTCTGGCCAACAGCCACGTAGATGCATCGAACCTGCTTGTCGGGGTCACCGGAAGCCCAGTTGTCCTTCTGGTTCAGAATGGTGTCGATCGCGATAGCGGTCTTACCGGTCTGGCGGTCACCAATGATTAGCTGACGCTGACCGCGACCGATCGGAATCATCGAGTCGATTGCCTTCAGACCGGTCTGCAGCGGCTCGTGAACCGACTTACGCTGGGTCACGCCGGGAGCCTGCAGCTCCAGTGCGCGGCGACCTTCGGCCTCAATGGGGCCCAGGTCATCGATCGGGTTACCGAGGGGGTCAACAACGCGACCGAGGTACGCGTCGCCAACGGGCACCGAGAGGACCTCACCGGTGCGGTGTACGACCTGGCCCTCTTCAATACCGGTGAAGTCACCCAGGACAATCACACCAATATTGCGGGTATCCAGGTTCTGTGCGAGGCCGAGGGTGCCGTCTTCGAAACGAAGCAGCTCATTCGCCATAACCGAGGGAAGACCCTCGACACGAGCGATACCGTCGGAGGCCGATACAACTCGACCCACCTCAACACGTTCTGCATTGCCGGGTTCGTAAGACGCTGCAAACTCGTTCAGCGCATTACGGACATCTTCGGCATTGATGGTCAGTTCGGCCATCTTGTGTCCCTGCTCTCTCATTGTGGTTGCATTCCGTCAACGGAACCAACCGAAACTTGCAATTCGGGTTGAACGGGCGGGCAATGCCACTGCTTCTGCGAAGGAGGCATCTGCCACGCACCCGCAACCCGAGGTATCTTCTAAATCACCGTTGCGACGAACGGTTCAGCGTCGCTAGCTTGAGCCGCTAGCCGATGGAACGAGTCAGGTCGGACATGCGGGTCTCGACGGTACCGTCGATTACCTCGTCGCCCACCTGAACACGCAGACCGCCCAGAACGGCGGGGTCCACCGAAACGTCGAGCTTCAGCTCACGGCCGTACACGGCGTTGAGCGCGCGACCGAGACGTTCAAGCTGTGCCTGCGACAGGGCAATCGCGCTAGTTACTCGCGCAATGTAACGGTTCTGTCGCGTGACGATGATTTCTGCGAACTCATCGGCTACCCGTGCAGCGTGACGGCCGCGGGGGTTGGAGCCAACTCGTTCGAGCAGAAGCACACCTTCGGCGGTGGTGGCGGGGCCACCGAGCGCCACGGCGAGCTTCTTCTTTGCTTCTTTGCTTGCCTGATGGTCGGACAGCGCTTCCTGCGCCTGAGCGTTGGAATCAACGGTACGCACAAAGGTGAGTAGTTCGTTGAGTACCTCGTCCAGGGCATCCACGCCACCGCGAGACTGAGCCGATGCGGTCACGGCGAGCACTGCTGCACGCTCCAGGGCGTTCGCCAGATCAGCGTCGTCAGACCAGCGCTGAGCCACCGCATTGGTGAGAACAGCCATAGCCTGAGAAGAGATCTTGCCGCCGAAGACGGTGTTAGCGATACCCTGACGTGCTGCTGCATCACGCGAAGAATCGGTGACAGCACGGCGCAGGGTGCCGTTGTGGTCGAGAACATCAACCACAGCGAAAAGCTCGCTCGCCAGGTTCAGGGGCTGCTGGGAAGCGTGAGCTTCCAGCACCTCTTCCACCTTGCTCAGTGATTCAGTAGATACTCCTGCCATTACCGAGCCGCACCTGCGTTCTGCTTCTCGGTTTCAAGGTCAGCAAGAAAACGATCTACCACACGGGCCGATCGCTCATCA
>CAUUAD010000190.1:0-2799 GCA_963542785.1 Rothia mucilaginosa
GCGGTGCAGCATGCCAGCGTTGAGGGTATTGTGGCGGGCTTCGCCCCGGACGGTACCCTGGTTGCTCTCCTGGAGAATAAGAAGCAGCGCGGGAAGGTGCAGGCCGCCCCGGTGCTGGTTTTTGAGGCGAATCGTTCCTTCAACTAGGCGTTGAAGGCTTATGATGGGCGAAGAGGGTTCGGTGTTTGCGCCTACCCAAAGCTGATTTGCCCAAACCTGAATCCTTCAAGCCTGATTGATTCAGCGCCTATTGAATATGCGCCCTACCGAATGTGCGCCCTATTCATACAACACGCTAACGTAAACATCCCTGAACACACATGACTACTCGTGCGGGTGCCGCCCGGCCCTGCTGAAGGAGAGAAGATGAGCGAGAACCAGAGCTCCGCTAAGAAGGCGAGTGAGCCTCGTACCGCGCCGGTACCCCGCGTGGAGTCTGCACAGGCTGAAGCTACCGTAACCGGGGCTGCTGCGACCGGAGCTGCTACTCAGGGCGGTGCCGCGAAGGCAGCCGGTGCTAAGGCCGCTGAGCCCATTTCTGCGGCGAAGGCACCCGAGGGTGTTCGTGTAACCGCACCGGCGTCCGGCGATAAGGCATCGCAGAAGGCCGATAAGAAGGCTGAGAAGAAGGCAACCCGCGAGGCGTTTGCCCGCCCCAAGAGCCTTGAGGAGGCGGCTAAGCCTCAGAACCGTGCAGCGTTCCGCGCGGCGGTGGCGCTGTACGGTCTGTTCATGATTGCGTACGGTGTGTGGCAGGTTCTGGGCGGTATCCGCGTCATTCCGGATGCCCCTCAGGATTTCGCGAATGCCTCGGTGCAGTCGAACTACGTGTTCTTCGCGGCAGCCTATGTGGGTGTGGGTCTGTCCTTCGTGTTCATTGCCCTGAAGTTCAAGTGGGTGAACATGCTCGTGTTCTCCTGCCTGGTGGTTTTCCTGGGCGGCGTGGGTCGTATCCTGTCGTGGGCGTTCTTCGGCACCCCGCACTGGTCGCTAATCGTGCTGATGGTGACTGAGCTTGTGATTCCTCCGTGCCTGCTGGTGTGGTACGGCTGGATTAACAAGTCCAATAAGATTCGCGAGGAGATGCTGAAGGCTTCTCGTAACCAGGCTCGTAAGTAGTCGTAACGCCCGGGAAGGTTCCTGCCGCACGGTGGGGCGCCTGCCCGGGCTTTCTTATGAGCGGGGTTCTGCCGCCGCCTATCCGCTGCCTGTCAGATACCCCGCCGCATCCACCGCGCTAGGGGAGGGGAGCACCGCCTGCGAGGGGTACCGTTCCATTCCCTGTTGATTCCCGTTTTGAATTCTGCATCCTGCCGCCTGTGGTCTAGGATGGATAGGTACATTTATCTTTTTCAGGAGAGCCCGTGACCCTCTACACCGCTTTGAGCGAGGTCCCCGCCGGCTACGGCCCCTCGGTCGTGACCATCGGCAATTTTGACGGCGTGCACCGTGGACATGCCCGCGTGATTTCGCGCGTGGTCTCCCTTGCTGAAGAGCACGGTCTGCGCTCCATCGCGGTCTCTTTTGACCCGCACCCGATGCAGGTGCACCGTCCCGAGGCGGCCCACCACGACATTATGGGTCAGGGTTCGCGCCGCTACTTCATGTGCCTGCTGGGTCTGAACGACTACCTGCTGCTGAACTACAACCTGGAGTTCGCTGCACAGACCCCCGAAGAGTTTGTGAAGTCCACCTTCGTGGATGCGCTGAATGCGCGTTTCGTGGTCATTGGTGATGACGTGCGCTTTGGCAAGAACAACTCCGGCGACCTGAACACCATGCGTGAGCTGGGGGAGAAGTACGGCTTTGAGGTCGTGGTCGTTGAGGATCTGATGGTGGATGAGAACACCCGCTGCTCCTCGACCCGCATCCGCCAGCTGCTGCTGGAGGGCGATATGCCCGCCGCAACCGAGCTGCTGGGCCGCCACCACATGATGGCTGGTGAGGTCGTGCACGGTCTGGCGCGCGGCCGCGAGTTGGGCTTCCCGACCGCGAATCTTGAGCTTGAGGCGCGCGGTCTGATTCCCGCCGACGGTGTATACGCCGGCTGGCTGGTGGACGAGTCCGGTAACCGTCACCCCTCCGCTATTTCGGTGGGTACGAACCCGACCTTTGACGGTATTGAGCACCGCCAGGTTGAGGCGCATGTGATTGACCGCCCGGAAGAGCGCGTGGAGGATTTCAACCTGTACGGTCAGCGTGTGCTGATTGAGTTCGTGAAGCGTCTGCGCCCCATGGTGGCGTACACCGGTGTTGAGGCGCTGATTGAGCAGATTAACGATGATGTGGTGCAGACCCGTGAGGTGCTGGCTGAGGACGCGAAGAACTACTGCCCGCCGGAGTGCCCGGTGCAGGCGGAAGTGAAGCATCCCCACCTCTAACCCCACTACTTCTAAACCGACCGCAGGGAGCCACAGCCTGCGTTTTCTGCGGTGATGACTTATGATGCCCCGGCGGCAGATTTTCGGATCTGCCGCCGGGGCTTTTGCGCACCCGACCGGGATATGACGGAGCGGGTACCTTCTCGCGCCGTCCACGGGTCACCCCTGTTTTAGTCGCTCCCGTTTTAAGAGAAGATAGAGTCATGGAAAAAATGAACGTCGAATCCTTCAACCTCGACCACCGAGCTGTAGCAGCACCCTACGTGCGTATCGCAGACCGCAAGGTCCTGCCCGGTGGCGACACCCTCATCAAGTACGATATCCGCTTCACCCAGCCGAACACCGCGCACCTGGAAATGCCGACCGTGCACTCCATCGAGCACCTGAGCGCCGAGCACATGCGCAACCACACCGACCG
>CAUUAD010000191.1:0-2779 GCA_963542785.1 Rothia mucilaginosa
GACTCATCCTGACCGTTCATCTCCAGCATCTCGCGAGCCTCCTCCTCAGACAGCTCCACCAGATCAGCCTCCAGCTTCGCATCCAAGAACACAGCCTCAGCCGGCGCCACCATGTCACGCAGCTCCTGCTGCTTCTCCTCAGACGCCAGAATGCCCTCATCCGCGTTGAACACGTAAATGAACGGCTTAGCAGTCAGCAGGTTCAGCTCCTTCAGGTGAGCCAGCTCCAGCTTCGCGTCCTTCGCACGAGAAATGATGGTGTCACCATCCTCCAGGATCTTCTGCGCAGCCTTGTAGGTCTCCAGCTGAGCGGCGTCACCCTTCTTAATCTTCACAGCCTTCTCCAGACGCGGAATAGCGTTCTCCAGAGTCTGCAGGTCAGCCAGAATCAGCTCAGTATTGATGGTCTCCATATCGGAGGCGGGGTCGACCTTGCCGTCCACGTGAATGACGTCCGGGTCATCAAACGCACGCACCACCTGCGCGATAGCGTGCGCCTCACGAATGTTCGCGAGGAACTTATTACCCAGGCCCTCACCCTCAGAAGCGCCCTTCACAATACCCGCAATATCAACGAACGAAACAGTCGCAGGCAGAATACGCTCCGAATCAAAAATCTCAGCCAGACGGTTCAGACGCGCATCCGGCAGGTTCACCACGCCCACGTTCGGGTCAATGGTCGCGAACGGGTAGTTAGCCGCCAGCACAGTGTTGCCGGTCAGAGCGTTGAACAGGGTGGACTTGCCCACGTTAGGCAGGCCAACAATGCCGATAGTTAGAGCCACAAGTTTTCCTTCGAATCATGTACCCCGCCACACACTCAGGATGCGCCGCGTACGTGATGCGGCGGGTGCGGGCGGGCACAGGGCGAAAATGGTGCCCGCATCCAAGCGCGGCACCGCAAGTCTCGGGAAGAAACGGGTGCGGGGCGCCTGCGGGCATAGACACTACCATTCTACCGTGTTCGGGCAGGAGCCGCCCGGGTTGATGAGAGCAGGGCGCTAGAGCCAGCCGTTCTCCGTGGCGATACGCACCGCATCCTGACGAGTCGACGCACCCGTCTTCGCCATCGCCGCCGACAGGTAATTACGCACCGTACCCGCCGACAAAAACAACGCCGCCGCAATCTGCTGAGCCGTACCACCCGACGCCGCCTCACGCAGCACCTGCGCCTCACGCTCCGTCAGCGGAGAAGCACCCGTCACCAAAGAATCCGCCGCCAACGACGGATCCACCACACGCAACCCCGCATGCACACGACGAATCGCCTCCGCCAACTGGCGAGCACCCGTATCCTTCACCACAAAACCACTCGCACCAGCCTCCAACGCACGGCGCACATAGCCAGGGCGGCCAAACGTCGTCACAATCAGCGTACGCACCGGCTCACCCGACTCACTCAAAGCACCCGCATCACGCAGCGCCGCAGCCGCCTCAATACCATCAGCCAGCAAAGTACCGGGCATCTGCACATCCAGCAGCACCACGTCCGGCTTCAACAGGGCGACAGCGCCCAACACCTCATCACCACTACCGACCTGACCCACAATCTGCAGGTCAACCTCCAGGCCCAGCAGGGCGGCAAGAGCCTCACGGATGAGCTGCTGATCGTCAGCGAGCAGAACACGAATCATGGGAGCCTCCCAGGGGTGAAGACGGGGTGATAACGGCGGGCGGAACAACCGCGTGAGGTTGTCTACCACCACCATACAGGGGCGGGTGGCTCTCCCGTCCAGGGCACGGCGCCAAGTTCCACAATCTACAGCACCTACCTACAGCAGTGAGGTGTCGCCGTCCATGCTCACACGGATGCGCGTACCCACCCCACCGCCGGGGTTCTCCGCCAGCCACTGCTCGGGTGCCGGCTCAATCACCACGCTACCGCCGGACGCCGCCACACGCTGAGCCATACCCGTCAGACCGTTACCGCGGGCATCGCCCACACCCACGCCGTTATCGAGGATGTCCAGACCGGTTGCGTTCAAACGCACCCGCGCCGCGTTCGCACCCGAGTGGCGCACCATGTTCGTGACCGCCTCACGCAGCACCCAAGAGAACAGCTTCGCGTTCACGCCAGCCACCGCGAGCGCGCTCTGAGCATCCGGCAGTTCGGCGCGAATACCGGCAGTCTGCAGGGCACGACCCGCACCCTCAATCTCACCCGAGAAGTCGGGCACACGCAGGCGCGTCACGGTTGAGCGAACCTCCGCCAGGGATGCGCGGGACAGCTGCGCGATTGCCTCCATCTCGGCACCGGCGCGGGCGGGGTCAATCTCCAGCAGGCGCTGCGCCAGCTCCGCTTTGAGGGTGATGACGGTCAGGGAGTGACCGAGCACGTCGTGCACGTCGCGGGCGATCTCTTCACGTTCCTCGGAGAGCGCCAGGGAGGCACGCGCCACGTCCGCGCGTTCGCCCAGCTCAATCAGGTAGGAGAAGCCCAGCATGCCCACCATCGGCGCACCGATAAAGAGGGCCATACCACCGCGCGCGGTGACGTCAAAGCCGATGCTCGCCATAAAAATTAGCCAGCAGGCCAGGGCAATCGTCGCCGCTACACCCAAGCGCAGGCGGTACGGGGCGATTGTGCCAAAAATCCAGAACGCCACAAAGTACATGCTGAACGACAAGAACACCATATACGCCGATTCCAGCCGCAGCGCCGTCAGGCCAGCCACAGGCAGCACCATCAGTAGCGTCCAGATGACGCTTCGACGCACCGTGGAGGCGACCGGCACCAGCCACGGCACCGCGTACGCCGAGCAGTTCACCACCGCGAACA
>CAUUAD010000192.1:0-2755 GCA_963542785.1 Rothia mucilaginosa
GGTCTAGAGCTGAATCTCCGGCGCTTCCAAGCCGAGGTGCTCCCACGCCGCGGGCAGAGCCACACGACCGCGCGGGGTACGACCGATCAGACCCTCACGCACCAGGTACGGTTCGGCAACCGTCTCCACGGTCTCCGTCTCTTCACCCACCGCAATGGCGAGGGTGGACAGACCCACCGGGCCGCCGCCGAACTTGTGAATCAGCGCCTCCAGCACGGCGCGGTCCAGGCGGTCCAGGCCGCGCGAATCCACCTCGTACATATCCAGCGCGGTTGCGGCATCGGTCGCGTTAATGCGGTCCACGCCGTTCACCAGCGCCCAGTCACGCACACGGCGCAGCAGGCGGTTCGCAATACGGGGCGTGCCGCGGGAACGACCGGCAATCTCGGTGAAACCCTCGGAGGTAATCTGCATGTCCATCAGACCCGCACTACGGCGCAGCACCAGCTCAAGCTCCTCCACCGAGTAGAACTCCAGGTGACCGGTAAAACCAAAACGGTCACGCAGAGGACCGGGCAGCAGACCCGCACGGGTCGTCGCACCCACCAGAGTGAACTGCGGCAGCTCCAGCGGAATGGAAGTCGCACCCGCACCCTTACCGACCACAATGTCCACACGGAAATCTTCCATCGCCATGTAGAGCATTTCCTCAGCAGGGCGGCTCATACGGTGAATCTCATCCAGGAACAACACCTCACCGGGAGTCAGCGAAGACAGAATCGCCGCCAAATCACCCGAATGCTGAATCGCCGGGCCGGAGGTGATGCGCAGCGGCGCCTCCATCTCTGCCGCAATAATCATTGCGAGAGTGGTCTTACCCAGGCCGGGAGGGCCAGACAGCAGCACATGGTCGGCGCTACGGCCACGCATCTTCGAAGCCTCCAGCACCAGGGACAGCTGCTGACGCACACGGCGCTGACCCACAAAGTCATCCAGGGACTTAGGGCGCAGTGCCGCCTCAATCATCTTCTCTTCAGGCTCTTCTTCCATCGCCACCAGGCGCTGGGCGGAAGCTGAAGACGCCTGAGTGCCGGGCACCTGACCGGGAAAATACCCGCCGGAAACCAGGGACGCCGCGGGCTGCGGCTCATAGGGATTCTGGCTCATAGAATTCTTCTTTCACAAAAGTTTGAGTGGGATACGTCGAACAGGGCGCGCCGCTTAGTGGCGGCCCACCGTGTTCTGAGTACCCAAGGAGGCGAGCACACCGCGCAGAGCCACACCCACCGGCTCAGTTTCTGCGGCAGGGTTGTGCTGCACGTAAGCGTCAATAGCGGCGGAAGCGTCCTTCTCACTCCAGCCCAGGGAGGTGAGAGCGTCAAGCACCTGCGGCTTCCAGACAATGCCCTGGCTCAGCGGCAGCTCATCAGTCTGACCGTCGCTCAGAATCAGCTTGCCGGCAAGCTCCAGCACAATACGGCGGGCACCCTTCGGACCAATACCGGGAACCTTCGTGAACGCCTTATCGTCACCGGTTGCCACAGCGCGCTCCACCTCAGCGGCAGTGTGAACACTCAACACCGCCAGCGCAATACGCGGACCAATACCGGAAACCGAAAGCATCATATCGAACACTTCACGCTCGGCAGGCTCCGAAAAACCGTACAGAGTCATCGACTCTTCACGCACAATCATGGTGGTCAGCACGGTAGCTTCCTCACCGGTGCGCAGCTTGGAGAGAGTACGCGCAGTAGCGTACACAAGCATGCCGAAACCGTTCACGTTAATCACCGCGTGATCAAGGCCCACCTGAGCCACACGACCGGTCAGGGATGCAATCATTTCTCTCCACCTTTCAACACCGCGCCCCGAATCGGACTCGCGGCAGTGTGAGGGCACCGGGAACTCCGGCACCCACAGAACGCACTCCCCCAGTTCAACGGGGAGACACTACAAGTATATTAGAATATTTCTTCTGAAATCAAGCATATATTCGAACTTCTTAGCGAATACACGCAAGCTAGCAGGAGGTAGCGCACAGGCCCACGAAGGCATCTCTAGCGGCGAGCACGCGCCTCCGCTTCCATCCAGGCACGCTGCGCCGGAGTCAACGACCCGCCACGGCGCGCCTGCGCCGGGCGTGAACCCTGGTGAGTCTGCGTCTGGGCCGCCATGTTGATACCCGAACCGATACCGCCGCCACGCCAGCCGTGACAGATCGCAATTGCCAGGGCATCGGCAGCATCGGCGGGCTTCGGCATGGAATCCAGACCCAAAATGCGGGTCACCATGCGGCCCACCGACGCCTTATCGGCGCGGCCACTACCGGTCACCGCCGCCTTCACCTCCGAGGGGGTATGGAAGAACACCGGCACGCCGCGCATTGCCGCCGCAGAAATCACCGCGCCCGAAGCGTGCGCGGTACCAATCACCGTGTTCACCTGCTCCTGAGCGAAGATACGCTCAATCGCCAGGGCATCCGGCTTATAGGTGTCGAGCCAGTGGGAGGCGGCGTTGAAAATCCAGAGAATACGCTGGTCCAGGGACTCCGCCGGGATCGTACCGGCAACACCCACGTTCACGAAGTGCGCCTTACGGTCGGCGGTCATATCGAGCATGGAGAAGCCGCAGCGGGTCAGACCCGGGTCAACACCCATGATGCGGGTTGCACCCGGCACACGCTCCACGGCGGCGGCAGTACGGTTCTCACGCATGCTATCGCGTGCGGCAGGTTGAGCGGCGGCCATCATCTCCCCTTTCGACAAACTCCCTCTAGAATCTCTAGATTCTAGCCCTTCAGAATCCTAGCACCCGG
>CAUUAD010000193.1:0-2743 GCA_963542785.1 Rothia mucilaginosa
AGGAGAAAGGAAGCTCTATGGGAGCCCAGATTAGGGTTTACCGACAGAAGATTGCTTCGACGTCGTCTATGAAGAAGATCTTCAAGGCGATGGAGATGATCGCGACCTCCCGCATTAACAAGGCTCGTAACGCTGCTCAGGCAGCCGGCCCTTACGCGAACGCTCTGACCCGCGTGGTGACTGCGGTTGCGACTCAGCACGGCATTAAGCACCCGCTGATTCACAAGCCGCACGAGTTCGGAACCTACGAATACCGCCGCTCCGCAATCCTGGTTGTTACCAGTGACCGCGGTCTGGCAGGTTCGTACTCCTCCGCTATCCTGCGTCGTACCGAATCTCTGATTGAGAGGCTGCGCTCTAACGGCCAGGAGGTACAGCTGTACCTGGTTGGTCGTAAGGCAAAGGCTTACTTCGAGTTCCGTGAGCGCCCCTACGCCCGTGCGTGGGAGGGCCACACCGATGCACCTCGCGTTGAAACCGCCGTCGAAATTCGTGACGCGCTGCTCGAAGCCTACGACCTGCCCATCGAAGAGGGCGGCGTAGACGAACTGCACATCGTGTACACCGAGTTCAAGTCGATGGTTGTTCAGGAACCCAAGATCCTGCGCCTGCTGCCCATCCACGTGGCTGACGCAAGGGCTATGGGCGAGGAAATCGTTCCCGACCAGGAACTGACCAAGGCTGAGTACGAGCAGGCGGCATCCTTCGAGTTCGAGCCCTCCGCTGAGGAAGTGCTCAACGAGCTGTTGCCGCGCTACGTTGCATCCCGTATCTTCTCCTGCCTCCTGCAGGCAGCAGCAAGTGAGCTGGCATCCCGCCAGCGCGCGATGAAGACCGCAGGTGACAACGCTGAGACGCTGATTACCAAGTACACCCGTTTGATGAACAACGCACGTCAGGCGGAAATTACTCAGGAGCTCTCCGAAATCGTGGGCGGCGCAGACGCCCTCGGCTCCTAGTACTTGTACGCCAACGAAGCCATCAACTGTCCAAACTTTCTAAGTAAGTGAGAAATATGACTGCCACCTACAACGAATCGGTCTCCGCACCGACTCAGGGCGCAACGGGTCGTATTGCCCGCGTCATCGGCCCCGTGGTCGACGTCGAGTTCCCCGCCGGTCAGGTCCCCGAGATTTACAACGCTCTGACCACCGAGCTGACCCTCGACGGTCGCACCCGCACCATCACCTTCGAGACCGCACAGCACCTGGGCGACTCGATCGTTCGCGCTATCTCCCTGCAGCAGACTGACGGCCTGGTCCGCGGTCAGGCTGTAGTCGACACCGGCGCACCGATCTCCGTCCCCGTTGGTGACGGCGTGAAGGGCCACATTTTCAACGTTCTCGGTGACGCACTCGACGTGCCGAACTCCGAGATCAAGGCTGACACCTACTGGCCGATCCACCGTGCCGCTCCCGGCTTCGCAGAGCTGGAAGGCTCCACCGAAATGCTGGAGACCGGTATTAAGTCCATCGACCTTCTGACCCCCTACATCAAGGGCGGTAAGATCGGTCTGTTCGGTGGTGCAGGCGTGGGTAAGACCGTGCTGATCCAGGAAATGATTACCCGTGTGGCTCGTAACTTCGGTGGTACCTCCGTGTTCACCGGTGTTGGCGAGCGTACCCGTGAGGGTAACGACCTGTGGGTCGAAATGGAAGAAGCAGGCGTTCTGAAGGACACCGCTCTTGTGTTCGGCCAGATGGATGAGCCCCCGGGAACCCGTCTGCGCGTGGCACTGACCGGTCTGACCATGGCGGAGTACTTCCGCGATGTTCAGAACCAGGACGTGCTGCTGTTCATCGACAACATCTTCCGTTTCACTCAGGCAGGTTCTGAGGTTTCCACCCTGCTGGGCCGCATGCCCTCCGCAGTGGGTTACCAGCCGAACCTGGCGGACGAAATGGGTCTGCTGCAGGAGCGTATTACCTCCACCCGCGGTCACTCCATCACCTCCATGCAGGCAATTTACGTGCCTGCGGATGACTACACCGACCCGGCGCCGGCAACCACCTTCGCGCACCTGGATGCGACCACCGAGCTCTCTCGTGAAATCGCATCGCGCGGTCTGTACCCGGCAATTGACCCGCTGTCCTCCACCTCCCGAATTCTGGACGCACAGTACATCGGTCAGGAGCACTACGACACCGCAATTCGCGTGAAGGCTATTCTGCAGGAAAACAAGGAACTGCAGGACATCATCGCGATTCTGGGTGTGGACGAGCTCTCCGAGGAGCAGAAGATCGTCGTGGCACGTGCACGTCGTATCGAGCAGTTCCTCTCCCAGAACACCTACACTGCAAAGCAGTTCACCGGTGTCGAGGGTTCGACCGTTCCGCTGAAGGACACCATCGAGTCCTTCCAGATGATCTGCAACGGCGATGTCGACCACATCCCCGAGCAGGCGTTCTACAACATTGGTGGTATGGACGACGTTATGCGCCGCTACGAGGAAATCAAGGCACAGACTGGAGCTAAGTAATCATGGCTCTGAAAGTTGAAGTTGTTTCCCGCGAACGCGTCGTGTGGACTGGCGAAGCGAAGTACGTTCGTGCACGCTCCGTCAGCGGTGACCTCGGCATCCTGCCGGGCATGATCCCCACCTGCACGCTGCTGGCACAGGACGGCGAGCTGCTCATTGAACCCGTTGATGGTGAGCCCATTAAGACCATCCTCAACGCAGGTTTCTTGACCGTCTCGAACGATCACGTGACCATCGCTGCAAAGCACGCAGAGATCTAAAGCC
>CAUUAD010000194.1:0-2735 GCA_963542785.1 Rothia mucilaginosa
AAACATATACTGGAAGACGGCACTACACTCACGTAGTGCCGTCTTCCCGTTAGATGCCGCAGGCATCACCCGCACCACGGTGCGGAACCAC
This sequence comes from Rothia mucilaginosa, assembly GCA_963542785.1. Classification (GTDB taxonomy): domain Bacteria; phylum Actinomycetota; class Actinomycetes; order Actinomycetales; family Micrococcaceae; genus Rothia; species Rothia mucilaginosa_G. The sequence continues at coordinate 92 of CAUUAD010000194.1, forward strand.
ACCACAGATAGAGAGAACCCATGAAGAACGTAACCCGCCGATCCGCCCTCGGCCTGCTCGCAGCAACCGGCGGCGCAACCCTCCTCGCAGCCTGCGGTGCTCAGCCTCAGGCAACCAGCGGCTCTGCATCCGAGAGTGCATCCAGCAATGCATCCGGTAGCGCATCTGCTTCCGCGTCGGCATCCAAGAGTGTTCGTAGCGACTACTCCGGTGTTGCAGTCCTGGAGGGCTACACCTCCAAGCCTTCCGACTACCAGCCCGCAACCCGCACCGAGCCGTCCAAGAACGCCCCCGTGCCGACCAAGCCCGCCGTCGCCAACGAGAACAGCGTGGAAGGTCTGTACCAGTCCATCGCGTTCTTCGGCGCAGCCATGGAATACTACATGCGCACCGGCAAGACCGAACCCCTGCGTGAATGCGCACTCGACAAGTCTGAGCTGAAGAGTATGATTGAGCCGGAAAGGGGCACCCTTGGTGAGAAGCTGGTCAAGGGTGAAGCCTGGATGCACGATGCATCCGTTGTCATCACTATGCTTTCCGCGCAGCCCGAACGTGAGGGTGACACCTACAACTGGGATATTCGCATGACCATGGATCCCGGCGAGTTCATTGCAAGCAAGGACCGCGTGCAGGAAGCTCCTTCCGAATCGGAACGTAAGGATGAGGTGGAGCGTACCCTGCACGGTGTGTACGAGAACGGTGCGTGGAAGCTGACCGGTATGCGTGCTTCTTCTTCGTCCTCGTCTTCCGCTTCCTAAAAGCTTCAGTCTAGAAGCGTATAGCTTCTGCAACTAAAAGGCGCCCGCCCCGTGGAATAAACCCACGAGACGGGCACCTTTCTTATATGTGCAATAAAGCATATACCCTTATCGGGATGCTACCAGATGCGCACGCGCTCCTCCGGAGCCAGGTACAGTGCATCGCCCTCAGAGACACCAAACGCCTCATAGAACTCATCAATATTGCGCACCACACCGTTCACACGGAACTCATCCGGCGAATGCGGATCCACCGAAATCATCACCTCAGCATGCTGCGGGCGGGACTTCGTGCACCAGCCGCGAGCATTCGAGAAGAAGAAACGCTGAATACCGGTCATACCGTCAATCACCGGCGCGTCAGCCAGCGACTTAATGCCCTGCTTCTTCAAAGCCAGACGGTACGCCTTCAACGCAATCGACATGCCAGCCAGGTCGCCAATATTCTCGCCCAGAGTCAGCTCACCGTTCACGTGGAACTTCGGGTCCAGACCCACCGGAACGTACGCGTTGTACTGCTCCACCAGCGCGGAGGTACGCTCCTTGAACTTCGCGTAATCCTCCTCAGTCCACCAGCTTTCCAGCTTGCCGTCACCGTCATAGCGGGAACCCTGATCGTCAAAACCGTGACCAATCTCGTGGCCAATAATCATGCCGATATTGCCGTAGTTCGCCGCATCGTCAGCATCCGGGTTGAAGTACGGCGGCTGCAGAATCGCTGCCGGGAACACAATCTCATTCGCCGGCGGCATGTAGTACGCGTTCACGGTCTGCGGAGTCATCAGCCACTCCGACTTATCCACCGGCTGACCCTTACGGGCAATCAGCCAGTCAGCGTCAAACGCACCGGTACGGCGCAGGTTCTCGAACAGGTCACCGGGCGCCAGCTCCAGTGCGGAGAAGTCACGCCACTTATCGGGGTAACCAATCTTGGTGACGAACTTCGACAGCTTCTCCAGCGCCTTCTGGCGGGTTGCCTCAGTCATCCAGTCCAGCGACTCAATAGACTCGCGGTACGCCTCAAGGAGGTTGCCGACCAGAACCAGCATCTTCTCCTTGTGTGAGGGCGGGAAGTGCACAGCCACGTACTCCTGGCCAATCTCCTCACCCAGAGCCTTCTCGACAGCGCCCACACCGCGCTTCCAGCGCTCACGAATCTGCTGAGTACCGGAAAGGGTCTTGCCGTAGAAGTTGAAGCTCTCCTGAACCAGTTCGTCGTACATGAACGGCGCACGCGAACGCAGAACAGTCCACACAGCCCACAGCTTCCAGCTCATCAGCGGGATGGAGGTGAACAGCTTAGCCGCACCCTCAAAGAAGGACGGCTGAGCCACAATAACCTGACCCAGGGTCTCCGGGTCGGCGCCAAGAGCCAGCAGCCACTGGGAGAACGGGAAGCCGGGGAACTTCTCGTCCAGCTCGGTCGCCTGGTACGGGTTGTAGGTCGCCTCCGCGTCGCGGTTCTCCACGACGTTCCAGTGCAGGCGAGCCAGCTCAGACTCGTGAGTGAACACCAGCTGAGCCGCCTGCTCCGGGGTGAGACCGAAGCCCTCAGCCAGACCGGTCAGCTCAAACATGCGGGCAATATGCTCAACATACGCCGCGCATGCAGCCTCGTGCTTTTCTTCACGGTAGTAGGATTCATCCGGCAGACCCAGACCCGACTGGTACAGGAAGAACGTGTAATTCTTGGGGTCCTTCGGGTCGTTGCTGGTGTACCAGGCGAACAGCTGCGGCAGACCCGCACGAGACAGCAGCGCCAGGGTCACAGCCAGGTGGGAGGGGGTCGCCGAGTTCAGAATCGGGGCGATCTCCTTCAGTAGCGGCTCCAGGCCGTCCGCCTCAATCTTCTCAACATCCATGAAGGAGTTGTACAGCGCGCCAAT
>CAUUAD010000195.1:0-2728 GCA_963542785.1 Rothia mucilaginosa
TCGCCGCCCGCAACCTGGGCTCATTCCAGATTAGGGGGCATAATGGGGTGGTGTCCCCCATCTACCCCAAAGGGGGCAATTCTGCCGCAGATCCGGCACAACACCCGTGGCCTCAGCCCTCCCACAGGTAGGCGGTTGCAGGCTCGTGCGCGTTTCGATGCATGAAACCAAAGTGACCCTGAGCTGAAGAGCGTTGGACGCCGCGCGTAAAATCAGTACTTGCATCACTACGGAAGGTAAAACAATGCCAGAACTGCGTTCACGTACTTCAACTCACGGCCGTAACATGGCTGGTGCCCGCGCCCTGTGGCGTGCCACCGGCATGGGCGATGACGATTTCGGCAAGCCCATTATTGCTATCGCGAACTCTTTCACCCAGTTCGTGCCTGGCCACGTGCACCTGAAGAATATGGGTGAGCTGGTCGCCGGCGCGATTCGAGAGGCTGGCGGCGTCGCCAAGGAATTCAACACCATCGCTGTTGATGACGGTATCGCGATGGGTCACGACGGCATGCTGTACTCGCTGCCTTCCCGCGATCTGATTGCTGACTCGGTTGAGTACATGGTCAACGCGCACCGTGCTGACGCGCTGGTCTGCATCTCTAACTGTGACAAGATCACCCCCGGTATGCTTCTGGCGGCTATGCGCCTGAACATCCCCACCATCTTTGTGTCCGGTGGCCCCATGGAGTCCGGCGAGGGCATTGAGGGTATTGTTGAGCACCGCCTCGACCTGATTGACGCCATGGTGATGGCTGTCAACGATAGTGTCAGCGATGAGGCTCTCGCTCAGGTTGAGAAGAACGCCTGCCCGACCTGCGGTTCGTGCGCGGGTATGTTCACCGCGAACTCCATGAACTGCCTGAATGAGGCGATTGGCCTGGCGCTGCCCGGTAACGGCACCACCCTGGCTACTCAGGTTGCTCGTAAGGAGCTGTTCCTGGATGCTGGCCGCCGCATCGTTGAGCTGGCTAAGCGCTACTACGAGCAGGATGATGAGTCGGTTCTGCCCCGCTCCATTGCGACCAAGGAGGCGTTCGAGAACGCTATGGCGCTGGATGTGGCGATGGGCGGTTCGACTAACACCGTGCTGCACACCCTGGCGATTGCGCACGAGGCTGGCGCTGACTTCACTCTGAAGGATATTGACCGCATTTCTCGTCAGGTTCCCTGCCTGGCGAAGGTTGCCCCGAACTCCACCAAGTACCACATTGAGCACGTGCACCGTGCCGGCGGTATCCCCGCCCTGCTGGGTGAGCTGAACCGTGCCGGCTTGCTGCACAAGAACGTTCATTCGGTTCACGCTGATTCGCTGGATGAGTGGCTGGACGAGTGGGATATCCGCGGCGGAAAGGCGAGCGAGAAGGCGAAGGAACTGTTCCTCGCGGCTCCCGGCGGTGTGCGCACCACCCAGGCGTTCTCCACTGCGAACAAGTACGAGTCCCACGAGACCGACGCTGAGAACGGCTGTATCCGCGCCGTGGAGCACGCGTACACCAAGGACGGCGGTCTGGCGGTCCTGTACGGCAACATCGCTCAGGACGGCGCAATCATCAAGTCCGCTGGTATTGATGAGGAGCTGTTCCACTTCAAGGGCCGCGCTTTCGTGGTTGAGTCGCAGGACGAGGCTGTGTACGAGATCCTGTCGAAGAACGTGAAGGAAGGCGACGTTGTCGTCATTCAGTACGAGGGTCCGAAGGGCGGCCCCGGCATGCAGGAGATGCTGTACCCGACCTCCTACCTGAAGGGTCTGGGCCTGGGTAAGAAGTGTGCGCTGATTACTGATGGTCGTTTCTCCGGCGGTACGTCCGGTATTTCGATTGGTCACGTCTCCCCGGAGGCTGCCGCTGGCGGCGCGATCGGCCTGGTGCAGACCGGTGACGAGATTGAGATTGACGTGAACAACCGCATTCTGCGTGTGAACGTTTCGGATGAGGAGCTTGCTGCTCGCCGCGAGGCGAAGGGCGCTGCACCGTGGCGTCCGACGAAGCCGCGTGAGCGTCAGGTGTCGAACGCCCTGAAGGTGTACGGCATGCTGGCTGCTTCGGCTGATAAGGGCGGCGTGCGCATCCTGCCCGAGGACGTATAAGCCCCTCACGTATCGTGTGAGAATTTAAGATTTTGCCCTGATGGGCTGGCGCCCCGTTCCGCGGTTTTTCTGCGGGCGGGGCGCTGTTCTTTGTCCGCGTCTTTGTCCGTGTCTTCGTCTGCCGTCGTGGGATACCCGGTGCGGCGTATTGCCTTGTCAGTTGCGGTGCAGTAGGGTGTAAGGAGGTATTTTTATACTTATTCACCGACTCAGCACAACCACTCAAACACAACGTAATTCGCAACCCTCACGAGGACGCACTCATGATTACCCTGCCCGCACGCGCACAGCGTGCCTTTACTCGTCGTGCCCTGACGGCTCTTGCCTGCATTGGCGCGCTCGCTTTGAGTTCTTGCTCTGCTCAGCCGCAGGCTGATGATTCTGAAACTGCACCGATGAAGGTCGCGACTTCCTCGGCATCCGTTGATGCGAAGACCCTGTTTACGGCGGCGGACGGCTCCTGGAAGCCGAATACTGTACAGATTTCTGCTGGTCTGGATGCGCCGGCAACTTTTGATGCTGTAGCAACCCCGACCGATACGCCGAGCACGGATGCTGAGTACGAGGCGGCATACGCCACGGCGAGCGGCTCCGCGAACACTATTGATGCGGGCACCCGCTGCGGCGTGACCAGCCTGC
>CAUUAD010000196.1:0-2720 GCA_963542785.1 Rothia mucilaginosa
GCACAGAAAACCCCCGCTCTGCACTCAACCCGTGAACGGGTCAGGCAGGCGGGGGTCTATCGTTTGTGCTCGTCAGCTGTCGCCTCTTAGCGGAGTACGCGCTTACGAGAAGGTCGCGGTCATCCGCATCATGATGCTCAGCAACAAAGACAACAGGACAATCAGAATCAGGAAGCCGGTGTCCAACGCAACGTTACCCACACGAACCGGCGGGATCAGGCGGCGCAGCTGGTTCATCGGCCAGTCAGTCACCGCGTACACGCCGCTGGCGAAGAGCAACACAATGCCCTTGGGTCGCCACTCCGGAGCGAACATGCGCACCCAGTCAAAGAGCATGCGCAGCAGCATCGCAATGTAGAGAACGTAGACAACGATCGTAATGAGGGCGAAAATATAACCCATCTATCAGTCCTTAGCCCTGGTCGAAGGGGAATTCGCCGTCGGTCTCAAAGCCGGCGGGAACCTCGGAATTAGCCACACCCAGAACCTCCAGGTTGGAGGGGGTCAGCAGGAACACCTTAGCGGTGACGCGCTCAATGCGGCCCTCCAGCGCGAATGCCAGACCGGATGCGAAGTCCACCAGGCGCTTTGCATCTGCGTCAGGCATTTCTTCCACGTTCATAATCACGGGGATGTTCTCGCGGAATGCCTCACCAATGATCTTTGCGTCATTGTAGGAGCGGGGGTGGATAGTGGTGATGCGACGCAATTCGTCCTCTTCTTCCTCGTAACCGTAGGTGTATCCGTTGGTTTCTTCGGGCTCGTAGCCCTGGTCGTAGTAGCCGTCGTTGGAGTACGTCTCGGCGTACTGCTCGGTGTATTCGGTATTCGGCACCGGGGTGTCCTCCCAATTGTCTGCGCTGGCATCGTCCCAAATCTGCTCGGTTTCTGCCAGATCAGCTGTGGTTTCAGGTGTATGAGCGGTGGCGTATGCCGCTGCATCTACGGTTGCTCGTCCGTCGGCAGATTCTTCTGCGTCCAGATACTCGGTTTCTGTACCGTCATCGTAGCTATCAGCCTGCAGGTACTCTTCCTGTTCAGTATAGGCGGGTTCGTCCTGCAGATGGTAGGTTTCGCTCTGCGACTCGGCATCGCTGTACTGTGCCGAGCCGGGCAGTGCGGAGAGCCTGTTGGCGCTGTCGGTCTTCTGCACTGTAGCAGCCTGCCCTGCGGAGACGTTTGCCTCCCGGCGGGTTTCAGCCTGCACAGCCTGCGGGGATTCTTCCGGCGTCGTCTCAGCGCCCTGGTATCGTTCCAGGCCGAGGAAACCCGCCAGACGGCTTTGTTTCGCCATGATTCTCTCGCTGTTCTTTCACGTTGGTGGTGTACAGGTTCTGCCGTGGTGCTTCATCAGAAGGTGTGTGCGTAACGGTACGCCATGCACCGGCATGTATATATTACCAGCGCCCACCCCGCGCATGCGGTCAAGGGCACCGATGATTATGCCGACGCCAGCAGACCCATCAGCTGAAAAGACTAACGGCTAAAGGGCCTAGAGCGCCGGACGCTTACCCATGATGTCGCTACCCACGCGCACGCAGGTCGAGCCCCAGCGCACCGCCGCTTCCAAATCCCCGCTCATTCCGGCGGAAATCTCGGTCGCGTGGGGCACTTGCTCACGCACCAGCGACGCCAAACCGTAGAGCTTCTCAAATGCCGCATCCGGGTTCATGCCCAGCGGTGCCACCGCCATCACACCGCCGCAGCGCAGATGCTCGTGATTCTCGATGCGCTCCACCAGCTCCAGCAGCTCGGAGGCGCTCGTACCGCCGCGCGCACCCTCAGCGGCGTGGCCAGCCGTCGCAACCTCCGCCAGGGACACCTGCACCAGGCAGGTCAGCGCGCCATGCTCCGCCGCCGCGGGTGCGGGCGCCTCCCCCGCCTCAAAGCGGGAGAGCTGGTTTGCGTACGCCTTCGCCAAAGCATCAGCCAGGGAGGGGCGGTCTACCGAATGCACGCTGGAAGCGTACTTGACCACAGACTTCGCCTTGTTCGTCTGCAACTGGCCAATAAACGCCCAGTGCGGGGGCTGCACCTCACGCTGCGCGCAGTATGCGGCGAGCTCGCGAGCCTTCGCGCTCGCCTCCTGGTCGCGGTTCTCACCGAAGAGGGTCACTCCCCCATCCAGCAGCGCCGCCGCGTCGGAGGCGGGGAAGAACTTCGTGACCGTCACCAGCTGCACCGGGGCGCTCGCCTCGGTACGCACGGCGCTGTGGTCCTGCTCCGCGGTGCGGATACGCTCAAGCACTCGGCGGTAGTTCTGCAGCAGCTGCTCGGCACGTTCGGGAGTGTACTGCAGGTTCTCTTCTACGTTCATTTCAGACATCTTCTCTCCTTCAGCGGCTCTATCTTTAGCGGCCCTATCTTTAGCAGCTCTAGGCGGCGGGCTCCGCCGCCCTCTCGATCCACACCAGACCCGCGATACGGCCCGGCTTCTCACCGCGGTTCGTGAACCCGCGATGCGAATACACCTCGGGCTCCTCAAACGTGCACTGCGCACAGTCCATGCTCACCTGCACGCCCGCCTCCTCCAGCACGGCGCGGGCACCGGCGGGCAGATCCAGGCCGGGGGTCTGCTGGCTGGTCACCGAATGCACCTGCGGAATCAGTTCGGTGGACTCGGTGCGCATCGCCTCGGGCACCTCGTAGCAGCTACCGCAAATGCTCGGACCCAGCCAGGCGGTAATTTTCTCCGCGCCGAGCTGACGCATCCGCTGCAC
>CAUUAD010000197.1:0-2719 GCA_963542785.1 Rothia mucilaginosa
GTTCGTTTTCTGCCATGACCCACAGGTAGGAGTTTTCGTCCGGGTAGATGACGGATTCGTAGAGTGCCTGTCCGAGCCCGGTTCCGTGCGTGTGGTTGAGGGTGTACAGGTGCGTGAGTTTGCGGGTGTCTGCGGGCAGTTCGGGGAGGTTATCTGCGCGTTCGAGTTCCCAAGCGGATTGTTCGCATAGGGAGAGCGCCAGGCCGACGGGCTTATCCCAGTCGATGTGTGCGCCGATGGAGCAGGAGAGCCCACCGTCGGGGGTCCAGCCGGGTACCTCGTAGGCGAAGAAACCGCGCACGGTGGGGGAGGCGAGGTGGCGGTGGAAGTCTTCGAGGTATTCGTTGCGTTCGGCGCGGTGGCGGGCGGTGAAGCTTTCCCCGAGCGCGTCGAAGTAGATCGGGTCGTAGGTTTGCTCCATGCAGTCCAGCTGCAGGTTGACGTATTTTTCGGCGTCGGTCGGTTCAATTGGTGCGAGCGCGTAGCGGCCCTGACATACAAATCCCATGGGTTCTAGTCTACTCAGCCAGCCCCTGTGGAGGCGGTTTGTCGCGGGTGCGTACGCTAGGGGCGTGCGGGCTGTCGGTTAGGCTAGTGGGTATGGCGAAAAAGAGCAGGGCACCCAAGAAGTCCCAAAAGGCGCAGAAGCAGCAGAAGAACCGCGTCGACGATACCGAGAGCACCCCCGTGCAGGGTGCCGCCGCTGGCGTGTACCCGATTTCTACGGGTGAGGCGGAGCTGGTCCCCGACGGCTACCATGCTGACGGTTGGCTGCTGCTCATTAATGGTGTGCAGTCTTCCCACGTGATTGTGGGTGAGCCTCGCCAGCTGGATTTTGAGTACATGCGCTGGATCGCGGCGGTCGTTTCCTCGCACGTGGAGGAGCACCTGGACGCCGCGAAGCTGCGCATCACCCACCTGGGCGGCGGCGCGTGCTCGATGGCGCGCTATTTTGCCGACCTGTACCCGACCAGCCGCAACACGGTCGTTGAGCTGGACGCCAAGCTCGCCGAGTATGTGCGCGCCTGGTTCGACATCCCCAAGGCGCCGCGCGTGAAGATTCGCGTGGGCGAGGCGGGTGCCGTCACCGCAACCTTCGCGCCCGCATCCCGCGACGTGCTGATTCGTGACGTGTTCGCCGGGGACACCACGCCCGAGGCGCTCACCACCGTCGAGTTCACCCGCACCGTCGCCGAGTCGCTGGCACCCGGTGGCCTGTACATCCTCAATTGCGGTGACGGGCCGGCGCTGACCGGTGCCCGCGCGGAGGCATCCGCCCTGCTTGAGGTGTTCGAGTACGTGTGCATTGTGGCGGATTCTGCGATGTTGAAGGGCCGCCGCCGCGGCAACGTCATTATTGCCGGCTCCCACGCGCCCCTGCCGGAGGCCGGTTCCGTGCAGGCTGCCGCTATCGCCCGTGAGCTCATGGGTGGAGGCGTGCCCGCCCAGTACTGGGACACCGCGCGGGTGCGCCAGTTCGTGAGGTAGCGGTTTCGGTGGTGGCTTAGGTCTTCTGGCCATGACTTAAGTTTTTCGGTCATGGCTTAGGTTTTTCGGCCATAGGTTAGTGACTTTGGTGGGGGCTTTTAACTACCGCCAAAGTCACTAACCTATCGCCAAATTCGGCGCCCCCTCCACGGCAGACGCTACTATAGTGGCATGCGATACACCTACCTTGGCCCCTCCGGCACCTTCACCGAATCCGCCCTGCTGAGCGTCCCCGGCGCATCCGACGCCGAACGCATCCCCGCCACCAGCGTGCCCGACGCGCTCGCACGCCTGAACGCGGGCGAGGTGGACGCCGCCATGGTACCCATCGAAAACTCCGTGGAGGGCGGCGTGAGCGCAACCCTGGATGCTATCGCAGCCAGCGAGGGTGTACGCATCATCCGCGAGGTGCTCGTACCGATCCGCTTCGTGCTGGTTGCCGCGAAGCCCATCAGCATTGAAGACGTTAAGACCATCTCCACGCACTCGCATGCCTGGGCGCAGGTGCGCGGCTGGGCGCAGGATAACGTACCCACCGCGGCGTACCTGCCCGGCTCCTCCACCGCCGCGGCGGCTGTTGGCCTGCTCGAGGAGGGCTGCACCTACGATGCGGCAATCTGCTCCCCGGCGCTGCTGAACTACCACCCGGAACTGCACGTCATCCAGGACAACATCGGCGACAACAAGAACGCCGTGACCCGCTTCGTGCTGCTCTCCCGCACCGCTGATATTCCCGAACCGACCGGCTCCGACAAGACCACCCTGACCGTGCCGCTGCCCACCAACCGCGCCGGTGCGCTGCTCGAACTGCTCGAACAGTTCTCCGTGCGCGGCGTGAACCTCTCCCGCATCGAATCGCGCCCCACCGGCGAAGGCATGGGCTCCTACTCGTTCAGCATCGACGCCGACGGCCACATCTACGAGGCACGCATGCGCGATGCACTGCGCGGCCTGCACCGCGTCTCCCCGACGCTGAAATTCCTCGGCTCCTACCCGCGCGCCGACCACGAAAACACCGAAGTCGACAGCATCCACTCTGACGCTTCCTTCGACTCCGCACACGAATGGGTCGAATCGCTCTTCCCGAACGGCCGCCCCGCACACCTGCAGCGCCACTAGTTGCCCGCCGCCAGACACCCCCGCACCTACCCGCGCCCCACCAGCGCAAACCCCGCCCACAACCCACCGCAAGATTAGGTAGGATAAAACAGTGATTGATATTAACCTCCTC
>CAUUAD010000198.1:0-2702 GCA_963542785.1 Rothia mucilaginosa
AGGGCACCTCGCTGGTGTCGGTCATTTCGATGGTTGACCTGTTCCAGACCGGTAAGCAGATTGCGTCGCGTACCTTTGAGCCGCTGGCAATGTACTCCGAGGTCGCCGTCATTTACCTGGTGATTTTCACTCTGCTGACCGCCGCGCAGTCGGCGCTGGAGAAGTACAGCAACCGTTACGTGAGGAGCAACAATGCTTAGCGTTGAATCCCTGTCGAAGAGCTTCGGTGAGACGCAGGTGCTCAAGAACATTAGCCTGGATATCCCCGACGGCGAGACCACGGTGATTCTGGGCCCCTCCGGTAGCGGTAAGTCGACCCTGCTGCGTTGCCTGAACCTGCTGGAAACCCCGCAGTCCGGCACGCTCACCATTGACGACGCGCAGGTGGACTACAGCCAGAAGCTCACCGACGCGCAGGTGCGTGATATTCGTTCCCGTTCGGCGATGGTGTTCCAGCAGTTCAACCTGTTCCCGAACTACACGGCGTTGAAGAACGTGGCGCTCGCCCCGACCCTCAACGGCACTCTGAGCGCCCAGGAGGCGCAGGAGCGTGCCCGCGAGCTACTGGCGAAGGTGGGTCTTGCCGACAAGGTGGATTCCTACCCGGACGCTCTCTCGGGTGGCCAGCAGCAGCGTGTGGCGATTGCCCGCGCCCTGGCGCTGGAACCTTCCTACCTGCTCTTTGATGAGCCGACGAGTGCGCTGGACCCCGAGCTGGAGGCGGAGGTTATTCGCGTGCTCATGCAGCTGGCGAAGGAGGGCCGCTCCCTGGTCATCGTGACGCACAATATGGCGTTCGCGAAGAAGGTCGCGGACCGCATCGTGTTCCTGGAGAACGGTACCCTGCGCTATAACGGCGAGCCGACCGGTTTCTTCGCCTCGGATGATGAGCGTATCCGCAAGTTCCTGACCGTGTACGACAGTACCGAGTACACCATCTAGTCGGCGCTGCAACAGAGCCTATAACAGAAGGATGGGCCGGTCTCCTACAGGGGAGACCGACCCATCCTTCTATTGCGTCTAATCCTTCTTGGGTTTCGCCTGGGATTTCGCGCGGCGGTACTCGTCCAGCTGCTCGGGGCTGACCACTTGCAGCTGGTCGGTGAGCGGGTCACCCGGCGACCAGCCCTCGTTGTGCACCGCGCTCTCCTCACGGTTGAAGAACGTGAGAATGCGCGGGCGGTGCACCCGCAGATCACCCGGGGTGGTGGGTAGCTGCCAATTCTTCGTGTGGGAGAGCACGCCCAACACCAGGCACAGGATGATGGACAGCGCCATCGCCAGGTTCGGGCGGTGGAACAGTCCGGTTACGAGGGCGGTTTCTGCGGCACCGAATAGGGCGACGGTCGCGTACAGGGAGTTACCGCCAAAGATCGCGGGAATACGGTTGACCATGATGTCACGAATCAGGCCGCCACCCACTGCGGTGGTAATACCCAGCGCGATAGCCGGCAGCCAGTGCAGGCCCAGGTTCAGGGACTTAATGGTGCCGGTCGCAGCCCAACACCCCATGCCCACAAAGTCCACGACGAGCAGGGTTCGGGTTGCCCAGCGGGCGCTCAGGTCGATACTGTATGCCAGAATGGACGAACCAATCGCACCGATCCAGTAGCCGCCGTCCGTAAGCGCCACGGGCAGGCCCGAGTTCAGCAGCACGTCACGAATCATGCCGCCGCCCATACCGCAGGCAATAGCGAGCAGCAGGAAGCCCACAATGTCGAACCGGAAGGCGCGCGCCACAGCACCGCCGAGCAGGCCGTTAGCAACAACGGCGGCAATGTCGACGATGCGGAATACCTGATCCGGGTCAAAGAGCTCGTGCATGGGCGTTCTCCTGCGTGTGTGCGTATGTGCGTCTGCGTTTGGGCGCCCGCGAGGGGGCACCTGAGGGGGTATCGGAGTGCCTGTGGGGGAGGGGCGCACGGGGTCGGGTGACGACGTTATCACCGCATCCGGCTCTGTCAGCCTGTGCTCGCACCTGATATGGCACCGATTCATTGTAGACCCGCCTCCGCCTCTGCTCCTAGTTGAGAGACGCTTGTTTCAAGCTCTACGGCTTAGTGGTTTAGCCCAGCGTCTCAGCCAGCTTGAACGAGTCAAGCCTTATCAAGCCGCATGCGATATTGCCTTATCGATAGTATGCAAGGGTGATGCATCCTGCCGCCTCTACGGGGGCGTAACCGTAGCGTTTGTAGAGCGCAATGGCGTGTTCACTAGCAACGTCGGTAGTAATGAGTCGCTGTCGAATGTCTTCTCGGTCAAAGTCATCAATGACACGCTTTAGAAGCGCAGAACCAATGCCCTGACGCTGGGCGTGCGGATGCACCAAAAGGTCCTGAATGTAGGCGATAGAGTGACCGTCCCCGACGGCGCGTACTAGCCCGACGAGCCGTCCCGTTCCTTCCTGCATCACCTCTCGTGCGGTGTAGAGATACCGTGAGCCTTCCAGCATCGGGAGGAGGCGTTCGGGCGTTTTGGTATAGGCGCTCCAGCCGACAGAATCGTAAAGCTCAGTGAGTTCTTCCACGCTGGGAAGGTGGCTGGTGGAGTCCAAAATACAGTACCGCATACAGGCATTGTATAGCGCCAAATCGGGGGAGTTAGGGAACTGCCGCACAACACGTTGCGGGGCCTGACGCGCACATAAAAGCGGCGCATCCGACCCGTGATGGGGTGGATGCGCCGCTTCTGTGTGTGCTCTA
>CAUUAD010000199.1:0-2689 GCA_963542785.1 Rothia mucilaginosa
CTTCGAAGATTGAGATCCGTAAGGAAGGCAAGCTCGGCCGCGTCTACTACCCGGCACCCTACATGACCAACGACAACCTGGAGTACTACCAGGACTCCTACGAAATTGGTTACGAGAAGATCATCGACACATACGCTGTTGCAACCCAGCACGTGGACCAGGGCCTGTCGCTGACCCTCTTCTTCCGCGATACCGCAACCACCCGCGATATCAACCGCGCCCAGATTTACGCATGGCGTAAGGGCATCAAGACCATCTACTACATCCGTCTGCGTCAGATGGCCCTTGAGGGTACCGAGGTTGAAGGCTGCGTATCCTGCATGCTCTAGCCCGAATGCTGTGACGCATTCAGCCTGAGCTGGCACACTATAACTAAAGACTGGAAGGGGCGGTTACGGTGAACACGCAAACCGCCTGCGCGACTGGCTGGGCGCGCGTGGGACCGTAACCGCCCCTTAAGAATCGGAGAATTACTAATGAGCGAAAAGGTGAAGCTCGTCGACCACGTGGTTGAGGCTATCAACTGGAACCGTATTGAGGACGAGAAGGACCTTGAGGTTTGGGATCGTCTGACCGGTAACTTCTGGCTGCCGGAAAAGGTGCCGCTGAGCAACGACGTGCCCTCCTGGAAGACCCTGACCGAAGAAGAGAAGCAGCTGACTATGCGTGTCTTCACCGGTCTGACCCTGCTGGACACCATCCAGGGTACCGTCGGTGCTGTGTCCCTGCTGCCGGACGCTGTGACCGCGCACGAAGAGGCCGTGTACACCAACATTGCGTTCATGGAGTCCGTGCACGCAAAGTCGTACTCCTCAATCTTCTCGACCCTCGCCTCCACCAAGGAGATTGACGAGGCATTCCGCTGGGCTTCTGAGAATGAGTACCTGCAGAAGAAGGCGAAGATTGTTCTGTCCTACTACACCGGTGACGACCCGCTGAAGAAGAAGGTTGCCTCCACCCTGCTGGAGTCCTTCCTGTTCTACTCGGGCTTCTACCTGCCCATGTACTGGTCTTCGCACGCGAAGCTGACCAACACCGCTGACCTGATTCGTCTGATTATTCGTGACGAGGCAGTACACGGCTACTACATTGGATACAAGTTCCAGCTCGGCCTGGCGAAGGAGTCCGCGGAGCGTCAGGCAGAGCTGAAGGAGTACACCTTCAACCTGCTGTACGAACTGTACGAGAACGAGGCGGCGTACACCCACTCCCTGTATGACGGTGTGGGTTGGAGCGAGGACGTCAAGAAGTTCCTGCACTACAACGCTAACAAGGCTCTGATGAACCTGGGCTACGAGCCGATGTTCCCGGCGTCCGTGACTAACGTGTCCCCGGCGATTCTGTCGGCGCTGTCCCCGAATGCTGATGAGAACCACGACTTCTTCTCCGGTTCCGGCTCTTCCTACGTCATTGGTAAGGCTGTGAACACCGAGGACGAGGACTGGGACTTCTAAGGCGGAGACTTCTATCCTGGGACTTCTAAGCCCCTTCTCGCCTTGAGATATAAGGCTGAGATAAACCGACCCCCGCGTATCCACTGTGGATGCGCGGGGGTTCCGCCGTTTAACCGGGCTATTCAACGTGCCGGGATGCCCAGGAATCCCCGGTTTAACCTGGCAGAGAAGGGTAAGGAGAAGCAGGGGAGTGGGAGCAGTTTTGCGGGTTCCGATTGTCGGAATTTTTGTCTTCACCCCGTAGCATAAAAAATTATTGATATATCGGGGTACGGGGCGTACTGTTGGATTAGTATCCCACAATCCCGAAAAAGGAACATCATGCGTTCAGTTGTTATGGAAGCCCCCGGCAAGGTCGTCGTCAACGAAGTTGAGAAGCCGACCCTGCTCGAACCCACCGACGCCATCATCAAGCTCGCAGCATCCTGCATCTGCGGCTCTGACCTGTGGCCCTACCGCGGCGCAGACGCAAAG
This sequence comes from Rothia mucilaginosa, assembly GCA_963542785.1. Lineage (GTDB taxonomy): Bacteria > Actinomycetota > Actinomycetes > Actinomycetales > Micrococcaceae > Rothia > Rothia mucilaginosa_G. Next base: position 1,929 of record CAUUAD010000199.1, read on the forward strand.
CCCGTCGACCACCGCGCAATGGGCCACGAATACATCGGCGAGGTCGTAGAAGTCGGCTCCGAGGTCACCACCGTAGCCCCCGGCGACTTCGTCGTAGGCTCCTTCTGCATCTCCTGCGGCGAGTGCGAAACCTGCACCGCAGGCTACCCCTCCCGCTGCCTCAAGGCAATCGCAGCAGGCGACGCCTTCATCGGCATGCGCTCTAACGGCACCCAGGCAGAGTACGCCCGCGTGCCCTTCGCAGACGGCACCCTCGTCAAGACCCCCGCAGCCCCCACCGAAGAGCAGATCCCGCACCTGATGGCGGCATCCGACGTGCTCGGCACCGGCTGGTACGCAGCAGACGCAGCGCAGGCAGGCCCCGGCAAGACCATCGTCGTTGTTGGTGACGGCGCAGTCGGCCTGAGCGCAGTCATCGGCGCTAAGCAGCTCGGCGCGGAGAAGATTATCATCATGTCCCGCAACCCCGAACGTCAGGCGCTCGCTAAGGAATTCGGCGCAACCCACATCGTGGAAGAGCGCGGCGAAGAGGGCATCGCCAAGGTTCTGGAGCTCACCGACGGCGTGGGCGCACACGGCGTTGCGGAGGCTGTTGGCTCCCAGCAGTCCTTCGACCAGGCACTCGGCTGCGTACGCCACGGCGGCTACATCGGCTTCGTGGGCGTGCCGCACGACAGCGCCATCGGCACCGATAAGCTCTTCGACAAGCAGGTTCACCTGGAGGGCGGCCCCGCCCCCGTGCGCAAGTACCTGCCGACCCT
>CAUUAD010000200.1:0-2686 GCA_963542785.1 Rothia mucilaginosa
CGAAGCTTGCCGATAAGACCGCGAACCTGCGCCTGCTGGAGGGGGAGAAGTCCCTTCTCGATGAGGGCGCACCCGTGCTGGCGGTCAGCCAGTTCACCCTGTACGGGGACGCGAAGAAGGGCCGCCGCCCCTCCTGGTCTGCTGCGGCTCCGGGTGCGGTGAGTGAGCCGCTGTTCAACGATTACGTTCAGGCGTTGCGTGAGCGTGGCTTGCACGTGGAGACGGGCGTGTTCGGTGCGGATATGCAGGTGGAGCTGGTCAATGACGGCCCGGTAACCCTCATTCTCGATAGCGAAACCCTCTAGATACTGCATGTACGCACGGTAGAGTTGAAACATGGCAGATTCGCTTTTTGACCTTGACCTTCCAGACGACGAAGATCGCGTAAAGTTCACGTCCGCACCGTCTTCACGTACCGCATCCCAAGCGCCGTTGGCGGTGCGGATGCGTCCGCGCACTATTGATGAGGTTCTCGGCCAGGATCACCTGCTGACTCCCGGCTCGCCCCTGCGCGTGTTGGCGGGGGAGAACGCCGGCCCGGCTGGCCCGTCGTCGGTGATTTTGTACGGCCCTCCGGGTACGGGTAAGACCACCCTGGCGCATGTGATTGCGCGTGCGCCGGGTCGTAAGTTCGTGGAGCTTTCGGCGATTACCGCGGGCGTGAAGGATGTGCGCGCGGTCATGGATCAGGCGCTACTCGACCGTGACATGTACGGCACGACCACAGTGCTCTTCCTGGACGAGATTCACCGTTTCACGAAGGCTCAGCAGGATGCGCTCCTGCCCGGTGTGGAGAACCGCTGGGTGATTCTGGTGGCGGCTACGACGGAGAACCCGTCGTTCAGCATTATTTCGCCGCTGCTCTCGCGCTCGCTACTGTTGCGGGTTCATTCGTTGGAGCAGTCCGATATTGAGCGTCTGATTGACCGTGCTCTGGCTGATCCGCGCGGTTTTGATGGTGCGGCGGTTATTGATGCGGATGCGCGCGCCCACCTTGCCGCGGTTTCTGGAGGCGACGCTCGCCGCTCCCTGACCTCCCTGGAGGCGGCGGCTGCGATTGCCTTTAGCGAGGCTGAAGCTGCGGGAAATGCCCCTGCAGAAACCGGTACCGAAGAAACTGACCCCGCCGCACCCGTGCGCATCACCTTGGCGCATGCTACGGAGGCGGTGGACCGCGCCGCGATCCGCTACGACCGTTCTGGTGATCAGCATTATGACGTGGTGAGTGCGTTCATTAAGTCCATGCGCGGCTCTGATGCGGACGCCGCGGTGCACTACCTGGCGCGCATGTTGGAGGGCGGCGAGGATCCGCGTTTTGTGGCTCGTCGCATCATGATTTTGGCGAGTGAGGATATTGGTTTGGCTGATCCGCAGGCGCTGCAGGTGGCGACGGCTGCGGCGCAGTCGGTGGCGCTGGTGGGCATGCCGGAGGCTCGCATTATCCTCTCGCAGGCGGTGATTTATTGTGCGCTCGCGCCGAAGTCGAACGCGGCGTATAACGCGATTAACCGCGCGATTGCGGATGTGCGTGCGGGTGCTTCGGGTCAGGTTCCGGTGCATTTGCGTGATGGTCATTATGCCGGGGCTAAGCAGTTTGGTCACGGCGTGGGGTATGTGTATGCGCATGATGAGCCGGGGCATGTGGCGGCGCAGCAGTACCTGCCGGATACGTTGCGCGGCACGGTGTATTACGAGCCGACGCAGCACGGTTTTGAGCGTACGTTGACGGAGCGTCGTGAGCGTATTCGCCGTATTTTGGATGCGGCTCCGGTGCAGGATACGACCCGTTAGCTTACGTGGCTCCCATCGAGCCGTCTACTACTTTGAGTGCTGACCACCAGGGGAGTGGTGCGCCTCGGCAGGAAAGCAACCGTATAGAGCAAACAGCCGTATAGGGCTGAGCGCAAACAGAAAGCGGTGCGTAGTACCTCGGTAGTACTGCGCACCGCGTCAGAGTTTTGAGTTGTGATAGACGTCTTGGCTGTCGGCCTTCCCGGAAGGGCGGACGCCAAGCTTGTTATGGTTTCTAGTCTAGGCGATATGGGGGTCTGATTCAAGCTATTCCCATAAAGACACAGGTTAAAAATAACGAAATGATTACAATCCAACATCTCGGCGCCGCAATTTTTCGGAGAATTCGCATCTAAATAGCGCTGACGGGTGCAAATATTTTCTGTGGGGGTCATGTGGGTAAGTGTCAAAAACCCACACGCACAGTGATTTGAACCAAAGATTTCCCAAAAGGCTGGTAAAGCCCGGGCGCATCCGGTAAGCTTGATGGGTCTGGCAATTACTATGCCCGCTTCCGTGCGAGTGTCAGTAATGTAGCTGCGGGGTACTCTGCCCCGAGCTCTCCGCCCCACCGCCGTACAGCAACGACCGAACCGGTCGCGTACGGATTCCGGCGGGGTCAACCGAGGAGGCCAGTATTCAACAGACCGAGGCCCCACCCGTGAGGGTGCAGGAGCCTCACATATGAAAGGTAGATTGTGGCTAAGCACAACCGCACCCGCCGTACCGTGCGTCAGTCCCGTGCCCTGGGCATTGCACTGACCCCGAAGGCAGAAAAGTACCTCGAGCGTCGTCCTTACGGCCCCGGCCAGCACGGCCGTGCCCGCAAGAAGGCTGACTCCAACTACGCTACCCAGCTGAAGGAAAAGCAGCGTCTGCGCGCTCAGTACAACAT
>CAUUAD010000201.1:0-2672 GCA_963542785.1 Rothia mucilaginosa
CATTATCTTTATCCGTACCGGCTGGCTGAGCACCGCCGTAGACATTCTGATGCCGTGCCTCTCCGCGGGCACCCCCGCCCCCATGCGAATCCGCGTGCATCAGCTCTACTCCTCCTGGGCGCGCACCCCCGCCGTCGCCGAATCCACCATGGTCATGATTTGGGGCGTATTCTGGTCCGCCGTCGCCATCTACGTGATTCTGCCCTACTTCAATAGCGGCGGAAACTTCGACTACGCCGACAAGGTTAACTTCTCCGCAGCCCTGGGCGACCCCTTCGGCGCAGCGCTGCAGATGATCAGCAACAACACCAAGCTGGCAACCCTCGGACTGCTGCTCATTACCGGCGCGGTCCTCTGGGTCATTTCTCCGCTGGCGGCAATTGCCCTGCCGACCCTCGCCTGGCGTCTGCTCTCCACCATGGAGTCCTACTGGGCAAGTACCTGGCACTACTCGCTTGTGCTCATGCCCGTCGTCTTCCTCGCCCTGCTCGACGCCGTCGTGCGTGTACGCTACGGCGTGGTTCCCGCCGCAATTCCGGTACGCTCGGCTACGCGAGTAGCCGATAGCGCCTCCGCGCAAGAGGCGGATGCATCAGCTAAGCCCGGCCGCCTCACCGCCACGGCACGCCGCATCCCCGTGTGGGCTCTACCCGCCGCGGCGCTCTTCCTTGCCGCCTCCCCGATTTTCGTGCCCGGCTCCCAGCAGCCCCTCGCGTCCCTGGGTAATGCGCAGTTCACCGCCTCCGCGCTGACTACGACTGACCAGATGAAGCAGGACGCCGTCCAGAAGGTGCCTGAAGGGGTATCGGTCGCATCCGACCTGTCGATTCTGACCCAGCTGATTCCCGGCCGTACCGTCTACTGGATCGGCCACACAGGTGAGCCCGCACCCGACTACGTGGTCATCGACCGCATGAGCAACTCCTGGGGCGGCAACCCGCCGACCAACGCCGCACAGTACGCGGCTGACCGCTACGGCCACTCCTACGCTAAGTACGCAACCGTCGGCACGATTGATATTGTGCGTCGCGTAGATTAGCCCCTTGGTTTAACTTCTCAATGAGCGCCTACCCCGCAAACGCTGGGGTGGGCGCTCGCTTTTAAGAGATGAGGTTTTAAGCACCTTTTTATAGCCCAAGCCGGGACCCTGCGGTACACTAGGTAGAACACGGGAACCCCCGATGAAGGTCTTGTGCGCACCCGGCACCCAAGGTGGTGCTGGAATTGTAGGTGCGCCGTACTCACCATCACCGATTGATACGCCCCATAAATTTGCGGTTCATACCGTACACGAGGGCTTCTCTTAACGATCTCTGGTCCAGCGTCTTTGCTGCGTCTGCTGTAACAGACACACCACCGCCGTAGAGCGGGAAGGCGAACCACCAGGAATACGTGACATTGCATGTGAGCATTACCCACCCTGTACACCCCTGATTCACAGGGACTACTGCGCGCTGAGCGCAGAGTACGAACAGGCGTGCGGATAATGTGCCGAGAAATTCAAGACCACCCCCAGCAAGAGCCGCTACCCGCAGCATCCGCAGAACACCTCTGCAGAATACGCCGGTAACGGAGGCCCCCTGGATGCTCTACTCCCCAGGGGATGATGTGTGGCTGGGCCGTGAAGGGGACACCCGGTAAGCGCCGAAAAGCGTGCGCTATCCACCCCTACCGTATAGAGGAAAAATTGACTGAGAATACTGCTACCCCGGCCGAACTGAACGCCGAGGCAGAGACCGTTGTGACCACTGAGAATATCGCTGAGAACACCGTTGAGAGCCCTGCTGTAGAAGCAGAAGAAACCACCGCAGAAGCTACTGCAGAAACCGTTGCAGAAGAAACTGCCGAAAAGGCTGAAGAAGAAGGCGTGCGCTTCACCGACCTGGGCCTGGACGCACGCGTCCTGGCAGCCCTGGAAGAGGTCGGCTACGAGAAGCCGTCCCCCATTCAGGAACAGACCATCCCGCTGCTGCTCGAGGGCCGCGACGTGGTCGGTCTGGCGCAGACCGGTACCGGTAAGACCGCAGCCTTCGCGCTGCCGGCCCTCTCCCGCATGGCCGAGCTCGCCGACATCAACGGTGTCTCCCGCGACACCCAGGTGCTGGTCCTGGCCCCCACCCGCGAGCTGGCCCTGCAGGTTGCAGAGGCCTTCTCCTCCTACGCAACCCATATGGAGGACTTCACCGTGCTGCCGATTTACGGCGGCTCCCCCTACGGCCCGCAGCTGGCCGGCCTGCGCCGCGGTGCGCAGGTCGTCGTCGGTACCCCCGGCCGCGTGATTGACCACCTGGAAAAGGGCTCCCTGGACCTGTCCAACCTGCAGTACCTGGTGCTGGATGAAGCAGACGAAATGCTGCGCATGGGCTTCGCCGAAGACGTGGAAAAGATCCTCGAAGGCACCCCCGACAGCAAGCAGGTTGCGCTCTTCTCCGCAACCATGCCCAACTCGATCCGCAAGATCGCTCAGCAGTACCTGAACGACCCCCGCGAGGTCCGCGTCAAGGCTAAGACCACCACCAGCTCAAACATCTCCCAGCGCTACATGCAGGTCATGCACTCCCACAAGCTGGACGCAATGACCCGCGTGCTCGAGGTTGAAAACTACGACGGCATCATTGTCTTCGTGCGCACCAAGAAGGAAACCGAGGAAGTTGCCGACAAGTTGAAGGCAC
>CAUUAD010000202.1:0-2653 GCA_963542785.1 Rothia mucilaginosa
ACACCAAGGGTGTAGAAATCACCACCGGCCCGCTCGGCCAGGGCCTGGCATCCGCAGTCGGTTTCGCCTACGCGCAGCGCCGTATGCGCGGCATGTTCGACCCCGAAGCTGCACCGGGCACCTCCCCCTTCGACCACCACGTCTACGTCATCGCCTCCGAGGGTGACGTGCAGGAAGGCGTCACCGCCGAGGCGTGCGCGCTCGCAGGTCACCAGGAGCTCGGCAACCTGATTGTCGTGTGGGACCGCAACCACATCTCCATTGAAGAAGACACCGACGTTGCCTTCACCGAGGACGTAGCAAAGCGCTACGAGTCCTACGGTTGGGATGTTCAGCGCGTGGACTGGACCCGCACCGGCGACTACGTTGAGGACGTCGCAGAACTGTACGCCGCTATTGAGCGTGCGAAGGCTGTCACCGACAAGCCCTCCTTCATTGAGTTGCGCACCATCATCGGTTACCCCGCCCCCACCAAGCAGAACACCGGCGCAGTGCACGGCTCCAAGCTCGGTGCTGAAGAGGTTGCCGCAACCAAGGAACTGCTCGGCTTCGACCCCGCCAAGAGCTTCTTCATCGAGGAGAACGTCCTGGCACACACCCGCCAGCTCGTTGAGCGCGGCGCAGCGGCACACAAGGCATGGGACGAGAAGTTCGAGGCATGGGCTAAGGCCAACCCCGAGCGTGCCGAACTGTACAAGCGCCTCGTCGCAGGCGAACTGCCCGCAGACTACAAGGCTGCCTTCCCCGTATTCGAGGCTGGCACCTCCGTGGCAACCCGCGCGGCATCCGGCACCGTCATCAACGCTATCGCTGGCACCTTCCCCGAACTGTGGGGCGGCTCCGCTGACCTCGCAGGCTCGAACCTGACCACCATCAAGGGTGCAGAGTCCTTCAACCCGGCATCGCGCACCACCGAAGACTGGACCGGTAACCCCTACGGCCGCGTGCTGCACTTCGGTATTCGTGAGCATGCTGCCGCAGCAATCGTCAACGGTATTGTGCTCTCCTCCCCCACCCGCGCTTTCTCGGGCACCTTCTTCGTGTTCTCCGACTACCAGCGCCCGGCTGTTCGCCTCTCCGCACTGATGGGTGTTCCCTCGCTGTACGTGTGGACCCACGACTCCATCGGCGTGGGCGAAGACGGCCCCACCCACCAGCCGATTGAGCACCTCTCCTCGCTGCGCGCTATCCCCGGCTTCGACGTGGTTCGTCCCGCGGACGCTAACGAAACCGCCGTCGCATGGCGCACCATCCTGGAGAAGTCCGACCGCCCCGCAGGCCTCGTGCTCTCCCGCCAGAACCTGCCCGTCTGGGCTCGTGAGGACGTGCACGCAGACGCTGAGGGCGAGAAGTTCGCTTCCGCTGAGGGCACCGCACGCGGCGGTTACATCATGGCTGACACCGAGGGCACCCCGGACGTCATCCTGATTGCTACCGGTTCCGAGGTTGAGCTCGCTATTCAGGCTCGCGCAACCCTCGCAGAGCAGGGCATCGCCGCTCGCGTGGTCTCCATGCCTTCGCGTGAGTGGTTTGCTGAGCAGGACGCAGAGTACCGCGAGTCGGTTCTGCCCTCCTCGGTTGCAGCCCGCGTCTCCGTTGAGGCCGGCCTGGCAATGAGCTGGTACGACCTGCTCGGCACCGCCGGCCGCGCCGTGTCCATCGAGCACTTCGGTGCATCCGCCGATGCGAAGACCCTGTACCGCGAATTCGGTATCACCGCGGAGGCTGTCGTGGCCGCCGCTAAGGATTCCATCGAGGCCGCTAAGTAGGCAATAACAACGCCGCGGTAACCGCCGCGCACACTGCGCTCCCCCTGTACGGGTGGGGTGCGGACGCAACGGGTAGGCTCCGGCTGACCGCTCAGCCGGAGCCTACCGCCGCCCAGAAGATTTCGCCGATATCTCAAATTTCAATTTCGACATTTTCAATTTCGACAAAGAATCGAAGGTTTTCACATGTCTGAGTCCACTCAGAAGCTTTCCGACGCCGGTGTCTCCATCTGGCTTGACGACCTCTCCCGTGAGCGTCTGACCAGCGGCAACCTCGCCGAACTCATCAAGACCCACAACGTCGTCGGTGTGACCACCAACCCCACCATCTTCGCTGGCGCACTCTCCAAGGGTGCCGCATACGCCGAGCAGATGCGTGAACTTGCCGCCGCTGGCGCAAGCGTTGAAGAGGCAGTCTTCGCCGCAACCTGCGACGACGTGCGCAACGCCTGCGACGTGTTCGCACCCGTCTACAAGGCGTCCAACGGTTTTGACGGCCGCGTCTCCATCGAGGTTGACCCCCGCCTGGCACGCGACGCCGAAGGCACCGCCAAGATGGCACGTGAACTCTACGAGCGCGTGGGCCGCGAAAACGTCATGATCAAGATTCCCGCAACTCAGGAAGGTCTGCGCCCCATCGCAGAGACCCTGGCTGCTGGCATCAGCGTGAACGTGACCCTGATCTTCTCCCTGACCCGCTACCGCGAGGTCATCAACGCCTACATGCTCGGCCTGGAGCAGGCGCTGGAGAACGGCAAGGACCTGTCCACCATCCACTCGGTCGCGTCCTTCTTCGTCTCCCGCGTAGACACCGAAATCGATGCACGCCTCGAAGCTGCCGGCGGCGACGCTGTGCAGCTCAAGGGCAAGGCAGGCCTGGCAAA
>CAUUAD010000203.1:0-2649 GCA_963542785.1 Rothia mucilaginosa
GTGGGTTTCGGTGAGGGTCCACTCGTAGGTTGCACCCATTTCGTTGAGTGTCTGCACGAGTAGCAGGGCGTAGTTGTCTTCGTGGACCGGCACACCTGCGCCGCCGCGGTAGTTGAGGGGCTCCTTCACCACGGGGGTGGAGGTGAGCTGGTTGACTTCCTGCAACGCAATGACATCCACCTGGTGTTCAATGATGAACTTTGCGAGGGTGCGGATTTTGGCAATCTGGTGGATTTCGCACCAGCTGTGCGTGTTGAGGGTGAGGAAGCGCATGTAATAAGTCCGGGGTATGTGTGAGGTTGAAGAATGATATGCGCACCGCGTATTGAGGCGGCGAGTGTTTTTATACACTCTGACCTATGGGTGCACTGTTTATGCTATCGATTCTGTGCGCTAGGTAATAGGGAAAAAGTCTCATCTGCAGCAAGTATTTTTAACCAGTGCCGGGAGATGTTTCAGGTTCTGAAAAACTCTTTCAAAACTTCTACTTTTGGTATCTGCGGGTAGGTATGACCTGGCATTATTGTTTTTGTCTAAAACACATTCGGCATTTAGCGCACGCAGGATATGTGGCACCCGTCTCATATACTTTCGTTTGAGGGTATAAAGATACGGCGTTGCCACCGCAGACCGGCAACGATCGCCGGCACCTGCGTCCGCTCACTCGACAACCCGAAAGGGCGTATAGCCTCATGATGGAAAAAGTACAGAGGTTCGGCTCTGCCATGCTGGCACCCGTTCTTCTCTTCGCATTCGCTGGCCTCGCGGTCGGTATTGCGATCATTGCACAGAACGGCGACCTGATTCCCCTCGCTGCTGACAAGGAAAGCGCGTGGAACCACTTCTGGTCCGTTTGGGAGTCCGGCGCATGGACCGTCTTCAACCAGATGGAACTGCTCTTCGTGATCGGTCTGCCCATTGCACTGGCAAAGACCGCTAACGCACGTGCAGTGATGGAAGCTGCAATGGTCTACCTGACCTTCAACTACTTCGTCGGCACCATGCTCAAGGTATGGGGCAAGGGCGGCACCGGTTTCTTCGACCTGGACTACACCACCGACATCTCTAAGAGCGCGGCAGGTACCGGTCTGAAGATGATCGCCGGTATCAAGACCATGGACACCGGTATCTTCGGTGCAATCATCATCTCCGCAATCGTGGTGTGGGCACACAACCGCTGGTTCGACAAGAAGCTGCCCGACTTCCTCGGTATCTTCCAGGGTTCCCAGTACGTCTACGGCGTCTGCTTCTTCCTGATGATGCCCGTGGCATTCCTGTTCTCCTGGCTGTGGCCCTACGCTCAGCACGGCATCTCCTCCCTGCAGGGCTTCTTCATCGCATCCGGCGCACTCGGCGTGTGGGTTTACACCTTCCTCGAGCGCTTCCTGATTCCGACCGGTCTGCACCACTTCATCTACTCCCCGTTCGTCTTCGGTAATGTTGTTACCCCGAACGGTATTGCTAAGGACTGGCCGACCCACCTGACCGAGTTCGCAAAGAGCGACAAGCCCCTGAAGGAACTGTTCCCCGGCGGCGGCTTCGCCCTGCACGGTAACTCCAAGGTCTTTGCACCCATCGGTATCGCAGCGGCGTTCTACACCACTGCTCGTCCCGAGAAGCGCAAGGAAGTTCTCGCTCTGATGATCCCCGTCTGCCTCACCGCGATCCTGATTGGTATCACCGAGCCCCTCGAGTTCACCTTCCTGTTCCTTGCACCCCCGCTGTTCCTGGTCCACGCAATCCTGGCAGCATCCATGGCAGCAATCATGTACCAGCTGGGTCTGGTTGGTTACATGGGTGGCGGTCTGCTCGACTTCCTGTTCCAGAACTGGATTCCGCTGTGGGCAAACCACTCCGGCACCTACCTCATGCAGATTGGTGTGGGCCTGTGCTTCACCGTCCTGTACTTCCTGATCTTCCGCTTCATGATTCTGAAGTTCGACTTCAAGACCCCCGGTCGTGAAGAAGACGGCGGCGAGACCAAGCTCTACAGCAAGGCAGAGTACAAGGCAGCTAAGGCTGCTGAGAAGAACGGCGGCGCAGCTGCTGAGTCCGCTGACGGCGACCTCTACGCACCCCGTGCAGCTGGCTTCCTCGAACTGCTCGGTGGCGCAGAGAACATCACCACCGTGAACAACTGCGCAACCCGCCTGCGTGTCTCCGTTGCTGATGAGTCCCTCGTCAGCCCCTCGGATGCAGACTTCAAGAATGCAGGTGCTCTGGGCCTCGTCCGCAAGGGCAAGGCATTCCAGGTCATCGTCGGCATGGACGTTCCCCAGGTTCGCGAGCGTTTCGAGACCATGGTGAACGAAGCTAAGACCCTCTCCTAAGAGACTTCAGCTTTCAGCCACCTGACGGCATAACGCCTCATAAGGTATAGACTTCGCCGGCGGTATCGGATAACACCGATGCCGCCGGCGAAGCTGTATCCAGGCTCGCACCCGGACTCAAATCTGCACGAGGCACCCACCCAAAGTGAGAGACGACCAACCTCGCCCACCCTGGCCGATGACCCTAGAGCGTGTACTATTTATATATTGCTCACCATCGGATTCAGGAGCTTTGAGTGGATTTACAAGACGTCGTGAATGCGAACCAGCACCGATTCAGTGAAACTGAACGGGAAATTTTGGCATTCATGCTAGAAAA
>CAUUAD010000204.1:0-2642 GCA_963542785.1 Rothia mucilaginosa
GTGGAGCCAGCCAGCTGGCCGCGGACCTTCGTCAGCTCCTCCTCGGTAATACCGGCGGTGGCGAGCTTATCGAACTCGTAGCCCATCACCTCGCGCACCTGCTCGGTCTTGGCGGGCAGGCAGCCCGCGTACATGCCGAAGTAGCCGGCATCCGAGTACGCACCGGAGAATGCGAAGGTGCTGTACGCCAGGCCGCGCTTCTCACGGATCTCCTGGAATAGGCGCGAGGACATACCCGCACCGAACGCGCTGGTCAGCACGCTCATCGCGTAGCGGCGGTCGTCGCCGGCGATAATGCTCGGGCAACCCATCACAATGTTGGTCTGCTCGAAGCCCTTCTCCACCTCGCGCAGCTCGCTCAGCGGCACAATACCGCTGTCGGTGCGCACGCGACGCGGTGCCGGTGCCACACCCTCCTGCAGGTTCCAGCCGTAGCGGGTCAGCGCCTCCAGCACGAGGCGGACCATGGTGCTGTGCTCCAGCGAACCGGCGGCAGAAATAACCAGGCGATCCGGGGTGTAGTAGCGCTTATAGTGTTCCCACACGGCGTCACGCGGCACCTCGGTAATCTCCTGCGGAGTACCACCAATGGGGCGGCCCAGCGGGTTCTCACCCATGAGCTGCTCCACGAAGTTCTCGAAAGCAACGTCGGTCGGGTCGTCCTGGTCCATGGCAATCTCTTCGAGAATCACGCCGCGTTCCTGCTCCAGGTGGGCCGGGTCCAGCAGGGCGTTGGTGACCATGTCGGTGATGACGTCCACCGCCATGGGCGCGTCATCGTCGAGCACACGCGCGTAGTAGCAGGTGTGCTCCTTAGCGGTCAGCGCGTTGGATTCGCCACCTACCGCGTCGAAGGAGGATGCAATGTCCAGGGCGGTACGGGTGCCAGTGCCCTTGAACAGCAGGTGCTCCAGGAAGTGGGTGGAGCCGAGCATGCCGGGGGCCTCGTCGCGAGAACCAACTCCCACCCAGAATCCTATGGATACGCCGCGGGTACCAGGCATTTTTTCGGTAATCACGCGTACGCCACCGGGCAGGATGGAGCGGCGCACCTCGTTACCGCCCACACCCTCATAGATGAGGCGGCCGTGCTCGTAGTTGAGCTCTTCAGCAATTGCCTCAAGCTCGACGGGCAGGGAAATAGACATTCAGCGTCCTTCGATATTTCGATTAGCTAATTTTTCGTTCGAGAGAGCGAGGCAACGCAAACAGCGGAACCCGCAGCTTCTGAGCGCAGTACCCCATCAGGAGCGAGGCGAGAATCGCGAAGATTGTTCCTCCCACCAAGAACAGGGGTACCGAGAAGAAACCGGTCTTAATCAGTACGAAACGGAAAGCTGCACCGCACACAATATGTGCGATAAAGATTTCCAGGGAGTGACGGCCCAGGTAAGCGAGCCAACCGCTCCACGGAACCCGCGCCAGCAGATAGGAGAGCGAAAGCACCACCAGCGAGGACATCACCGTTGCAAGAATACCCATAGCTACCGCACCGACATTATTCGTGAAGTGAGGAATGACGGTAGGCGGAGTAGCCTGAATGTTCAGCAGAAGATATATGTAGTCGAATAGGCCAACAGCGACGATACCCGCGTGAGCAGCCAAAGGAATGGAGCTCATAATGCGTTGGAATCTCTCATAGCCAAGTGCTACACCAACGAGGAAGAAGAAGAGCAACGAAAGACCCTGTGTGCCGACATATTCACCGATGTACCCCCAAGAAGCAAGCGCAAGAATCGCTGAGCCAGCAATCGTTAGGGCAGCAATAACGTTCTTCTGCCATACTCGCGTCACCACAGCAATAATGGTGACAATCATGAGCCAGGGGAAGAACCAGAGCTGACCCTCAGGCTTCCACAGCTCGAGCAAGCTCATGACAGTCGTCTTATCGGAAGAATTAGACGGAAGCACAAGTTTCATGCCCACCTGCAGAACCTGCCAAATAACGTAGAGGTATCCGAAGAGAATCAGACGCTTCGTCAGGTATGAGGAGGGAGTGGTCTTCGTTGCTCCTCGCGCGACAAAAAGGCCGCTCAGAAAAGCAAAAACTACCAGGTGCCAAAAATAGACACCGTAGTCAAGCACATATTTGTAGGGACGGAAGGCTGCCGTCCCAAGTCCAGATGCCCACATCCCTCGATGAATGTGCCCAAACACAATTGCAATGATTGCGATGCCTTTAGCAATGTCAATTGTGCTGTCACGTCGTGTCAACATTCGCTCACTTTCCTTCCAGTGCAAGAGAAATATATTAATCTTATCCCTCTTACTCGCGACAAGGGGCGCCCGGCGCATCCGGCGGGGAATGAACCGCACCGGGTGCGCCGAACGCCCCTCATCACTTAGCGGGGGTTACGACTACTCGTCGTCGCCACCCTCAACGACCGGTGCCAGCGAGAGCTTGCCGCGGTCATCAATCTTGGTGATCTCCACCTGGACCTTCTGGCCCACGGAGACAACGTCCTCAGCGTCAACAACGCGCTTGCCGCCGTTGAGCTTACGCATCTCGGAGATGTGCAGCAGGCCGTCCTTACCGGGGGTCAGGGAGATGAACGCGCCGAAGTCGGTCACCTTCACCACGGTACCCAGGTAGCGTTCGCCCACCTCGGGAACCTGCGGGTTAGCGATAGCGTTCACTGCCG
>CAUUAD010000205.1:0-2641 GCA_963542785.1 Rothia mucilaginosa
GGCATACAAAAATCCCCGGTTCCGAAGAACCGGGGATTATCTGTGCGCGAGGGGGGACTTGAACCCCCACCCTCTAATACGAGGACTAGCACCTCAAGCTAGCGCGTCTGCCTATTCCGCCACCCGCGCAGGTGACTTTCGAACGTTTTCCTTTCGGTGCCGTTCGAAGCAACACGTAATACTATACGGGCTTTCTGAATACTCTGCAAATCGAATGAGCATGTTCTATGTCACATATTCAGGGTTGATTGATTCCCCGCATCCAGGGTGATCTTCTCGCACCGTGAGTAATATGACCGGCACGCCCACTCAACTGCCATATTTGCGGTCATAACGACTAGAATAAAAGCATGAATAATGAGAACCTCTCCCGCGAAGAAGCCGCAGAACGTTCGGCTCTCATCAGTGTCGACACCTACGACGTGCATGTCGACCTGACTAACGCCAAGGACCCCGAATTCGAGTCCTACCCCACCGTCACCACCGTCCGATTCTCCTGCAACACCCCCGGCGCAGAAACCTTCATCGACTACATCCACCACAGCGTCGACTCCGTTAAGCTCAACGGCACCGAGCTGACCCTGGCAGATGTCGTCAACGGCGCACGCATCACCCTGTCCAACCTGCAGGCAGAAAACGTGCTCACCATCTACGGTCGCTCCTACTACTCCCGCTCCGGCGAAGGTATGCACCGCTACTTCGACCCCTCCGATGGTCGCGTCTACCTGTACACCCAGTACGAGCCCTCCGACTGCCGCCGAGTCTTCCCGAACTTCGAGCAGCCCGACCTGAAGGCAGTCTTCAACTTCCGCATCACCGCACCCAAGGACTGGGTCGTCAGCTCCAACGGCGTACTCGAAAGCCAGGTCGTAGACCCCACCGACGACTCCATCACCAAGCGAGTCTTCTCCCCCACCGCAAAGATCTCCACCTACATCACCGCAATCGTTGCCGGCGAATACTTCACCGCAACCACCACCTACAAGCCCAAGAGCAAGGTCAACAGCGGTGACATCCCCCTGGTCGCATACTGCCGCCAGTCCCTCAAGCCGCACTTCGACTACGACCACATTTTCATGGTCACCAAAAACGGCCTGGACTTCTTCCAGGACCTCTTCGACTACCCCTACCCGTACCCCAAGTACGAGCAGGCATTCGTGCCCGAATACAACATCGGCGCAATGGAGAACCCCGGCCTGGTCACCTTCACCGAAGACTACATCTTCGTCTCCGGCGCAACCGAGGACGACCTCGAAGGCCGCACCAACACCATCTGCCACGAAATGGCGCACATGTGGTTCGGCGACCTCGTCACCATGAAGTGGTGGGACGACCTGTGGCTCAAGGAATCCTTCGCAGACTTCATGGGCACCCTCGGCGCTAAGGAAGCCAACAACTTCAACGACGCATGGGTCACCTTCGCGAACAACCGCAAGGCATGGGCATACATGCAGGACCAGCTGCCCACCACCCACCCCATCGTCGCTGACATCCCCCACCTGGAAGCAGCATCGCAGAACTTCGACGGCATCACCTACGCAAAGGGCGCATCCGTGCTCAAGCAGCTGGTCGCCTATGTCGGCTTCGACACCTTCATCGAGGCAGCACGCGTGTACTTCAAGCGCTTCGAGTGGGGCAACACCTCCCTGAACGACTTCCTGCAGGTACTCAACGAGGTGTCCGGCCGCGATATGCAGGCATGGGCTAACGCATGGCTGCAGACCTCCGGCGTGTCCGCACTGGGCACCAAGCGCGTCTACGGCGAAGACGGTCAGCTCACCAACCTGATCCTCACCCAGGAACTGCCCGCACAGCAGCCCGCAGGTCTGGGCCGCCCCCACGTGGCAAAGCTGGAAACCTTCGCGCTGACCGACGGCAAGCTCGTCTCCACCGGCCTGCTCTCCCTCGAGTACCCGGCAGAGCCCGTCTCCGAGTACCGTGTGGAGCTCACCGACGAGCAGAAGAAGCTCGTTGGCGAAGCAGACCTGCTCATGCTCAACGCAGAGGACCACACCTACGCCAAGGTTGCCCTGACCGACGAAGACGGCCTGCAGGCAGCTATCGAAGGTGTCTCCACCCTCGAGTCCGCACTCTCCCGCGGTCTCATCTGGGGCTCCCTCTGGGAGAACGTGCGCGATGCACGCCTGCCCGTCACCACCTACGTCGACGCAGTGGTCCGCAACGTCTCCAAGGAGCCGAGCGCATCCCTGCTGGGCACCATGGTCAACAACGCACAGGTCGCTATCGCAACCTTCTCCGCACCCACCGGCCGCGAGCGCCTCTACGACGCTCTCTACGACGCATTCGCAGCCGCACTGGCACAGGCTAAGCCCGGCTCCGACGAGCAGCTGATTCTGCTGCGCGGCCTGATTTCGGTCTCCACCAACGCGACCAAGGGTGAAGAGCTCTGCCGCGATATTGCCCGCGGTGCTTTCGAAGACACCACCGGCGATATTGCTGACGCAACCGGCATTCCTTACGACCAGAACCTGGGTTGGAGTGCACTGGGTGCGCTCGCAAGCCGCGACCTGGTGACCGTTGAGGATCTGGACCGTGCGGCGAAGTACAGCCCCTCCTCGATTTCTTCGAATGGTTACGCGTACGCGATTGCTGCCCTGCCCTCTGCTGAGCGTAAGGCTGC
>CAUUAD010000206.1:0-2617 GCA_963542785.1 Rothia mucilaginosa
TTCTGTCGATTCTTGCGGTGATTTTCTTGCTGCCGCACCGCCCGTTCCGTGAGCGCGAGAAGCACAGCATCGACTACCTTGGTTCGCTGATTCAGATGGCGGGTACAAGTGCGCTCGTGCTTGCCACGATTTGGGGCGGTAACCAGTACGAGTGGACCTCGCCGCAGATTATTGGTCTGCTGATTTTCTCGGTGATTGCTGCTTTGGTGTTTATCCCGGTGGAGAACCGTGCGGCTGAGCCGGTTATGCCCATGTACCTGTTCAAGAACCGTAACTTCCTGCTGACTCTGGGTGCTTCGCTGGCGCTGGGTGTGGCGATGTTCGGTGCGGTGGAGTACATCCCGACCTATCTGCAGATGGCGCTGGGTGTGAGCGCTACGGTGGCTGGTCTGCTGATGATCCCGATGATGGGTGTCATGCTGGTGGTGTCGATTGTGACGGGCCGCCTGGTGTCGAAGACTGGCCGCTATAAGGGCTATGTGACGACCGGTACCGCGGTTGTGGCGCTGGGCCTATTCTTGCTGTCGACCGTGACTGTTGAGACTCCGACCTGGCTGTTCTGTATTTACCTTGCGGTGATGGGTGCCGGTTTGGGTATGTCCATGCAGTTCTTGACTCTGATCGTTCAGAATGCGTTCCCGGTGAGCGTGGTTGGTACCGCGACGGCTGCGAATAACTTCTTCCGTCAGGTGGGTGCAACTGTGGGTGCCTCGCTGGTAGGTGGTCTGTTTACCTCGCGTCTGACCTCGCTGATTGCTGAGCGTATGCCGCAACAGGCGCTGCAGTCTTCGGGTAGCCATGCGTCTTCGTCGCTGACTCCTGAGTTGGTGGCGTCTTTGCCGGAGCCGGTGCACGGCATCATTGTGAATGCGTATAACGATGCGCTGATTCCGCTGTTCCTGTACCTGGTGCCGCTGGCTCTGGTGTCTACGCTGCTTCTGTTCTTCATCCGTGAGGATGCGCTGGCTACGACCCTGGAGACTGAGCCGACTGTTGATATTGCTCGTGCGGCGACCGGCGCGATTCCGGTGATTACTCCGGAGATGGCGGCGAAGGATGCGCAGGCTCTGAAGAGCATGCAGGGCCCTAACCGTAGGACGATTGCCGAGTCGTTAAGCTCGGACGCTTCGCCTGAGGCGGGCTCTTCGGAGGATGGCGGTTCCCCGCGTTCCTAGAACAAGAGATAAGGTACACGCCGGAGTGGTGCATAGTCTTTCGTCATAAAAATTAGAACTGTTACCCCGCTTTGGCGTAACTTATACGTTCAACGGCTACAACCGGTATCCGGTGAAAACTAGAGGAGAACCATTCATGAAGATTCTGCAGCCTACGTCCATTACCCTCGATCATGAGCGTCTGGGCCTGGAGCCGGGCGATACCGTGCGCCTCTACGACCCGGCCACTCCGATTGCTGAGGAAGACACCGACGCGGACGTGTTCATTGCGTGGGCGAACACCACGGAACAGCTGGCTGATTCTGCAGTGCGTCTGAAGAATGTGGGCCTGGTGCAGGCTCTGTTGGCTGGTCCGGATGCTGCGCGTGCTGCGGGTTTCCGCCCCGAGGCTGCTATTTGCGCGGGTGTGGGTCTGCACTCGAAGACCGTGGCTGAGCATGCTCTGGCGCTGACCTTGAACCTGGTGCGTTTCTTGCCGACCCTGGCCGTTGAGCAGGGTAAGCGCCGCTGGGCAGGCGAGCTGGGCGGTGCTCAGGAGCTGCACCCTGAGAACCAGGTGACTACTCTTCTGGATACGAACGTTATGGTGTGGGGCTTCGGCTCGATTGGTCAGGAGATTGCCCGTCTGCTCAAGGCGTTCGGCGCGAAGGTGACCGGCGTGGCTCGTTCTGCGGGTGAACGCGGGGGATTCCCTGTGATTGCGACCGAGTCGGTTGACGAGTACCTGCCGAGCACTGATGTGCTGATTATGGTGCTGCCTACCTCTGATGAGACCTTCCACGCTATGGATGAGCGCCGCCTGGCTCTGCTTCCTTCTCGTGCGTACCTGGTGAATGTTGGTCGCGGCACCACCGTGGATGAGCCGGCACTGATTAAGGCACTGAAGGAGGGCAAGCTGGCTGGTGCAGCTGTGGATGTTGCCAACACCGAGCCGTTGCCCGCTGAGGATCCCCTGTGGGATGCCCCGAACCTGGTGATTACCCCGCATGCGGCTGGCGGTCGTCCGGTGGATCCTGAATCGCTGATTGCTCACAATATTGCTGCCCTGCGTGCTGGTGCTCCGGCTGAGGAGTACCGTAACCGCTTCTAGGCGGTGCCCGGGCTGTTTTACGTGTAGCTCCTGCCTTTGAAGGTACTTTGCCTGCGGGCAGGTGAGAGACGGAGGCGCTGCCTTCCTATATAAGCGGTGCCCCGGTGCGAGCATTTTGCTCGCACCGGGGCACCGCTTTTGGCTACGTTGCCTTAAACGGTGCGCTTAAGAGGTGTGCCTTAGTGCTTGGTTTAGGGGTTTGAACTGTTGGTTTAGTCCCCTAAATGGTGGGTTTACTTGGTGTTTTGCCCTGTTAAAGCGCCTATCGAAAAGGTTATTACGTCCCTATCTGGGATTAATTGTTTCGGATGTAAAATTTTCGTAAAAATTGTTAATCCGCCCCTTTTCCCCG
>CAUUAD010000207.1:0-2615 GCA_963542785.1 Rothia mucilaginosa
AGTGCGCCCTGTGGGGCTCGAACCCACGACCTGCGGATTAAAAGTCCGTAGCTCTACCGACTGAGCTAAAGGCGCTCCTATCCACACAAAACTGAAAGTGTGCAGATAGAAATACTATACACTACCGGCTCCCAGCCAATGAACGGTACACTAGGAAATCCTATGTCTACACCCGCATCATCAACCGGCGCCTCCTGGCGCAGCCGACACCGCACCCACCACCGCCCCGTCCTTTACTCCGCCGAAAAATTTGAACGCCACGAAGGCGGCATGGACCCCGCCGCACGCGAAGAGGCGGCGCACGCCTCCGCACGCATCCTGCTGATGCGCGGACGCGGCACCGACGAGCCGATGACCGAGCGACTTGTCAGCTTCACCGACGACTACGGTATTGAAATGCTCGCCGAACTCTGGTCGCACGCAAGCGCCCACTCCCTGCCGGGTGCGCTGTGGCGCATGTACTGGCTGCGGGACGTGGTGCATCGTTCGCCGCGCGGGGTGAGCCGCGCTTTTGAGCTGGGCATGGCGGAGGATTACCGTTCGCACGTGGTGGCGGGTGTTCCCGACCCGCCGAGTGCCGACGAGGTGGTCCGCACGATTGATGAGATTCTGGCAGGCCTGTACACCGGCGATATGGACATTGCGATGGAACGTTGCGCGGCGTTTGCGCACGTGGTGGCGTTGGGTATTCGCACCGATTATGCGCGCTCTGCCGGGCAGGATAGTTCGGTTCCGGGCAGCCACGAAGTGAAGCGTGAGGCGGTGGAGCGTCGTGCTCGTCTGCCTCGTCAAGCTCAGCAGATGGAGCAGATCGCGCACGATTTGGAGGTGGTCGCCGCCCAGATGCGTGCTATTGAGTCTGGTCAGAAGGTTAACGGGGCTTCGGAGGCTGATTCTGCGCAGGAAAAATCGCAGACCAACCTCGAAGCATTCTAGTCTTCTGCAGCGTTTAGGCGCCTAAAAATGCGGGTTCGTGCCGCGAATTGGCACAGGTTCCACATTGGGCCGCAAAGGCGTGATAAGCCTGTTTCTAATTGGCTCTGCACCGGGTGCGGGTGTATAATAATTACAAGATGTCGGGTTGCTAATAGGTAGCCCCGGGCTCCAAATCTTTAGCCGCTTCGAGCGGCCTTCCGCCGAGAGGCGCTCCCAACCCGACATCCCTAAACGTTCCGGTGGGGGTCGAGAAATCGACCCCCACCGTTTTTTGTTTAAAACCCTCACGGGCAACCGCGAACAGGACGGCGCTATAACGTTCACAGGTCGTTACTACAACGTGTGCAGGTCGGACGCTTGTGAGATATGCACGGGCTGTGCGCACCCGTAGCACCCAATACTGGTTAGACTGAGAACTATGCTGCACCGACTTTTCCCCCACGCCAACGAATCCCTCGCCTCCCTCGCTGAAATTTCAGCGCAGGTCGGTGAGGCGGCGGCATTGCTCTCTGAAATGGTCGGCTCCCCCGTCGCGGAGTACCCCGAACTCTTCGAACGCATGCTCACCCACGAGGCGGACTCCACGAACCTGCTGTTCCGCACCCTCACCGAGGTGCGCAGCTCCTTCTCCCCGCCGATTCCGCGTGAAGACCTGTACACGCTGGCACGCAAGCTCACCAACGCCGTTGAGAAGCTCACCAGCGCCGCGCACGTGCTGTCCCTGCACAGCATTGACGGCTTCGCCACGCACATCACCTCAATCCTGGACATTATTCAGCGTCAGGCGGTGCTGACCGCCGCCGTCATCCCCAAACTCGCCGATATTCGCGGCCTCGACAACTACTGGATGGACATGCTGCGCATCTCCCGCCAGGCGCTACGCACCGCCGAAGAGTACGACGCGTACATTGCCGAACGCTACACCCCCGAACGGTACCGTCGCTACGCCACCTTCCTCGCGCAGCTGACCGCCGCCTCCAACGCTATGCGTGATGTGTCTGCCGAGATCGGCCGCATTATCGTTCAGGAATCCTAATGTTCCTGGGTCTTCTAGCCTGCTGTGCCTTCATTGCTGCGGTATACGTTACCGGTGTGCACGACGCCTCCAACGCCGTCGCTGTTCCGGTGCGTACCCGCGCCCTTGGCGAGCGCTCCGCCCTGTACCTTGCCGCGCTCTTCAACGTGCTCGGCGTGGTTGGTGCGTTCCTGCTGCTCGGTGAGTATTCCGCCTCGTGGGTGAGTGCCCCGGAGGGTACCACCGGCCTGAACGGCATTGTTGCGGCACTGCTCGTCTGCGCTATTTGGGGTGTGCTCACCTGGTTTCTGCGGTTGCCCTCCTCCTCGACCCACGCACTGGTCGGTGCCCTCGCCGGCGTGAGCTGGTGGACCCAGACGAGGAGCGACAGCGCCGTTGAAGGCTTCGGTTCGCTCGCCTTCCTGCCGCATATTTTTGGGGCGACCCTGCTGCCGCTCTTCTACCTACCGCCGCTCATTTTTCTGCTGTCCTGGCTGATGGTGGTGCCGTTCTACCGCCTCGTGGTGGGGCATAACCCGCGCCTGGTGAATCAGCATGCCCGCGAGGTGCTGGCGGTGTCTGCCTCCGCGATTTCGCTGCTACACGGCCTGCAGACCGGTTACCTGTACCTGCTGCTGTGGGCGCTGCTGAGCGAACGCATCAT
>CAUUAD010000208.1:0-2611 GCA_963542785.1 Rothia mucilaginosa
CAAACCCCGCCGTGCTCGAACGTAACTGGTACAAGTTCTGCGCCCTGCGCCGCGTCTGGGAATTCGACCGCCAGGTTCAAGAATTTGAAGACCCCGCGCTCATGCCCGTAGTGCCGCCGCCCGCGGCATAAACCAGTACCCCTGCCCGCGGTATAGACCAGTACCCCGCCGACTAGAAGACTGGGCGGTATAGGGGAGTAGCGGGCGTAGGGGAGAGGCTTTAATCCCCCGGGGAGATGAGCCCAGGGAGGTGAGGCTCAGCCCTCACCCTGCCGCCTCCACCCCCCCAGCGCCTCGATTCGTTCTAGATTCGCGCTACTGAATCGGCGACAATAGAACAAATAGGCAGAACGGCGCACCTGTTGTGAAGAATGCGCTAGCCCAGTTCTGCCACCACAAAGAAATCCGTAAGCACATTCCCGGCACCTGCCGGCAGAGGAGAACCATGACCATCCTGAGCATCCGCACCGTAGGCGACCCGGTGCTGCGCAGCGTCTGCGACCCCATCACCGTCTTCGACGACGACCTGGCACGACTCATCGACGACATGCTAGAAACCATGTATGACGTGGGTGGCGTGGGCCTTGCTGGCCCGCAGGTTGGCATCTCCAAGCAGATTTTCACCTTCGGTGGCATTGACGACCGCGAAGGCTACATCATCAACCCCGTGCTCGAAGTCGGCGAAGAAGATCAGGAAGGCGGCGAAGGCTGCCTGTCCGTGCCCGGTCAGAAGTCCGCGACCCCGCGCAAGAACTGGGCGCGCGTGACCGGTGTGGACCGTCACGGCGAACCCCTCGTGCTGGAGGGGGAGGGTCTGTTCGCGCGCATGCTGCAGCACGAAACCGACCACCTGCACGGCATGCTCTTCATCGACCGCCTCGTGGGTGAAGACCGCCAGCGCGTGATGCGTGCCCTGCGCGCCGCAGACTACAACGCTGTCGCCGCTAAGACCGTGACCGAGCGTGCAACCCGCGTGGGCGGTGCCTTCGGGTCCGGTGGTGCGTTCGGCGCCGGTTCTGCTGGTTCCTCCTTCGGTAGCTTCGGAAAGTAGGCTCACATGCTCAACATTATTTACGCAGGCACCCCCGACGTTGCTGTGCCCCCGCTCGACTACCTGGCGAACTCCGATAAGGTGCGCGTGGTCGGCGTGCTCACCCGCGAAGACGCCCCCGTGGGCCGCAAGCGCGTGCTCACCCCCTCCCCGGTGGCGCAGCGTGCCGAAGAGCTCGGCCTGCCCATCGTGAAGGCAAACCGCTGGAACGACGAAGCCGCCGCAGCCGTTGCCGAACTGAACGCTGACGCAGCCGCCGTGGTCGCCTACGGCGCCCTGCTGCCGCTGTCCGCGCTGGAATCCCTGCGCTACGGCTGGGTCAACCTGCACTTCTCCAAGCTGCCCGCGTGGCGCGGCGCCGCCCCCGTACAGCGCGCCCTCATAGCGGGTGAGCAGGAAATTTTCTCCACCACCTTCCTGCTCGAAGAAGGCCTGGACACCGGCCCCACCTTCGAACAGGAATCCACCCCCGTAGCCGCCGACGACACCGCAGGCACCGTGCTGATGCGCCTCGCAACCAGCGGCGGCGCACTGCTTGAACGCACCTTCGAACGCCTCGAAGCGGGCGAGAGCGGCACCGTGCAGGTCGAGGACGAATCGGTCAGCTACGCCTCCAAGATGAGCATTGCTGACGGCCGCCTCACCTGGACCGAACCCGCCGAGCAGATCCTGGCACGCTTCCGCGGCGTGACCCCCGAGCCCGGCGCATGGTGCGAACTGGGCGAAAACCGCTTCAAGATCGGTGGTCTGGCGGATGCCGACGAGCGCCTGGTGCAGTCCCTAATTGAGGCAAATGGCGGTGCCCTCGCACCCGGTGCGGTGCGTCTGCACGCGAAGAAAGTACTGGTCGGCACCGGCACCGAACCCCTGATGCTGCTGCAGGTTCAGCCTGCCGGTAAGAAAATGATGGATGCGCCCGCGTGGGCTCGCGGCGCTGGCAAGGACATGGCGGAAGGCCTGGTGGTACTCGCATGAGCAACGAAAAGCGCCCCTACAAGGGAGGACACGGCAAGCCCGGTCACTCCGGTAAGCCCGGCAACGGCAAGTTCGGCCAGGGTAACTCCAATCAGGGCGGCGGCCAGGGTAACGGTCAGGGCGAGGGCGGTGCGAAGCGTAAGCGTCGCCGCCGCTCCGGCGCTGGCAACGGCTCCGGTGTGAGCGAGCAGAACCGCCAGCAGTCCCAGAACCAGCGCTCCCAGAATCAAAACTTTCAGAGCCGCCCGCAGAAGTGGGACGACAACTCCCGCAGCGAATCGCGCACCGGCCGCCGCTTTGACGGCCTGACCAGTGTCGAACGCGCCGCACGCCGCGCCAAGACCGAGCACGACGACACCAAACGCGGTGGCGGCGGTACCTCCCAGCGCAATAAGAGCGGCCACGAACGCAACCGTCGCTCCATGTCTGCCCGCGAATTCTCCGCGGCGGCACCCTCCGCACGCTCGCGCACCGCAGACACCGCACGCGCAACCGTCTTCGACGTACTGCGCTCCGTAGCGGAATCCGATGCCTACGCGAACCTCGTGCTGCCCAAGGCGATTCGTAGCCACCGCCTCGACCACC
>CAUUAD010000209.1:0-2606 GCA_963542785.1 Rothia mucilaginosa
GGCGATGCGCTCATCGTAGAATTCCTGAGCCACGAAGCCGCCCTCCGAACGGGGAGCGTTGTAGAGCTCCTCGTCCAGGATGCCCTCGCGGCGAGCTACAATCGCGGGAACCAGAGCCTGACCGGCAACGTTCAGAGCGGTACGGCCCATATCAACAATCGGGTCAATCGCCAGGAGCAGACCCACACCGTCCAGCGGCAGACCCAGAGTGGAAAGGGTCAGGGTCAGCATCACGATAGCGCCGGTCGTACCGGCAGTCGCAGCCGAACCGAGTACGGACACCATCACAATCAGCAGGTACTGGGTGAAGTCCAGCTGAATACCGTAGAACTGAGCCACGAAGATCGCGGCAAGAGCCGGGTAAACCGAGGCGCAACCGTCCATCTTGGTGGTCGCACCCAGCGGAACGGCAAAGGACGCGTAGGCGCGGGGAACACCCAGGTTGCGTTCGGCAACGGTCTGGGTCATCGGCATCGAACCCATCGAAGAGCGGGACACGAAGCCCAGCTGGAGCGCCGGCCACACGCCAGAGAAGTACTGGCGGACCGACAGACCATTCGCGCGAACAATAATCGGGTAGACCACGAGGAAGACCAGCAGCAGGCCAATGTAGAGGGCGATGACGAACGCGACCAGCGAACCCATCGACGCCCAACCGTACGCGAACACTGCCTTAGCAATCAGACCCACGGTACCCAGCGGTGCCAGGCGAATAATCCACCACAGAATCTTCTGAATAATCGCCAGGGCGCTCTTGACCACGTCAATGAACGGCTTGGCTGCCTCACCGACCTTCAGCGCGGCAATGCCGACCGCGCCGGAAATGACCAGGATCTGCAGCACGTTGAAGGATGCCGAGGCGGTAATGCCGGAATCACCGGACTTAGCGCTGACGCCCAGACCCAAGAAGTTCACCGGAATCAGACCGGTCAGGAACGCGGTCCACGAACCGGTCGAGCCGGTGTACGCCTTGCCCTGCACCTGCGCGCCCACACCCGGCTGAACAATCAGGCCCATCGCAATACCAATGAGCACCGCGAAGAACGCGGTAATCGCAAACCAGATGAGCGTGTTAACCGCCAGACGCGCCGCGTTAGTCACCTGCGACAGGTTAGAGATGGAGGCGACCACGGCGGTGAAAATCAGTGGAACAACAGCCGCCTTCAGCAGGGTGACGTAGGAGGAGCCGATGGTATCTAAGGTCACCATGAGCCAGTTGGGGTTGCTCTTCGCGTCCCCGCCCAATGCGAGGGCGAGCGCGCCGAGAACAATACCCAGAATGAGGGAGGCAATGATTTGGTTGCCAAAAGAAGTAGCCCACTTGGGCAGACGTGAACGAGATGATGCATGCGGTGTAGACATGTGGCATACTCTAAAGCTTTTGTGTACTCCGGCGCGAGTTTGTGTGAAGAAGTATTGCAAACCCGGTGCAGTGTAGGGAATGTATGACGAACCATGACTTTCCGGCGGCACCTTTCGGCAGTGCATCCAACAGCACATCTATCAGTGCGTCCACCCGTGCCGCCGGCCCCCGGTAGGCAGTTAAATCGGCTGATAGTTATCGGGAGCCATAACAAAAGCAAACAGAAAGGAAACAACTGCGCAACATGCGGGGAAGCTTGCTGAGATTTTGCCGTCAGCTAATAAGCCGAAAGCTAGAGCTTGATATGCTGGAATCACACCGATAGTCCGGCGAAAGTCGCCGGATGATGCTGTACCCACTCAGCTTCATATACGCGTTGAGCAATACGCCACGCACCACCTTTCAAGGAGAGATGCATGAGTTCTGCTCCCCAATACCCCGGCGGAACCACCACCCCCAACGGCCCGAAGAAGCCCGGCAACCGCATGGAAGCAGTCGCCAACTTTGCTACCCGCGCCGCACAGACCTCTGCCCAGCAGACCCTGAACCTGGGCGCGACCCGCCCCGGCATCGCCAAGATGATTGCCGTAGCGGGCGCTGGCGTGCTGCTGGTTGGCGGTGGCATCTTCGCCTACAACTCCATGCACCAGGAAGAGAACGCGTTCCTGTCGCAGGGCGAAGAGTACGCCCGCGTCTGCCAGGACGCGAAGACCGGCCTGCGCGTGGAAGATAGCGAATGTGAGAAGGCAGGCGTTCAGGAGCCGACCGACTCATCCAGTAGCGATTCTTCGGGCTCCTCGAACTCATCGGGTTCCTCTAGCTCCTCCGGATCTTCTGGCTCGACTACCTCATCTGGCTCGACCACCACCCACAATAATTCGAATGCGTTCCTCTGGTACTACCTGGGTCGCCAAAGTGCCGCAAACTCCACCGGCACCCCCACGGTTCCGGGTGTGGGCACTAAGCTCTCCGGAGGCAGCACCACCCGCCCCAGCAACGGCACCGTCTACAGCGGCGTGTCCTCCAAGGGCGGTAGTTTCGAAGACTCCTACCGTAGTGCGAAGAAGTCCTCCACCGTCTCCTCGGGTAAGGTGACCAGCACCAATAACTCCGGTAAGACCTCTTCGGTGCGTAATAAGACCACCGGCTCGGTCTCCAGCGGTAAGCAGGGCACCAGCAATAGCGGTAGCACCGGAACGTACAGCAAGTCGAACACCTCGAAGTCGGGTTCGTCCTCGAAGTC
>CAUUAD010000210.1:0-2601 GCA_963542785.1 Rothia mucilaginosa
AGCGGGGCGGTGACGTCCTCGGCGGTGGGGAAGGTGAACTCGAAGGTCACCTGCAGGTGCGCCAGAGGGTACAGCCAGGTGCTGCCCTGGAACTCGCCCTTGGAGTTAATGGGCGCGGAAATCCACAGACCCGCACCACCGTACAGACCAGCACCGACGCTACCACCGGGGGTGAAAGTGCCGCCGCCGGCACTCTTCGGGGTGGTGGAGGTTGCGGTGATGTTAGGTACCTGCACGGTGTAGGAGTCTAGACCGTAGCGGGTATCAAAGTCGTTGGCGGGGTTCGAGTTGAATGCCTGGGTGAAGACACCGAACTTCAGGGTCGGGGTTTCCAGCGCATCGGTGGACGCCGCGTAGGCGGGTACCGCCGCCGCGGTTGCGATGACGGGGGTGCTCCACACGGCACCCTTGATGAGTGCGCGGCGGTTCAGACCGTTAGTGGTGTTCGAGGAAGAATTCATAGGATCTCTCTTGTTGTGAAGAATGTGGTGATGCGTGTGAGTTGAATTACTGATACTCTAATGTAATTCAGCTCATCTTCAAAATTATCTCAACTTTTACTTCAATGTATGAACATTGCGGCACCCAGCTCACCTAGCGCGTGAAACGGGAGCATCATGGAAACCGTGGAGAACGCCCTCCCGGAAAACTCCACAGAAACACCACCGGTCACCACACACTTAAGGAACGCAACATGGCATTTATGAAGAGCGCACGCGTCACGCTTGCCTCCCTCGCAGTGCTCTGCCTGGGCACTATCGCAGCCCCTGCAGCAAACGCCTACAGCCCCGACATCGACGGCGACGGCATCCCCAACACCTGGGAGATGAAGGGCTACGACGCCGACGGCGACGGCAAAATCGACGTCGACTTCCCCGCAATGGGTGCAGACCCCAAGCACAAGGACATCTTTGTCGAGATGGACTACATGGCAGGCCTGCTGCCCAGCGAAGACGAACTGGACCGCATCACCAAGATCTACGCCGACCTGCCCATGCGCAACCCCGACGGCACCACCGGTGTGAACATCCACCTGGACGCAGGTGACGCCCGCAGCGCCAAGTACAACCTCGGCGGCGGCAACGAAATCAGCTACCAGGCACTCGACAGCGAGTTCAAGGCTCTCCACCGAATCAAGGCGACCGAAGGTAAGTTCAACACCGCCCGCGAAGGCACCTTCCACTACGTCATCTGGGGCGACTACTACGACAACGGCACCTCCTCCGGTATCGCTAACTTCGGTGGCCGCAACCTCATGGTCACCGTCGGCCCGACCTTCTGGGGCAAGGCAACCAGTGACATCCGCGTGGCAGTGTTCGTGCACGAGCTCGGCCACAACCTCGCGCTGAGCCACGGCGGCTGGGACGAAATCAACTACAAGCCCAACTACTACAGCGTCATGAACTACCAGTACACCCTCACCGGTGTGCCCATGGCCGACGGTAGCCGCTACTTCGGCTACTCCACCGCCGAGTACCGCATGCTCAACGAGGCGAAGCTGTACGAGGCGCGCGGCTTCGGCCCCCGCGCGGCTGGCTTCCTGTACAAGGGCAAGCCCGCTAACCAGCCGATTGACTTCAACGGCAACGGCAAGATCGACACCGAGCCGGTATCCGTGGACCTCAACGGTGACGGCATGATCACGAACCTGGGCGCGGCAAACGATGTGAAGATGATCCGCTTCCAGGCGACCGAACACCCGGAGAAGAACAACGGCCCCGAGCACATTGAACCGAGCGGCATTACCGCCGAACACGCTCGTTCGCTGGGTCTGATTAAGTAGGCTGAATAATCGGCATTACTGCCGAACACGCCCGTTCCCTGGGCCTGATTAACTAGGCGGCTGCTGGGACGAAAGGCCTCGTCAGCACCGTTAAACAACAGGGTGCGGATACCGAATCATCATTCGGTATCCGCACCCTTGTTATGCATCGCGACCCCTACGCCGGGGTTGGCTGTGCCGGGGCAAGCTGCCGAGGCAAACCGCCGGGAGCCCAAGCAGGGAGGCTAGGCCGCCTCGCGCTCCTCTTCTCGCTGCACGCGGCCGGTATCCACCAGCACCTGCGCGATGTGGCCCAGCGCCTCCTCATTCTGCAGCGAAGAAACATCGCCCAACGAACGGCCCTGGTACAGCTCACCGAGCAGACGGCGAGTAATCTTACCCGAACGAGTCTTCGGGATATCAGCAACCGCCACAACATCCTTCGGCTTAGCAATCGGGCCAATGTGCTCACGCACGTGTGCCGTCAGCGCTGCCTTCAACTCATCCTCGGTCAGGGCCTTACCCTCGTCGGTGAGCGTCACGTAGGCAACCGCCTGGTGACCGGTCAGCTCATCCTCCACAGGGCAGACGCCAGCCTCAACCACAGCCGGGTGAGTCACCAGCGCCGACTCAATCTCAATGGTGGACAGGCGGTGACCCGAAATGTTGATCACGTCGTCAATACGGCCGAGGATGTACACGTTACCCTCTTCGTCTTCCTTCGCCCCGTCGCCGGCCAGGAACCAGCCGCGCTCGCCGTAGTGACGCCAGTAGGAATCCAAGAAACGCTGCGGGTTCTGCCACACGGTACGAGCCATCGACGGGCCAATCTTATCGAC
>CAUUAD010000211.1:0-2594 GCA_963542785.1 Rothia mucilaginosa
ACTGAGGAAGATCAGCGCCGCTGCGAGAAGGAAGTTGAGCGCGTCCTCGCTGACGTTCGCGCCTGCCACACCGACCTGGATGCCATGGTTGCCCGCGTTTTCGACTTGGCGCAGTCCATGTACGACCTGCGCGGCGCAACCCTGGGTCATGGTGAGGAATCCTACGCCGCCAACCCGCGCGGTGTGGAGCCTGCCTCCCGTGTGGAGGTGGCACAGGACTTCCTGCGCTGGCTGACCCGCGGCAACTTCGTGTTCATGGGCGTAAAGGAGCGCGTGCTGGACGGCACCTCCGGCGCTATTTCTCTGGTGGACCGCCCCGGTTCGGCGCTCGGTATTCTGCGCACCACGGAGGGTAAGAGCCGCATCCCCCTTTCGGGTGAGACCCTGGAGCGTGCCCTGTTCCCGCGCCCCCTGTACATCACGAAGGCGAATTCCCGCTCCACTGTCGCACGGAACGACTACCTGGACTACATTGGTGTGCGCCGCTTCGACCTGAATGGCCGCGTGATTGGTGAGTACGTCATTCTGGGTCTGTTCACCCGCCAGGCGTACGCGCTGCCTGCTATTGAGACTCCGCTGGTGCGTGAGCGTATCGCGATGGTGCGCCGCCGCCTCGGCTACCACCCCGGTTCTTACTCTGACAAGGCGCTTCTGGGTGCCTTGGAGGATTACCCCCGCCTAGAACTGTTGCACGCTTCCGCTAATGAGCTGACCGATACTTTCGGCGGCATTATGGGCCTGGAGGAGCGCCGCAAGACCCGCCTGTTCCTGCGCGCTGACCGGTTCAACCGGTTTATTTCCGCCGTGGTGTACCTGCCTCGGGACCGTTACAACACGAACGTGTGCTCCCGTATCCAGCGGGTGTTCCAACAGGAATTTGATCTTAGTGCCATCGACCATGAGGTGTACCTGTCCTCCTCATCGTTGGCGCGCCTATTTTTCCGCATTCGGCTCACCAACCCCAACGATGTGCCGAAGACGGATC
Organism: Rothia mucilaginosa; assembly: GCA_963542785.1. Classification (GTDB taxonomy): domain Bacteria; phylum Actinomycetota; class Actinomycetes; order Actinomycetales; family Micrococcaceae; genus Rothia; species Rothia mucilaginosa_G. Next base: position 986 of record CAUUAD010000211.1, read on the forward strand.
ATCAAGCTCTCGAAAAGCGACTGCAAGAAGCCGCCCGCTCCTGGGTGGAAGCAACCGCAGCTGCTATTGAGGCATGGAAACCCGGAGCGGCAGGCCGCCGACTCGCATCAGCCTGGGCAGATGCGACTAGCGCAGCCTACCGAGCCGATTACACAGTAGAACAAGCAATCGAGGATATCGTGATTCTTGAATCTCTCTCGGGCCAGAAGCCCGCCGCAATCAAGGTTGAAGCCGGCGAAGCCAACACCACCCGACTGAAGACCTACCTGTCCGCACCTCACACCCTCACCGAGCTTCTGCCGGTTATGCAGAATATGGGTCTGGTCGTTGTTGATCAGAAGCCCTACGAGTTCAAGCCTGAGGATGGCGAAGACTACGGCTACCTCTACGACTTCGGAGTTGAATTCCCCGAGGGCGTGGATGCAAACGCTGTGGCTTCCCTTTACGAGGACGCCCTGAACGCCTACCTGCTCGGTGAGCGCGAGTCCGATACCCTGGACCGCCTGATCCTGGCTGAGGGCCTGACCTGGCAGGAAGTACGTCTGTTCCGTGCCCTGAACCACTACCTGATTCAGCTGGGCCTGGGCTACACCCCGTCCTTCATGTCGAACACCCTGCTCGCAAACCCGGCCATCACCAAGCACCTGGTCGAGTTCTTCGAGGTCAGCTTCGACCCGAACAACGGTCTCAACGATGAGCAGCGCAATGCACGCCGTGAGGAAATCGAAGCAGCCCTGGTTGATGAACTGAACCAGATTCCCACCCTGGACGCTGACCGCTACCTGCGCTCCCTCGGCAAGGTTATCCGCGCTATCCTGCGCACCAACGCATACCTTGCTGACCGCCCCGCACTCGCGTTCAAGGTGGCACCGCAGGAGATTGACTTCGCACCCCTGCCCCGCCCCAAGTTCGAGATTTTCGTCTACTCCCCGCGCGTTGAGGGTGTTCACCTGCGCTTCGGTAGCGTCGCACGTGGTGGCCTGCGCTGGTCGGACCGCCGTGACGACTTCCGCACCGAGGTTCTGGGCCTGGTCAAGGCGCAGATGGTGAAGAACGCTGTCATTATCCCCACCGGCGCGAAGGGTGGCTTCTACCCCAAGCAGCTGCCCGACCCCGCAGTGGATCGCGACGCATGGATCACCGAGGGCCGCGAGTCCTACAAGGTCTTCATCGGCTCCCTGCTGGACGTCACCGACAACCTCTCCGTTGGTGCTGACGGCTCCGAGACCGTTGTCCGCCCCGAAGGTGTTGTGGCACGCGACGCTGACGACTACTACCTGGTGGTTGCAGCGGATAAGGGCACCGCAGCATTCTCCGACACCGCAAACGCAATCAGCCTGGAGCGCGGCTTCTGGCTGGGCGACGCCTTCGCATCCGGCGGCTCCGTCGGCTACGACCACAAGGCAATGGGCATCACCGCACGCGGTGCTTGGGAGTCCGTCAAGCGTCACTTCGCTGAGCTCGGCCACGACGCTCAGACCGAAGAGTTCACCGCAGTCGGCATTGGCGACATGTCCGGTGACGTGTTCGGTAACGGTCTGCTCCGCTCCAAGGCAACCCGCCTGGTCGCAGCATTCGACCACCGCGACATCTTCCTGGACCCGAACCC
>CAUUAD010000212.1:0-2592 GCA_963542785.1 Rothia mucilaginosa
AGCATCACGAACCCCTGCTGCGCAATATGCACCAGGTACAGGGTCAGCAGCGCGCAAGTCAGCGCCGCGAAGGTCTTACCCCAACCGCCAGCATCCACCGTCACGAAGACAGCACTAAAAATCAGCACACCCATAATAGAGGCACGCGCCGCCAAAGGCAGCGGCAGAATCAGCACGGTCAGCACCATCAGCACGCAGGCGCAGACAGTCCACAGACGCAACGAAGTCCACCAGGGGCTACGATCCTCGGAAGGTACCGGCGAGGCGTCGGGTGAAGTCTGTTCAGACATAACGCTCCCCTACGACAAATCCATGTAGGCGTCCAAGCCCACGCTCAAACCCGGATGCGCCGCCACCTCACGCACACCCAACAGTACGCCGGGCATGAAGGAGGCACGGTCAAAGGAATCGTGACGAATCACGAGCTGCTGACCGGGATCGCCCAGCAGAATCTCCTGATGCGCCACCATGCCGCGCAGACGCACCGCATGTACGTGAATATCGTCGATTACGGCGCCGCGCGAGCCCAAAGGATCGGAGGTGGTGGCGTCCGGGCTTGCACCCACGCCAGCCTCCGCGCGGGCGGCAGCCACCTTGCGGGCGGTGTGCACAGCGGTACCGGAGGGGGCATCCACCTTATTCGGGTGGTGAATCTCAATAATTTCTACCGATTCGAAGTAGCGTGCCGCCTTCGCCGCGAACTCGGTGGCGAGAATCGAACCAATCGCAAAGTTCGGGGCGATGAGCACACCCACCTCGGGGTGCTCAGCCAGCAGTTCGCGCAGGGAGTTCAGACGCTCGGGGGTCCAACCGGTCGTACCAACCACCGCGTGCATACCGTGCTCCACCGCGAAGCGCACATTCGCCTCGCTGGATTCGGGAACGGTCAGGTCGATAACAACCTCTGCGCCGGCATCGACCAGCTCCTGCAGGTCGTCGCCACGGCCCAGTGCCGCCACCAGGTCCATGTCTGCGGAGGTGTTGACGGCGCGCACCGCCTCAGAACCCATACGGCCCGCGGCACCGAGTACCGCTACCTTCCAGATTTTTTCGTTACCCTCGCGGGCCATCTTCTCTCCTCCGTAACTTATGAGCACCCCGACGATGGGGCAGACGCTGTGACGTACAGCCTCTATTATCCCCGTGTGAGCGCGGTGCACGCCATCGCACACACGCTATGAGATACGCTGCGGAACCTTAGCGGCATAAAAGCGAAGTAATCTGACCGTCATACAAGCCGTTTAATACGTTATCTATAGGTAGCAACCATATAATTAGGAAGTATTTCTTTATTTTCCATCCTACGGAGTGCTTTGACAGTATGAAGTCCCTCTTTACCACCTCCGTGCGTCCAGATGAGGCTAACCGGCGTTATATTCTGCCGGGTCTGGACGGCCTGCGAGCAATCGCTGTGCTCCTCGTGATGGTGTACCATTTCTGGCCCACCGTACTACCCGGCGGCATGATTGGCGTGGATATCTTCTTCGTCATCTCCGGCTTCCTGATTACCTCCCTGCTTCTGCGTGAAGGTGCGCTCACCGGCAAAATTGCCCTGGGCAGCTTCTGGATTCGCCGTGCCCGCCGACTGCTTCCCGCCATTACCCTGCTGATTCTGGTCATGGGACCGGTCAGCCTGCTCATTGGCGGCGATATTCAGGTGAACCTGGGCCGTCAGCTTGCCGGTGCGGCGACCTTCTCGTCCAACTGGATTTCCATTTTTGCCGGTAACGACTACTTCGCGCAGACCTCCCCGGAGCTCTTCACGAACTTCTGGTCCCTGGCGGTGGAAGAACAGTTCTACGTGGTGTGGCCCCTGCTGATTATTGGCGCAGGCCTGCTGCTGCGCCGCCGCTGGCGTCGTTTTAGCGTGGTCATGGTGCTGGGCATTATTGCGTCGCTGAGCGTTGCTACCGCTCTTCTGATGTCCGGTGCACCCATTAGCCGCGTCTACTACGGTACCGACACCCACCTCTACGGTCTGCTCCTCGGCGCCCTGCTGGCGTTCGCGCGCCCCTGGTCACTGTACCCGCCGCTGCAGCAGTCCGTGCTGTACCGTGTGGCTCAGCCCTTCGGCCTGGTCGCTTTCGCCCGCGTCATGATCAGCTGGATCTCGCTGTTCGCGCTGATTCCCTACGCGATCCTGGTTCCCGAGTCGGCACCCGGTGCGATTCCCTGGGGTCTGTTTGGCGCCTCCCTGCTGGCACTGGGCGTGATTCAGGGTATGCTCCCCGATATGCTCGCTGGCGCCTCCGAAATGCTGCGCCGCCTACTGAACTTCGCTCCCCTGCGCTGGGTGGGCGAGCGCTCCTACGGCCTGTACCTGTGGCACTGGCCGCTCGCCGTGGTCATGCACTACGCTCTGGGTGCGGACCGCTCCCCGCTGGTGAATGTGGGCGTTCTGGTGGCGACCTTCGCGATTGCGGAGATGTCGTACCGTTGGGTTGAGACCCCGATTCGCCGCTATGGCTTCCGCGGTAGTGCTAACCGTGTGGTGGCGGCGTTCCAGTCCTCGCGCACTAAGTTCCTGCCGGTTTCGGTGGCTCTTGCCGCTGTTGTGGCAGCTGCTTCGACCGGCCTGGCGGTGCACACCGC
>CAUUAD010000213.1:0-2574 GCA_963542785.1 Rothia mucilaginosa
TTATTACGGCGCTGATTCTTGCCGATTTTGTGCGCCCGGCGACCCGCGTGCCGCGTGGCGTGCTGATTGGTATTGCGGGCGGCGTGAAGCTGACCCCGCTCGTGTTTGGTCTGATTCTGCTGGTCCGCCGCGACTGGAAGGGCATTGCGACCCTGGGTGCGACGTTCTTCGGCACCATTGCGTTGGGTTTCATTCTGATGCCTAAAGACGCGCCGGAGTTCTGGTTCTCCGCGCTGACGAACCCCTCGCGTGTGGGTGGCCTGAACTTTGTGGATAACGTCTCGATTCAGGGCTGGCTACTGCACTTCGGTCTCTCTGAGAGCGCCGCGAAGCCCATCTACTACGCCCTGGCGCTGGTTACGATTGTGCTGACCGCCGCGCTGCTGTACCAGCTGGAACGCCGCGGTGCCGCGCTGGCGCAGGTGGCGGTGACCGCCTCCCTGATGGTGGCGCTGTCGCCGATTAGCTGGTCGCACCACAACGTGCTGCTGCCCCTGCTGGCTGCCGTATTCATTATGGATGCGTTCCCCACCTATTTTGCGGTTCAGCCTGCGTGGTTGCGCGTGACGGCGACCGTGTTCGCGGTGGTTGCGGTGCTGGGCCTGTACATTTCCCCGATTAGGATTGCTTCTTGGTTCCACGGTAGCGTTGATGGTTTGGAGCAGCTGGCTCCGGGCGCGTTGGCGGTTTCGGCTATTCCGGCGTTCTGCCTGTGGGTGACGATGACGCTCTGGTCGGTTGCCGCTCTGAGCGCACCGGTGCGTGGCGCGAAGGTTGAGCCCGTGCAGTACGGTTCCGTGCGTAGCGATGCGCCCCTGGGCTGGTGGGGCGCTCGCGCCCTGGTGGCAGAGAGCGCCCAGTCTGTGCGTGCCGCTGATTCTCGTGAGGCAACCGCGTAACCCGCGACAAGGAACAAGAAAAGACCCCGTGAAGAATACTGAAAAGAACTCCGCTATGAACGCGGAGAATACTGAAGCGGCTGCACCGAGGATTCCGTGGGCTTCTACCGCGGTTGCCGAACCGGCTGCTGAAAGCGCTGTAGAAAGCGCTGTAGAAAGCCCGGAGCCTGCTGTAGAGCCCGCCGAAGCTTCGGAAACCGCCCAGGAAACGGCCAAGGCAACCGCCCAGGAACCCGCAAAACCTGCGCGTGGCTTCTTTGACCGCATCCCCGGTATGCGTAGCGGCGCTCTCTGGGCGCATCTGCTGTTCATCCTGGTTGCCCTCTACGCCTTCGATTACGTGACGCACGCGGCGGCTGACGATATTTACGTGTACCGCCTGGGTGCTGTCTCCCTCGCGGACGGCCCGGACGGCTACCAGCTGTACACCTTCCGCACGCGCGGCCTGCCGTTCACCTACCCGCCGTTTGCGGCGTTGCTCTTTTACCCGCTCGCGTTCCTCACCGAGCCGCAGAGCATGCTGCTGATTACCGCCATTATTTGCGCGCTCTGCTACTGGTGCGCGTACCTGCTGTACTCTTACGCGCGTAGCCGCTCGTGGCGTCTGCCGTTGCAGAAGCACCTGGGTCATTGGGGTATGGTGTCGCTGATTGCGGCGCTGATTTGGATGTGCGGCCCGTGGCGTTTGACCACGCATTTTGGGCAGATTAACGCCATCATTTTGATGCTGATTCTCGCCGATTTTATGCGCCCGGCGACCCGCGTTCCGCGCGGTGTGCTGCTGGGTATTGCGGCCGGTATTAAGCTGACCCCGCTCGCGTTTGGTCTGCTGCTGCTCATGCGTAAGGACTGGAAGGGCATTGCGACTCTGGGCGTGAGCTTCGCCACGACCGTGGGTATCGGCTTCCTGGTGATTCGTGAGGAGTCGCTGACGTTCTGGTTCCACGCGGTGCGTGACACTTCGCGTGTGGGCTGGTTCAGCTACTTCGATAACGTGTCGATTATGGGCACGCTGACCCACGCGGGCCTGCAGCATCACCTGACGGCGACTGCCCTGTCCGTGGTGCAGGTGGCGTTGACCCTGCTGATTGTGCTGGTCACCGCGGTTCTGCTGGTTCCGCTGATTCGTGCCCGCGCACTCATGGCGCAGCTGGCGCTGACCGCGTTCATGATGCTGCAGATTTCGCCGATTAGCTGGTCGCACCACAACACCTGGTACCCGCTGATGCTCGCCGCCGTGGTCATGGAAATCTTCCCGCTCATGTACCAGCGGGTCAGCTCCTTCGTCTTCACGCTGGCTGTTATCTTGGCAACCGCGGCGCTGGTGGGCATGTACATTTCGCCGTTCTGGATTGTGCTGGCGTTCTCCCCGCACTTCAACTCGGATCAGATTCTGATGGTGCCCGAAGGCTCCCTCGGCCTGATGGCGGGAACCATGCCGTACCAGCTGATGTACCTGTTTATTCTGGTGACGTTCTTCGTATACCTGGCAAATCGTCAGGTGGTGGAGCATGCGGCACGCGCCGCAGGTGCCGAACTGGCGGAGGCGAAGTACTCCCGCTAAAGAGCCGCCCGCCCACGGTGGCGGGCGCATCCGGCAGGTGCACAGCTTTCACCGGGCATAAAAGTATCCCCCGCACCCATCACGGATGCGGGGGATACCTTATACCCAGCC
>CAUUAD010000214.1:0-2563 GCA_963542785.1 Rothia mucilaginosa
GTCGCGTCATCAATCAGCGGATCATCAATCACACGAACCCACAGCATCGAACCAGCCGCCATGGCGCTCAGGTTCTCGTCATACGCCTCCGGCGGCAGACCCTCAAAGATCTCAGCCAAACGCGCAAACAGGTCATCGTACGAAATGTCGCCCTCAGCCTGCAGCCAGCACTCAGCCGCAAAATCAGACAGCTCATTCAGCTCAGTGTCACACAGCAGCAAGAACGGGCCGTCCTCACCCACACGCACACCCGAAGTACCCGGCATACGAGAAACCGCAATCGTACCGTTCAAGAACACACCCGGCAGGTGATCCTCAGCCGTGTACTTCTCCAGCTTCTCAACCTCATCAGCGTTCGGCAGCTCACCACCATTCAGCAGATCCTGAACCAGCGGCAAAGTATCCTCAACCTCCGAGTACACCAGGCGCCACACGCCACCGCAACGCTCCACCAGCTTAGCCAGCGACACAACACCCTCAGGGTGACGCGCCAGACCCGAGCTCTGCTCACTCAAGAACACCAGAGCCTCATGCAGCGGAACACGCTCAAAATACGGCTCAGAAGCCGACTCATCACGAGAAATGAACACAATACGCGACAGCTCATAGCTGAGGTCATCACGATCAACCACGTTCAAACCCAAATCCACCGGGTTCTGCTGATCCTTCGGCGCATTCGGGTCAACAATCACAGACAGCGGCTTCGGATACGGCGACACAACACCCTCATCCGAAATAATCGCAGTCTCATCCGTCAGATACGCAAACTTCGAACCCAAGAAACGCGACGCAGTCGTCTTACCGCTACCAGAAACACCCACCAGCGCAACAGCGCGCTTCGACTCAGGGTCACCAATAACAGCCGCATGCAGCATCACACCGCGACCAACCAGCTGCTCAATCATCGCCAACGTAATACGGCTCGTCAGATCCTGCATACCCGAATCATCATCAGCCACACGCAGCGTCGAAACCTTATCAAACGAACCCATCAACGGATTCGCCAAATCCATCACCGACTCATCAGTCGGCGCATGAACCAGCATCACCTGATCAAAACGAGACAACGAAGCATACGCCTCATCAGGAGTATCAAAAAACTCCGGAGCAAGAGGCTCCCACGCCTTCTTAAAACGCTCCACAAAAGAGTCCGACATATCAATCAGATACAAAGAAACTTCCGCGCCAGCAACACGCAGAACAACAGGCTTCAGATTCATCAAAAATCCTTAGAGAGTGAGAGATAAAAACCCGCACGCGAGTGAACGCACGAGCACAACAGACGGAAAACCGCCCAACGCGGGCGCACAAACACACAGCCTGCACGCCCGCACCCCAAAAGCGGGAAAGACTAAGACTCCACAGAACCATCCGCAGGAATCATCGTCTGATGAAAATTCAAATAACTACGCGAAGCAGTCGGGCCACGCTGACCCTGGTAACGGTTACCATACGCACCAGAACCATACGGATGCTCAGTCGGGCTACTCAAACGGAAGAAACACAACTGACCAACCTTAGAACCCGGCCACAACATAATCGGCAAAGTCGCCACATTCGACAACTCAAGCGTCACATGCCCAGAAAAACCAGGATCAATAAAACCAGCCGTAGAGTGAGTCAACAAACCCAGTCGGCCCAGCGACGACTTACCCTCCAGACGGGCAGCCACATCATCAGGCAGAGTCACCTTCTCATACGTAGAACCCAACACAAACTCACCCGGATGCAGAATAAACGGCTCATCAGGAGCCACCTCAACCAGGCGCGTCAAATCCTCCTGCGGCTGAGAAGGATCAATATGCGGGTACTTGTGGTTATCGAACAGACGGAAGAAACGATCAATCCTCACGTCCACACTTGCAGGCTGAATCATCGACTCATCGAACGGATCAAGAACGATGCGCCCATCAGCAATCTCTTGACGAATATCGCGATCTGAAATAAGCACGATTAAAGGATACCTGGCAAACACCACCCACGTGCAGGCATCCACCAGCCCCAGCACACAGGCCTACATCACATTTCAACCCCGGACAAGTTTCGCTCCCGGCAAGCAAGCGCGATACACTGAAAAAGATGCGGCTGTAGCTCAATGGTAGAGCGCACGCTTCCCAAGCCTGATACGCGGGTTCGATTCCCGTCAGCCGCTCCAAAAGCCCCGAACCTTATGGTTTGGGGCTTCATTTTTGGCGGGTCGAGGCGGTATGTTCCTAGCTCCTGCAGGGAACCCGTCCTCGCTCCGCGTCGGACACCCTGATGTCGCGACGGAACATACCGTCTCTCCCCTACTAATTCCCTCCCCCCTCTGTGGTGCGAGGTAGGGTGCGGCTGTGCGTCAAGGATGCGAACCGCGGGCTGCTCGCTGTGGGAAGACTGTGCGCGGAGAGGGGGAAAGAATACTCGGGTTAGGTACCGCAGACAGCTCGCCAAGAATGAATATTGGGTTCAGGGTACCTACACACCCGCAGGCTTGGGGTGAAAGAACTCATCGCAACCGTGTGCGCGCGGCTCAGCTATACCTTCCTGAAGCGACATCAGGGTGCCCGAGCTCTGCGAGGGC
>CAUUAD010000215.1:0-2555 GCA_963542785.1 Rothia mucilaginosa
CTTCTCGCGCGCCACCGCGTCCGTCTCGTGCAGGCGGCCGCGGTACACCGCGTGGCGGTTGCTCTGAATCAGTTCACGGCCGCCACCGGCAGAACGCGTCACATTTGGAGCGACCGCCGTCGAGCCGTCGCCCTCAGCATCTACAGTCGATTCTTGACCTTGTACACGCTGATCAAAAATCTCATCATACACCTCATCCTCGTGCATCGCCCAGGGCACAGTTGCAGTCATGACGCCCGGCTCGTGCAGAAGCGCCCGCTTGAGGCGGCGCACCGTGCTGCGGTGCAGAATACGCTGCCACCAATGCTCCACCACGAATTCCGGCAGGTACACCACCAAAATATCGCGGGGTGACTTCTTGCGGCTGCGACGAATATACGAGACGACAGCATCCACCGTGTCACGGTACGGCGAGTCAATGACCGACAGTGGCACCGGAATACCGAGGGCGTACCAACGCTTCCTCACGATCTCCAGGGCGGCGCGGTCATTGTTGACCGTTAGCGCCTCAATCGTGGAGGGGCGACCGGCACGCGCATAGGAGAGGGCACGAACCGCCGGGCGGCGCACACGCTCCACGTACACGATGGCGTGCACACGCGAAGGCAGGGCTGCCACATCCGCAACGGATTCGGCGTTCAGGGGGACGTCCAGAGCGGCATCCACCGCATCGTAGTGGCGGCGAGTCACAACCATACCTCCAACCATCAGGGCAATCATTCCAAGGGAGATCCACGCACCGGCGGCGAACTTCGTCACCACGACGATGACCAGCACCACGGCGGTCACGACCACACCCACCGCAGAAACAGCGATATCACGAATCAGGGCGCGGCGCGGCATCTGTGCGAGGGTAACACGCAGCAGGCGCATGCGGTAGCGTACCACCGCCAGCTGCACCAGCGCCATGGACAGGCACATGCCCACGATGTACAGCTGAATCAGCGAATACACGTCCGAACCGAAAATACAGGTGAGAAAAATTGAGAATGCCGACAGCGCCAGCACACCGTTCGCGTACAGGCCGCGTGATTCCATGCTGCGGAAGAACACCGGCAGGTACTGGTAATCAGCCAGCGACGAGGCAATCACCGGGAAGCCGGTAAACGCAGTCAGCGAGGCAATAATCAGCACGCCCACCGTGGCAAACACCAGCAGCTGCGCGATGAACGGAACACCCTGATAAATCGCCAAAGCCACCTGGTACAGCGCCGGCTTCTGGTGGAAGTACTCCCCCGGCGTGTGCCCGTCAATGAACAAGAAACGGGTCGTATCGTGCACCATGTGCACGCGGGTTGCCGCCGCAAAACCGAGCAGGCTCACCAGCAGGACCGAGGTAATCAGGCCCATCAGCATCATGGTGACCGCCGCATTATATTTCTTCGGGCGGCGGAAATACTTCACAGAATTAGAGATCGTAGAAACGCCCGAGAACGCCACCACACCGGCGGAGAACGAACGCGCCAGAAGCAGTACCAGCGCCAGGCCTTCCAGGGTATGATCGTGGTATTCGGGGGCAATCACGTAGGTAGCCGATTCAGCCAGCGGCAGAGTACCGGTGGCGGCACGAATCCAACCCACAATGAGGGTGACCCCCAACAGCGCCAAGAAAACGTACAGCGGCCAGTACGCAATCTTTCCCAGCAACTGCACGCCGCGCGACGCAAACAGCGTCAGGGCAACAATGAGCAGCACCGCAATGAGGGTGCGCCAATCCTGAATCTGCGGGTACAGCGCCACCAAAAACGAGGACGCCGAAGACATCGAAACCGCCACTGTGAGCATATAGTCCATCAGCGAGGAAGCGCCCATCACGATCGAGGGCAGCGCACCCAGCTTGTGGTGCACCAGCTGAATATCGCCCTTGGAGGCAATCTGGTTAATATTGTACCGGTAGGTGCCAATCACCAGCAGACCCACCATCGCCACACCCAAACCAATCCAGGGCGAAAAAGCGAGCGCAGAGGCACCCGCGGCGGCAAGGGTCAGGATCATCTGGTCGGCGGCGTAGGCTACCGAGGAGATACCGTCGGCACCGAAAAGAGGCAGGGCGTAGCGCTTCGGCAGCGCGACTGCCGAAAGATTTCGCGTGCTGACCGGCTGACCGGTCAGGGCGATGCGCATCTTATCCCAACGATTCCTCACGCTGTTAAGGCTATAGGTCGCGGCTTCAAAGCTCAATTTTATTCAGCCGAATAGTGGGCATGGCGAGCGGAATATCACGGAGCCTCGGCGCGGAACCTCACCCGCCCATTACACTGGTAGAGGTAGGCGGTAACGCCTTATCGACACAAAACATCAACACATTCGGAGGGTTGTATGCCTCACTTCGTCATTATGGGTGCCGGGCGCGTGGGCGTCATGTTGGCGCGCACTCTGGAAGCTTCGGGGCATACGGTCGCCGTCATTGACCAGGACGAACGCGCCTTCCAGCCGCTGCGTAAGGGCTTTGAGGGCCGCCTGGTCACCGGTGTTGGCTTCGATGAGGACACCCTCAAGCGTGCCGGCATTACCGAGGCGTACGCTTTTGCCGCCGTCTCTTCGGGCGATAACTC
>CAUUAD010000216.1:0-2550 GCA_963542785.1 Rothia mucilaginosa
CCCGCCTCGCATTAGAAGAAGCGGGGCACTAACACCTAAGGAGTGAATAAACATATGGCACGTGCAGTAGGTATTGACCTCGGTACCACCAACTCGGTCGTAGCAGCACTGGAAGGTGGCGACCCGGTCGTCATCGCTAACGCAGAGGGCACCCGAACCACCCCCTCCGTCGTCGCATTCTCCAAGGACGGCGAGGTTCTGGTCGGTAGCGTCGCAAAGCGTCAGGCAGTGACCAACGTCGACCGCACCATCTCCTCCGTCAAGCGCCACATGGGCACCGACTGGACCACCGAGATCGACGGCAAGAAGTACACCCCGCAGGAAATCTCCGCTCGTATCCTCATGAAGCTGAAGGGCGACGCAGAGGCATTCCTGAACGACACCGTCACCGACGCTGTCATCACCGTCCCGGCATACTTCAACGACGCTGAGCGTCAGGCAACCAAGGAAGCCGGCGAGATCGCAGGCCTGAACGTCCTGCGTATCGTCAACGAGCCCACCGCCGCAGCACTGGCATACGGCCTGGACAAGGGTAAGGAAGACGAGCTCATCCTGGTCTTCGACCTCGGTGGCGGTACCTTCGACGTCTCCCTGCTGGAAGTCGGCAAGGACGACGACGGCTTCTCCACCATTCAGGTTCGCGCAACCAGCGGTGACAACCGCCTCGGTGGCGACGACTGGGACCAGCGCATCGTCGAGTGGCTGCTCGCACAGGTGAAGGCAAACACCGGCGCAGACCTGTCCAAGGACAAGATTGCTCTGCAGCGTCTGCAGGAAGCAGCTGAGCAGGCTAAGAAGGAACTGTCCAGCGCAACCAGCACCAACATCTCCCTGCAGTACCTGTCCGTGACCCCCGAGGGCCCCATCCACCTGGATGAGAAGCTGACCCGCGCAAAGTTCGAGGAACTGACCCGCGACCTGCTCGAGCGCACCAAGAAGCCCGTGCTCGACGTAATCAAGGAAGCTGGCGTGTCCATCTCCGAGATTTCTGAGGTCATCCTGGTCGGTGGCTCCACCCGTATGCCCGCTGTTGCTGAGCTCGTCAAGGAGCTCACCGGCCGCGAGCCCAACAAGGGCGTGAACCCCGACGAGGTCGTGGCAATGGGTGCAGCACTGCAGGCAGGCGTGCTGAAGGGCGACCGTAAGGACGTTCTGCTGATCGACGTCACCCCCCTCTCCCTCGGTATCGAGACCAAGGGCGGCGTGATGACCAAGCTGATCGAGCGCAACACCGCAATCCCGACCAAGCGTTCCGAGACCTTCACCACCGCAGAGGACAACCAGCCCTCCGTGACCATTCAGGTCTTCCAGGGTGAGCGTGAGTTCACTCGCGACAACAAGAACCTGGGTACCTTCGAGCTGACCGGCATCGCCCCCGCACCCCGTGGCGTGCCCCAGATTGAGGTTACCTTCGACATCGATGCAAACGGCATCGTGCACGTCTCCGCAAAGGACAAGGGCACCGGTGTTGAGCAGTCCATGACCATCACCGGCGGTACCTCCCTCTCCAAGGACGACATCGACCGCATGGTCAAGGACGCAGAGGCACACGCTGAGCAGGACAAGGCACGCCGCGAGGCTGCTGACACCCGCAACGCAGCTGAGTCCGTCGCATACTCCGTCGAGAAGCTCCTGAAGGAGAACGGCGACAAGCTGCCCGAGGACGTCAAGACCGAGGTTCAGGGCGATGTCGACGAGCTGAAGAAGGCACTCGAGGGCGACGACGACGCAGCAGTGAAGTCCGCATTCGAGAAGTTGCAGGCATCCCAGTCCAAGCTGGGCGAGGCACTCTACGCAGCAGCACAGGCTGAGGCATCCGAGTCCAAGCCCGCCGCTGATGAGGACGTTGTCGACGCCGAGGTTATCGACGAAGACGAGAAGAAGTAATCATGGCTGAGCAGGAAAACACCACCCCCGACCCGCTGGAGGAGGCATTCAACGCCCCCGCAGCGGAAGGCCACCCCGAAGCTGAATCGGTCGAAACCGCCGAAGACGCTGCGGAAGCCGTCGAGGCTGAGCTCCAGGACGCTGTCGAGGCAGAATCTGCTGACGCGGCACTCGCCGCGGAGCGCCTGGACTCCCTGCTTCGCCTGCAGGCAGAGTTCACCAACTACAAGAACCGCACCGCCCGCGAAAAGGAGCAGCTGCGAGGCTTCGTAACCAGTGAATTGGTGACCGCACTGCTGCCGGTGCTCGACGACATCGACGCCGCACGCAAGCACGGCGACCTGCAGGAAGGCCCCTTCGCTTCCATTGCTACCAAGCTCGAAGAGCTGCTCGGCAAGCAGGGTGTGGAGCGCTTCGGTGAAGTAGGCGACGCCTTCGACCCGAACATCCACGAAGCTGTACTGCAGCAGCCCACCGACGAGGTGGCTGAGGATCATGTCTCCATGGTTCTGCGTTACGGCTACCGCGTGAACGACCGTGTGGTTCGTACCGCTCAGGTGGCTGTGGCTGTCGCACCGTAAGGTGGTCGGCTAAGCATTGGCTGAATAACTAACGACGGGCGGGTGCTCTCCCTGGTGGGGGAGTGCCCGCCCTGTTGTTTGC
>CAUUAD010000217.1:0-2543 GCA_963542785.1 Rothia mucilaginosa
GCCTTCGGAACATCGGTGAGGGTCTCAATCTGCTTCTCCCCCACCTTCACGATGCGGTCATCAGCCTTCAGAGCGCTCGCCGCCGGGGAACCCTCCACCGTGGAAAGCACCTGAACCTTCTCGGTCACTGCCATCTTCAGCTGGCGCATCGCCGCGACCTTCGCCTGAGTCTGCGAATCAGCCATCTGCGCGCCGGTCGCCGCCGTCGCCTGCTCATGGCTCACATGCGGGTACAGGGCATCGGTCGGCACCACGAGGCTGCGGTTACCGTCAAACGCCAACCAGCCGTAGAACGCCTCCGCGCCGGACAGCTCCGTGTACGGGCCACCCGAAACCGACACCGTGGTCATGTTCATCTTGCCGTACGTCTTATAGCTGGGCGCGCCAGAAACCTCAATGACGTCCTTCTCCTGGTACGTTCCGAGCACGTCAAAGAGCGGGCCGGGGCCCTCCTTCACATAGGAACTGGGCAGAACAAAAGCACCAGCCAGCAGGGCGCACGTCGCCACAGCGCTCACCGAACGCAGGTTCACGCGGCGCGGCGCAAAACGCGAACGGCGCTTAGCCGCCTTCTCATTACTCTTCACGCTCGCGGAGGCGGCGTTCGACTGCTGCTCAGCATCAGGGGTGGACTTAGTCATGGTTTCTACAGTACCGGATAAACCTGCTTTTCAACACGCGGGCGGGCACCGTTACCCCGCTAAAAATAGAGCAATCAGGTGGCGTTTACGTTCCGGCCCGCACCGCGCTGTGTCAGCACCGCACGGTGACAGCGGCACGAAAAAACTCCCAAACCCCGGCCCCAAAGACAAGCTTGTGAGCCCTTAGCTGATTAACCCGCTTCCACAGCAATGGCACGGGAAATTCTCAGCAAAAATCGGTAGGCTGGACAGCGAGCGGGCCAGCTGCGCCCACCCCCGGATTACGAAAGGCTTCACATGTCTGAGAACCCCACCGGCGGCGCCTCCAACGAGCGCGACCCCCTCGAAGAATTCATTAAGAAGATGCAGGAGCAGGGCTTCGACCCCTCCGCTGGGGCAACCGGCCAGGGCGGCAAGGGCGCCTCCTCCAACGCGCAGAACCCCTTCAGCGCGCTCTTCGGCGAAGGCGGCCAGAACCCCTTCGGCATCAGCATCGACCCCGAAGACCTGAAGAACATGGGCATGAGCTTTGACCCCGCCATGATGCAGAGCATGTTCGCGCAGGTGCAGGCGATGTTCTCCGGCACGGGCGCATCCGACAGCCCCAGCGGCGTGAACTGGGATAGCGTGAAGAACCAGACCCGCCAGATGCTCGCCTCCATGGGTGAAGACCCCTCCGTACCCGAAAACCTCAAGCGCGCCGTAGAAGACGCGGCGAACCTCGCCGACCTCTGGCTGGACGCAGTGACCACCATTGAGCGCCACAACTATCCGGTGCAGGCGTGGTCCAAGGCGGAATGGGTGGAGCATTCCTTCGATTCCTGGCGCGAAATGGTCGAGCCGGTCGCAGCCGAAGTCACCCAGTCCATGGTCATACCCGGCGCACCCGAAGACGTGCCCGAAGAGATCTCTCAGATCCTTAACAGCGGCTTCTTGAACAACATTGGTTCCGTGATTTTTGGTGCACAGATGGCGCAGGCACTCGCACAGCTCGCCGGTGAAGTGTACTCCTCCACCGACGTGGGCTTCCCCCTCGCGCCCGGTTCCTCCGCGCTGCTGCCCAACGGCTACCAGCAGCTCGCCGACAGCATCGAGGTTCCCCCGCAGGAGGTTCTGCTCTACCTTGCCGTGCGTGAATCCGCGCTGATTCGCCTGCACAAGGCAAACCCCTGGCTACGTGAAGACCTGGTCCAGCTCGTGGCGCGATACGCCCGCGGCATTCGTGTGGACATGAACCGCATGCAGGACGCCGCATCCCAGGTGGACATGAGCAATCCCGACGCCGTACAGGAAGCATTCGAAGGCGGCATGTTCAGCCCCCAGCGCACCGAGGACCAGGAACTGGCGGTACAGCGCCTGGAGGGTCTGCTCGCCCTCATCGAAGGCTGGGTATCCGTCGTAACCGAAGACGCGACCCGCAACCTGCCCAAGGCACCGCAGCTGACCGAAATCATGGCGCGCCGCCGCATCGACGGCGGCCCCAGCGAGCAGGTCTTCGAGAACCTGGTCGGCCTGGAACTGCGCCCGCGCCTGGTGCGTGAAGCACAGCAGTTCTGGCGCTGGTACGAAGAATCCCACGGCATTGAGGCGCGCGACGGCCTCTGGGACACCCCGGAGACCCTGCCCACCCCCGCCGAGCTGGAAGACTTCACCGCATACGATGCGCGCATGAACGAAATCAGCCTGGACGACGTGGACTTCGACTCGGAGCTGCAGAAGCTGCTGGACGGCGGCTTCGGCAACGCGCCCGAAGAAAAGTAAAGCTGAGCGAAGTAAAGCTGAGCGGCGAAAGTAAATAGCTGACACCTCGAGCGGGGGTGGCTTGTGAATGTACAAGCCACCCCCGCTCGAGTGTTTCGTTTGGTTTTTGATTCTTTGATTTTCGGGAAGCGCGTTAGCCGG
>CAUUAD010000218.1:0-2528 GCA_963542785.1 Rothia mucilaginosa
CGACGAAGACGCCGCACAGGAACAGGCGGCACGCATCGTCAACCGCACCCTGGCGCTCCTCAAGCAGCCCGTCAAGCCCGCCATTCGCGCCGAACGCCCCCTCGAAGTGGACGCCGACCTGCGCCCCGAAGGCAAGCAGGGCGCTATTGTACGCTCGCTGGACTCCTACCGCTCCTACTACGAACGCTGGGCGGAAACCTGGGAATTCCAGGCGCTCACCCGCGCCCGTCCCATCGCAGGCGACAAGGAGCTCGGCGAGGCCTTCGTGGAGCTCATCGAACCGTACCGCTACCCGGCAACTTTCACGCCCGAACAGGTGCAGCAGATTCGCCGCATGAAGGCGCGCGTTGAGAACGAACGCATGCCGCACGGTGCCGACCGCACCCGCCAGCTCAAGCTCGGTCGTGGCGGACTCTCCGACGTGGAATGGCTAGTCCAGCTCGTGCAGTTGCGCCACGCGCACGCTGTGCCGGGGCTGCGCACCACCTCCACCCTGACGGCGTTGGATGCGGCGGTTGAGGCGGGACTGGTCGAGGTTGCGGACGCTGAAATCCTCAGCGGCGCCTGGTTGCTCGCCACGAAGATTCGCGGTGGCAATGTACTGCGCGGGGTGCGCCAGTCGGATACTTTGCCCTCAGGTCGTGATGATTTGGAGGCGATTGCACGCTGGTGCGGATACCCCGCCGGCAGCGCACGCGCCCTCGAAGAGGACTACCTGCGCCAAACCCGCAATGCTCGCAAAGTCTACGAACGTCTCTTCTTCGAAGAACTCTAGAACCATGAGCCAAGCGTTTTAGCGGACGCGGTTTTCATAGGGGAGGGGTAGGGAACCTGGTTCCCCGCCCCTCCTTTTCGTTCTCTTTTGAAAAATTTTGTGGACGGCGACGGCTCAGTGGGCATCGTGGCGGACAATGTGTGCCCGCCGCTACCCTCACGGGACCAGTAACCACGCCAAAACCCCGAAAATGTGACCGGCACCATGAAAATAAATTTTGCTCGCACAGCCCAAAAACGAAGCAAAACACCCCGTTTTACCCCGGAAACACGCGGAACACGAGGTGTCTAACAAAAGATTTGGCAAACACTCAAAAACCCCGTATAGTATTTACCTGTCAGCACGACGGAGCGAAAAACTCCTCGTCATGATTCAAATTGAATACGCTGATATGCGGTTGTAGCTCAGTTGGTAGAGCACCACCTTGCCAAGGTGGATGTCGCGAGTTCAAGTCTCGTCAACCGCTCGTAAGGACTCCAAGAGTTCGAACGCGTTCCCTCGTGGAGCGTATGCGGTGAGGTGGTCGAGTGGTTAGGCAGCGGCCTGCAAAGCCGTGTACGCGGGTTCGAATCCCGTCCTCACCTCGCAACAAAACAATTGTTTTGTGAGCGCGATTGGCGCAGCGGTAGCGCGCTTCCCTGACACGGAAGAGGTCACTGGTTCGATCCCAGTATCGCGCACAGATAAAGCCCTTAGCTTTCGAGCTAGGGGCTTTTGTGTTTAACTTTTTGGTTTTGGTTTAGGAGGGGTGGTGCTCCTCCTTGTTCCTATGCATGTTCTGGAGGCGGTGCTGCGTATATTTCCTCCGCACCGTCGCAGGGAACCCGCCCTCGCTTCGCTTCGGGCACCCTGAGGGCGCTTCCGGAAAATACGTTCGCACCGCTTCGCGTCTTTGATGTCACGACGGAGGACACCGCCCCTCCGCCTTGTAGGTAAGACACTTAGCCCCGGTTCAGTAAGTGCAGGGCTTGGGTGCGCGATACCGGCATAACGAATTGGAGGGGGAGGGGGCTGTCGCCTTCTCAGCCTTTTGCTGGCTCCGCCAAGCCTGTTTGGTGACGCTCGCACCGCTCCGTGTCTCCGATGTCACGATGGAGGACACCATCCCTCCGCCTCGTAGGTAAAACACTCGACCCCGGTTCAGTAAGGGCAGGGCTTGGGTGCGCGATACCGGCATAACGAACTGGAGGGGGAGGTGGCTGTCGCCTTCTCAGCCTTTTGCTGGCTCCGCCTGGTCTGCATTTGTAGGGCGGGCATCTTACACACTTCCTCCGCGCCGTCGCAGGGGACCCGCCCTCGCTTCGCTTCGGGCACCCTGAGGGCGCATCCGGAAGGTGTAAGTCTGCCCCGCACCTTAATAGCTCGCTGGTGCGACCAAATGCTTTGCGCGCGGTACCCACCTCCGATACCCTAATGGAGGAAATCTACACTCACAGATACACTGCCGTATCGCAAAGGAACACCCGTGAAATCCTCCCTCAAAGGGTTCGGCATCTTCTTCGCCGTATGCTTCGCCTTCTCCCTCTGGTACGTCATCCTCGGCGTCGTCATCATCGTAGTCATCGTGGGCATTGTCCTGACCATTCGCAAAAACCGGTACTTCGCATCCCCCGAATTCCAGACGCACCGCCAACGCACCGCCACACTCGCCAGCGAATACAACGAAATCGCCAGCTACGTACACGACATCCACGCCCACGGAATCTACGAACTCGGCACCTCCACCAACGGCATGTACAGCCACCTCGCCACC
>CAUUAD010000219.1:0-2527 GCA_963542785.1 Rothia mucilaginosa
CTCGCCCGCAACCTGGCACGCAACGGCTACACCGTGGCACTGCACAACCGTTCCGCTGAGAAGACCGACGCCCTGCTCGCCGAGCATGGTGCAGAGGGTGACTTCATCCGCACCGAGTCCCTGCAGGAACTCGTCGACTCCCTCGAATCTCCCCGCCGCATCCTGATCATGGTGAAGGCGGGCGCACCCGTCGACTCCGTGATCGAGCAGCTCACCCCCCTGCTGGACGAGGGTGACATCATCATCGACGGCGGCAACTCCCACTTCCCCGACACTATCCGCCGCGAGCGCGCACTGGCCGAGAAGGGCCTGCACTTCGTGGGCGTCGGCGTGTCCGGCGGTGAGGAAGGCGCTCTCTGGGGCCCCTCCATGATGCCCGGCGGCTCCGCAGAGTCCTACAAGCACATCGGCCCCATGCTCGAAAAGATTGCAGCGAAGGCACCGCAGGACGGCGCACCCTGCTGCGCATGGATCTCCACCGACGGTTCGGGTCACTTCGTGAAGATGGTCCACAACGGCATCGAGTACGCCGACATGCAGGTCATTGGCGAGGCTTACGACATTCTCCGCTCTGTGGCAGGTATTGAGCCCGCACAGCAGGCAGAAATCTTCAAGGCCTGGAACAAGACCGACCTGAACTCCTACCTGATCGAAATCACCGCAGAGGTGCTCGCGCAGGTAGACGCAAAGACCGGCAAGCCCCTGGTCGACGTTATTGTTGACGCAGCCGGCCAGAAGGGTACCGGCCTGTGGACCGCTAAGGCTGGCCTGGACCTCGGTTCCCCCGTCTCCGCTATCGCAGAGTCCGTGTTCGAACGCGCCCTCTCCTCCTCCGAGCGTGAGCAGCGCGAGCAGGCACAGCGTGAACTGCCCGCAGGCCTGATTGCAACCACCGGTATCGGTGCAGGAGATCCCGAGTTCGTTGAGGATGTGCGCCGCGCACTCTTCGCCTCCAAGCTCGTTGCGTACGCACAGGGCATGGACCTGCTCACCCGCGCAGGCAAGGAATACGGCTGGGACCTGAAGCTGGACACCATCGCATCGCTGTGGCGTGCAGGCTGCATCATCCGTGCCGAGCTGCTGGGCGACATCATGGCTGCTTACGCTGATGAGGCTCCCGCGAACATGCTTCTGGCACCCGCGTTCAAGAACCTCATGGAGGAGCTCGTTCCTTCCTGGCGTCGCGTGGTGGCTAAGGCAACCGCACTGGGCATCCCCGTGCCGGTGTTCTCCTCCGCACTGTCCTACTACGACGGTCTGCGCCGCGACCGCCTGCCCGCATCCCTGATTCAGGCTCAGCGTGACTTCTTCGGTGCACACACCTATGGTCGTATTGACGAAGAGGGCGCCTTCCACACCATGTGGAGCGGTGACCGTTCTGAGGTGAACGCAGCGGACATTCACGTTCACTAAGCTCCCGTAGCTGAATACGTCAAAGCCCGCCTCGGCTGGATGAGAATCCAACCGAGGCGGGCTTTCGTTATGTCTTGATCTGGGGTACCACGAGATATTCAGGGGTGCCCCGAGATATTTCAGCGGTATCTCAGGGGTATAGCAGGGGGAGAAGACCCGCAGAGCCCAGCGAGGAGCCTCCAGACGCGCCGCTACCGCCTCAAAACGCTAGTGAGCGCTAAATCCACATGGCGGGGTCAATATACTCCACAGCGTCCACCAGGGGCTTCTTCTTCTCCGGGGTACGCGGGCGGTGCTTCGCCGGAATGCCGGTAATAATCGAATCGGCGGGGTGATCGTGGACCACCACGGCGTTCGCACCAATAGCGCTATCGGCACCAATCTCCACCGGACCCAGCACCTTAGCACCGGCACCAATGGTCACGCGGTCACCAATGGTGGGATGACGCTTCACCTTCTCCAGGGAGCGACCGCCCAGGGTCACGCCGTGGTACAGCATCACGTCGTCACCAACCTCAGCGGTTTCACCAATGACAATGCCCATGCCGTGATCGATGAAGAAACGGCGGCCAATGGTCGCGCCGGGGTGAATCTCCACACCTGTCAGAAAACGCGTGAACTGCGAAAGGGTACGGGCCAGAGCCTTCGTCTCATCCTTCTGCCAGAGCTTGTGGGTCAGACGGTGAGCCCAAATGGCGTGCATGCCCGAATAGTTCAGCGCGATCTCGATAGCGCCGCGTGCAGCAGGGTCGTGTTGGCGGACGTTCTCAATATCTTCACGCAGACGCGCAATAAAACTCATGGGTTCCCTTTCACTCATCGGCCGTGCTCTGTGTATGCGACCTTTCCAAAGGTACCAACAACGAGGCCCTTTCGGCTATTCCTGCCGCAACCCTCAGCGGGGATGCGTCAAAGAACACGGGGCGACGGTTCACTGCGGGAGTAAAACCCTCTCAGGTAAGCGGTCACAAGAAACACTGCAAGGATGCACAAACGCCCCGCCTGCCGTGTATGCAACCGGCAGACGGGGCGTAGCACTATAAGCCCCTCCCGGGGGCCCAGAAGCTCAATTAGCCGCGGATATCCTCGTACAGAGCGGTAGAGATGTAACGCT
>CAUUAD010000220.1:0-2503 GCA_963542785.1 Rothia mucilaginosa
CTCGCCCGCAACCTGGCACGCAACGGCTACACCGTGGCACTGCACAACCGTTCCGTAGAGAAGACCGACGCACTGCTGGCTGAGCACGGCGCAGACGGCGACTTCATCCGCACCGAGTCCCTGCAGGAACTCGTCGACTCCCTCGAGTCTCCCCGCCGCATCCTGATTATGGTCAAGGCGGGCGCACCCGTCGACGCAGTGATCGAGCAGCTCACCCCCATGCTCGATGAGGGCGACATCATCATCGACGGCGGTAACTCCCACTTCCCCGACACCATCCGTCGCGAGCACGCCCTGGCTGAAAAGGGCCTGCACTTCGTAGGCGTTGGCGTCTCCGGCGGCGAAGAGGGCGCTCTCTGGGGCCCCTCCATGATGCCCGGCGGTTCCGCAGAGTCCTACAAGCACCTCGGCCCCATGCTCGAGAAGATTGCAGCGAAGGCACCCCAGGACGGTGCACCCTGCTGCGCATGGATTTCCACCGACGGTGCGGGCCACTTCGTGAAGATGGTCCACAACGGCATCGAATACGCCGATATGCAGGTTATCGGCGAGGCATACGACATTCTCCGCTCCGTGGCAGGCATCGAGCCCGCCGAGCAGGCAGAGATCTTCAAGACCTGGAACAAGACCGACCTGAGCTCTTACCTGATCGAAATCACCGCAGAGGTGCTCGCACAGGTAGACGCAAAGACCGGCAAGCCCCTGGTTGACGTTATCGTTGACGCAGCGGGTCAGAAGGGTACCGGCCTGTGGACCGCTAAGGCCGGTCTGGACCTCGGTTCCCCCGTCTCCGCTATCGCAGAATCCGTGTTCGCACGCGCCCTCTCCTCCTCCGAGCGTGAGCAGCGCGAGCAGGCACAGCACGAACTGCCCGCAGGCCTAATCGCAACCACCGGTATCGGTGCAGGCGACCCCGAGTTCGTTGAGGATGTGCGCCGCGCACTCTTCGCCTCCAAGCTCGTTGCGTACGCACAGGGCATGGACCTGCTCACCCGCGCAGGCAAGGAATACGGCTGGGACCTGAAGCTGGACACCATCGCATCGCTGTGGCGTGCAGGCTGCATCATCCGTGCCGAGCTGCTGGGCGACATCATGGCTGCTTACGCTGATGAGGCTCCCGCGAACATGCTTCTGGCACCCGCGTTCAAGAACCTCATGGAGGAGCTCGTTCCTTCCTGGCGTCGCGTGGTGGCTAAGGCAACCGCACTGGGCATCCCCGTGCCGGTGTTCTCCTCCGCACTGTCCTACTACGACGGTCTGCGCCGCGACCGCCTGCCCGCATCCCTGATTCAGGGTCAGCGTGACTTCTTCGGTGCACACACCTACGGTCGTATTGACGAAGAGGGCGCCTTCCACACCATGTGGAGCGGTGACCGTTCCGAGGTGAACGCAGCGGACATCCACGTTCACTAAGCTCACGTAGCTGAATACGTAAAAGCCCGCCTTCGGCTGGATGAGAATCCGGCTGGGGCGGGCTTTTATGTCTTGATATAGGACGCCACCGAGATGGCTCAGGGGCATCTTCAGGGGTATAGCAGGGGAGAAGACCTGCAGAACCTAGCTAGGAGCCTCCAGGCGCGCCTCTACCGCCTCAAAACGCTAACAAGTACTAAATCCACATGGCGGGGTCAATGTACTCCACAGCGTCCACCAGAGGCTTCTTCTTCTCCGGGGTACGCGGGCGGTGCTTCGCCGGAATGCCGGTAATAATCGAATCGGCGGGGTGATCGTGGACCACCACGGCGTTCGCACCAATAGCGCTATCGGCACCAATCTCCACCGGACCCAGCACCTTAGCACCGGCACCAATGGTCACGCGGTCACCAATGGTGGGATGACGCTTCACCTTCTCCAGGGAGCGACCGCCCAGGGTCACGCCGTGGTACAGCATCACGTCGTCACCAACCTCAGCGGTTTCACCAATGACAATGCCCATGCCGTGATCGATGAAGAAACGGCGGCCAATGGTCGCGCCGGGGTGAATCTCCACACCTGTCAGAAAACGCGTGAACTGCGAAAGGGTACGGGCCAGAGCCTTCGTCTCATCCTTCTGCCAGAGCTTGTGGGTCAGACGGTGAGCCCAAATGGCGTGCATGCCCGAATAGTTCAGCGCGATCTCGATAGCGCCGCGTGCAGCAGGGTCGTGTTGGCGGACGTTCTCAATATCTTCACGCAGACGCGCAATAAAACTCATGGGTTCCCTTTCACTCATCGGCCGTGCTCTGTGTATGCGACCTTTCCAAAGGTACCAACAACGAGGCCCTTTCGGCTATTCCCGCCGCAATCAGCAACATAGTGGGCGGGACCCACCCGACCGGCAGACTCGCCGTAGCTACCGCATAGGGTAGCGGAAAAGAACAGCAGGGGAGCGGCGGAACGGCTCAGCTCTTCGACGATGAGTTCGCAGAGGGCATAGAAACGCCCCGCCCGCCGGGTGTAACCGCGCAGACGGGACGTAGCGCTATAAGCCCCTCCCGGAGGCTCAGAAGCTCAATTAGCCGCG